>NZ_KV801859.1:0-53321 GCF_001810555.1 Corynebacterium sp. HMSC063G05 | reverse complement strand
GGGGGGGGGGGCAGCGACTAGCCGCCGAAAATCGCCAGTGCGTCGGTGGCGAACGCCTCGATAATCGCGGAGTTGGCAAACCCACCCGCGCGGTTGATGTAGGCCGCCTCGGTCGTAGAGACGGAGGCATGCCCCAGTTGCAAGGTGGCCAACGCGGCGTTACCGGCCCCAGTCGTAGCTGTGGCTGCCGTGTGACGTAGGCCATGACAGGATATTATCGCGGGCAGTAATTCCCTATCCGTCTGTGTCAACATCGTCGCCGGCGAGGTGTGGCAAGCCTGCTCATGTTAGAGCCCGGCCAGAGTTTTGCCAGGGTGGGGCGTGTGCCGGATGGGTCGTCGCGCATAGGCAGTACCCGCGTCGTCGGTGCCCCTGTCGTGCGTTGGCCGTGGAATAAGCTCGATAGGCTTATCGGCCAAGCGCTCGGCAATCCTCGAGTCTATTGGTCTGAGAAGCTGGTCTAGCAAAAACATGTAGGTGTGACGATCAGCTATAACTTTCCTCCCTGTAAGCAGGAAACCCGCTCGCCTCTCATGACGGCAATGTACTTGGATAACCACATCGCTACTTGACCGTAGATTGATGCAGCGATACGCTTTGAACATGTTCAGTGAACAAGTTCAATCAAGTCGTGCTACTCAAAAGGAGGCGACGCGCAATAAAGTCTTGGACACCGCCTATGCCCTTTTTGTGTCAGTCGGGTACGCGGATACAAATGTGCGTGCCATCGCGCAGAAAGCCAACGTCAGCGTTGGAACCGTTATGAGCGTCGGGAGCAAGCAGTCGCTGTTGGTTCAGACCGTCGGACATCGAATCACCGTCATGCACGATGAGCTCCGCGGACAATCAGACAACCTTCTCGACGTTCTCGCTCCTTTTCTGAAAATGTTTACTGGGCAGGAAGAATTATCGAAAGCGTATGGCGCTGCCCTAATCACACAGGGAAGCAACGGAGAGATTCTCAACGGGCTTCGAACTCTCTTGGTAGATGAAATCGTGTTGCGCCTAGGCAATATGCTCCCTAAAGATGACGCTAGAGAGTTCGCAACAATCCTTTACAACATTTATCTTGGGTTGCTTCTTGGCTGGGCTGCCGGTGCATACGACACCGACGAACTATCCATTCACGCGAACAGCTCCATCTCCCGTCTTAAAATCGCGTACGGAGTAAAATAATGATTCTCGAATCTTCGCCTGCTTGGCCCTCCATCATTCTTGCCGCCATTTTGTTCGGAGATGCGGTACTCTCGCTCAAACCCGTAGCATTCATCGAGGCCTGCCTCAGAGGAGTACGACTTCCTACAGAGTGGTGGTGGGCTCTTATCGTTATCAAGTGCCTAGCAGCAAGTGGACTCATTATTGGGCTCTGGATACCAGGCATTGGAATAGCGACGATGGTTGGAGTCATTGCCTACTTCTGCACCGCAGCAATCGCACATATCCGAGCCAAGTTTCTAGGTAGCGAGTTTTGGGTCAATTGCTTAGGGATGCTCGCTATTTCACTAGGTGCTCTCATTGCAACACTACTGATAGCCTGAGACGACCAATTTACCAATTGTGTTCGCCCATTGAGGGGCGCCGTTGCCCGCGCCGGGCGGCCTGCCGCGGGTGCCTGTGACCCGCTAGCCGCCTACCGCCTCGCCGGCCTGTCGAAGGGTATGAGCGTCTGCCTCGGTGCAGAAGGCATGACAAAGCCCTAGATGATTGGTCGGGGCTGGGGGAATTGCGGAGTGGCGGGCTGCTGCGGGACTGGTAGATAGGTGTCCAGCTCTTCGACGGGTATCTGCAGTACTGCATCCGAGATGCTAGTGGCGAGGGCTGCGCGACTGGGCCCGCGCCGGGATGTCATACCCGACGACGTGGGGTGGCAGGAGCAGTAACCGGAATTGAGGGGTTGGGGGCAATCTCAGTCCCTTTTTATGCGCGGGGTAGGGGGCGACGGGCAGGGGTTGCTGGGGCAAGGGGTGTGTGGCCCCTAGCCGACACCGCGCAGCCACCACGGGTTAAGTCTTGTACTCAGACTGTGGCGTATGTCTAGCTGCGGGTCTACTTCGGAAAACTCCGCACTTCCCCAAAGGCTTTCCTCAAAAATTAGTAGGGGAGGTGCCCCTGTGCGGCGCGAGAAACGGCCTTTGACAGGCATAAATGGCATTATAGGTCAAACCTTTACAGGGTGCCCTAACGGTAGGTTACGGGTTCGAATCCCATTTCCGGCTCCAAAACCCCAGGTCAGGAAGTTTTCCGGCCTGGGGTTCTTTGGTTTAAAGGAGAAAAGTAGGGGGTTAAGTAGCGTGAGGGGTGAAATCGTCTAACAGAACGTCCGCATCCCTTCTGCCCCGTAAGCCGGCTTAGAAGCTGGAAGAACCACCTGAACCGGAAAACCCCGAGCTAAACCCGCTGTTGACGCCGCCGCTACTAGAAGAGCTGTCGCGGGCAGTGGTGGCATCGCTATCCCAGGTGCTCACGACATAGAAGGGCACGTAGCCGTGGTAGCCGGAGCCAGCGAAGAAATTAGAGTCGTAGATGCGCGTGCGCTCGGGGCGCTCGTCGGCCTCATTGCGCTTCTGCAGCTGGGACTGCACGTGCTCCGACAAGAGCGCGGAGCGATCCAAGAGTTCTAGGTAGCGCTCCATGAACTGCGGATGGTGTGGTTCCTTGGATAATTCAGTGGCGGCATCTTCCAACTCCTTCGCGTGGCGCTCAAGCGTCGAGTCGATGCTTGCGGCCAAGTAGCCTGCCTGTGCCAGATCCTTCCCCAGCTCGTAGAGTTCATAGCGGCGAGCATCCGCATCAGCGTTCTCAATGCGGTGCAGCTTTTCAATATTGACCTCAGCGGTTTCCACGCGCTCGCACAGTTGGCGCGCATTGGCGATGAGCTCAGAGCGTGAGCGGAATTGCTCATCTGGCGCATCCGCCGGAATCGACATGAGGGAACCAACCTGGCTATCGATCGCTAGGAAGTCATCGCGCAAACCCTCCCAGTCCTGGCGCAGGCGCTCATCCACCAGTCCTGATTGGAGCGAGTGCGCTCGAATATCAATCTCCCTTAGCCGTTGCGCCACATCGGTGTAGGTCTGCGACACGTAGTCCCAGTCCTCGCGTGCCTGCTGTGCCTTCTTCTGTCGGCTGCGGCGTATACCGCCGGCGAGGCCGACACCAGCGCCGCCAACGCTCAGGCCCGCCACCCCGAGGCCAACGGCCGCCCCCATCCGATCCTCTTTTGCGCCCTCGTACTGAGTATCCGCAGCACGGTCTACGTCGATTGCAGCCGCTGCGCCAGCAAAGAGGCCAGCAGGAATGTTGCCATCCCGCACGCCCGGCTTAATTGCTTCGATGGACTGTTTCAGATGGCTGTCATTCTTGCGTAGCTTCATTTGAGCAGCCACGTCCTCACCCGCGAAGACGAAGGCTTGGCGCGGATCAAGGCCCACGCCGACGAAGACCTGGCCATCAGCAAACTTATCCTTGCCGATGAGCTCCTGGTGGTTATCGCGCAGGTACTCCTCTACGGAGTCATTAACGTTTTCCTTGTTCTCGGCAAAGACCATGTAGTGCAGCTCTTGGACCACGTCAGGGGCGGCGATCAGGGAGACATCGCGAAGCATGCGCTCTTCTTCCTCTGGGGTGAGCACATCGTCCGGGTCCATGATGTCAGCCTGTACCTCACGCTGCGCAGTCTTCATGACGTAGTCGGAGCGCTCGGGCACATCGAGAATTGCCAAGCAGGTGCCCGCACCGACACCTCCGAGAAGTAGGCCGCTCACTGCTGCTGCGCCGATGATGGAGCCGATGGAGGTCACTTTGGAGCTGCGGTTGGCTGCAAAAGGTTTAATATCGCGAGAGTCGGTCACGGTGATTCTCCTATTCGCGAGCGATTGGCCCCGCCAGTTTTATCCGGTCTAAGGGGGCCGGGGCGGGGAGCAAAGGATTCTTTTGAAGGCAGATTAAAGGGCAAATGCCTGTCGGGGGCTGGGGCGGGGGAATTTTCTGTCACTTATGCGCACGTTGTCGGAAGTCCCGGTCGACATATGGATGAGCTTTCCACTTATGGCCACGCTGCTGCGTATCGATAGGTGAATATTGCATCGATAGGACAGCGCAACACCGACAGCCGGACAGCGCAACACCGACAGCCGGAAAATCACAGGTCACGGAGAATTCACATCTGTAACTCCAGCCCCATGCTTCACAGGAGTTACACGCGTATGTAAAGTGGGCTTTGTTTTTAAGTCATAAGCGTCGATAGGGCTGGTCTCGGGGAAGGGCCTGCGCTATGGGCGCTTTTGGCATTTTTCTGTAAAACCTTCCAGAAAACCCCACAAGCTGGGGTGATTTCTCTGAGAAAAATATTCTACGATAGAGCCATGTCAGAGGTGCTCTTTGTCAGTAGTTCAAACATGGGACTCTCACGCGTACTAGAAGGGCTGCTGCGGCAAGCTGCCCCGGGCCTGACAGTTTTGTCAGCAGGTATCAGCATCGATGATGATGACCGCGGTCTGGATGAAGACGCGCGGCGTGCACTCTGTGAGGTGGGGGCACGGTGCGATGGAGATCCTCATCAGCTCACGCCATCTCTCGCGGATAGTGCGGATGTGGTCATTGTTGTGGGGAAAATCGATGTATCGGACTACATTGCGCCAGATGTAGAAACTGAGCGCTGGGAATATGATGACCCGGCTGACCGCGGCATTTATGGCTATCCTCGCTACGCGCAATTGCGGGATTTCTTCACTCGGCGCGTCAATATGCTGGCGGAACGGTTCGCTGTCTAAATAGTCGTTGTCTCAATAAAAGGTGGGGCGCGGGAACCGTCGTAAAACATGTGCTGAAGCTGACACACTTTTGTTTTCTGACAATAATGCCCGCGTTCGCCCGGTCAACACCTAATGTAAGTAGTTATGTCTATTGGTCCATCGCTGCGACGCACCCTGTACAAACTTGCTGAGAAAGAGATGTCCCCGGCTAAGGCAAAGTTCTTGCTGAACATTTGGCCGCCGCTGTTTGGCACCGGCATCCGTATCACTGAGATTGCGGATGACTGGTCTGAGGGGCGATTGGAGCTGCGCCTAAACGCTCTGACTGCGAATATGCATGGCGCGGCATTTGGCGGTGCACTGTTTTCGATGACGGATGTGCTGTTTGGCACGCTGGTTATGCAGCGTCTGGATGTCAAGAAGTACGAGGCGTGGACGCGAACTGGGTCGTTTGAATTTATCCGGCCGGGTAAGAATGGTGCGTACCTTGAGGTAGAGGTGCCGGATGAGATGGTCGAAAAGCTTAAGGCCGAAACTGAAGGTGGCTATTCGACGGTCGTTCCATACACCTCTGTAATCCGAAACCGCGATGGCTCCCTGGTCGGTATTGGTCAGCAGGAGCTCTACGTGCGCCGTCGTGGTCGTAAGAAGCCGCCGGCCAATCCGAACCAGCAGGATTGTGTTGCCGGTGAGAACCTCATCTCTGCTGCTCGCACTCTTGCACGGCTGGGGATGCGCGGGGTGGAAAACCGTGATGTGCTCGTCCAGCAGGAACGCACCGCACGACGCTGCATTTCACCAGAGTCGCGTGCAGTCGCATGGCTCCACGGGGTCCTCGAGTACGGCGATGTCACTGTCGACGACTACCGCGCCGCAGGGCTTCCCGACGTCGTCATCGAGGCCCTCACCTCCGATAACCCCTCGCCAGCCGCGCAGCAGCTGCTTGCGGATGTCGTCACCGCGCGCGAGTCGCTGACCAAGTTCTAGGTCGAAGCTCTACGCCAATAGCCGAGTGATCAGTTCGATCACTTCGGGGTCTGTTTGCTGCTTCCAATGCGCAACAGACCTGCCCTCCAGCTCGGTTTCGAGCAAAACAGCTCGACTGTCCGGCAGGAAGCTCTGCGCGGTATCGGACCACGGAATGACCAGGTTGTCATGGTGGCTGATGACATTAATCCAGTCAGGTGTGGCTGCCTTGCGCCTTCGGAGGTGTGGGGCAGTGTTGGCTGCAGGAAGTTCATATTGTCCTGCCGCTACCGCAATTTGATCGGCTAAAGCCTGTCCCATTAGCCAGCGGGCAGGAGCCCCATTCCACCAGCCCAAAATGCGGGAGATCTCAGTCAGATTTACACCGCCGACAGAGCCCGACACACTGATGACACGTCGAAACGAAAAACGCTCGCATTCATGGTTTGCAAGACGCGTAAACAGCAGGAAAGCCAGTAGCCCACCCTGCGAGTGAGCCACAATATCGACCGTGTCCGAGTTCGTTTCAGTGCAGACTCCGTTGATATAGGCCTCGACTTCGGCGACAGAATCTACGAGGGCAGCAGTGCCACGGTCTCCGTAGGCCGGTACATAGACTCGGCGGCCGCGGGCACGGAGTCCGTCGGCAAGCGGTGCCCACGCGCCGGGACTATCGAGCGTGCCATGAAGTGCGATAACCGGAACGGGGTCTCTGAGGTCCCCCGACGCTGGACTTGGATTTGGCAGGGACGGATGTGCGGCTGTCGGTGGGAAAATCCGCGTTAGGAGCGGTCTATTCCGCATGCTCGATTGGGTCAAAATCCTCGCCTACCAGCTTGAATAGTGCCTCGCGAGTAAGCGCGCGGGGGCGCCAATCGTGCGCCATCTGCTCATGCAAAACGATGGCTTGAGGGAACGTGTCCTGCACATAGAGATTGGTGACCATGCCTGTGTCACCATCATCCAAGAAACAGGACTGTGGAGGGGAAATGAGCTGGTCATACTTGGTGGCAATGCAGGTGTAAGTAACACCGGGACCGAGGATATCGTGGGAATTGGAGTTCAAAACCATCTTTGAACCCGTGAGCTGTTCCAAACCGGAAACGCCCCAATAGCTCTGCACAAAGTTGCTCATCAGCGACTTTGTGCCGGGGATCTTAGTGATACTGGAAGCGATGCCGCCCAGATTGGTGCCGTGATTGGGCGCGGCAAGGCAGACAACATGCTTGATGTACTTGGAAATGCGCAGAGAAAGCAGGGTGGCAATTAAGCCGCCTTGCGAGTGCCCCACGATAACGGCGTGCTTTGCGTCAGTGGCGTGCAGGACAGCCTTGATGTAAGGCACGAGCATGTCGATGGACTGATTGATGGGGTCTGTTGCACGGTGCCCAAAATCTGGCGCGAAGACAGCCCAGCCATCTTCCCGCAACTGACCGCCAAGGGTCTCCCAAATGCCCTTGACCTGGCCTGTTCCGTGCAGGAGGATGACCGGCCACGGCCGGGACTTGGATACTTTGGCTCCCCAGTTATCTTCGAAAACACCGCGCAGCGGACGGAAGATGGCATAGGGGAGCGATGCTGATCCTTCAGCTGCAGCCGGTTTATGCGCCTCCGGTTCCTGCGCTTCAGGGGCAGGGGCTACCGGAAGTTGTTCTTCCCGAAAATCCTCGTTTGAAGCGGCGATTAGCGCACCAACTTTCCGTCTTCGTCAGTCCCGAGGGCCTCCCGTAGCTTAGCGGCGGCCTCATCCATGGACTCTGCGGAAGGATTGCGATTCACCGACTGCAGGTTGTACCCGGACATATCGTGGGCAGGGAAGATATGAATGTGGGTGTGCGGAACTTCGAAGCCGGCGATGAGGTAGCCAGCACGCGGAGCGTCAAAAGCGGAGACAACAGCCTGACCAACCTTCTGGGCAACCTCATTGAGGTGGGCCCATAGCTCAGGCGAGGCGTCCGTCCACTTGTCCACCTCTTCAACAGGGACGACCAGCGTATGACCAGGCGCAATTGGCTCGATGGTCAAAAATGCGACGACCTTGTCATCGCGGTAGACAAAACGACCGGGGAGTTCACCGTTGATGATCTTGGTAAATACTGTGCTCATGTGCCAAGGGTAACCCGAATAGCGGATTGAGGGGTTGGGTGCGATGAGAGTTATCCGGGCTGATTAGTAAGATGATTGCTATGCGCATCCTCGTAATTGGCTCCGGTGCCCGTGAGCACGCCCTGTTGTACGCAATGAGTAAGGACCCGCAGGCTACTGATCTTCACGTAGCCCCTGGTAATGCGGGTATGAGTGAAATTGCAACCATGCATCCACTGGTCGTGGATGACCCCGCTGGCGCTGTTGCGCTGGCCAAGGAAATTGGGGCCGATTTGGTTGTTATTGGCCCTGAGGTTCCGCTGGTCGCGGGTGTGGCAGACGCACTGCGCGACGCTGGTTTCGCGGTCTTCGGCCCGAACGCTGACGCAGCTCGGATTGAGGGGTCCAAGGCTTTCGCTAAGGACGTCATGAAGGCGGCTGGGGTAAAGACCGCCTCGGCAGAGGCCATCCAGCCGGAGGCCTCCGACGAAGACATCGAGGCCGCCATTGACCGCTTTGGCCCGAACTGGGTCGTGAAGGATGACGGTCTGGCTGCTGGCAAGGGAGTCGTGGTCACTAAGGACCGCGCTGAAGCTCTCGAACACGCAAAGGCTGTTCTGGCCGCCGGTAACCCGGTGCTGCTGGAGTCCTTCCTGGACGGCCCGGAAGTTTCCCTGTTCTGCCTGGTCGACGGCGAAACCGTCGTCCCGCTGTTGCCGGCTCAGGACCACAAGCGCGTCGGTAATAACGACGAGGGGTCGAACACCGGTGGCATGGGTGCTTACAGCCCGCTGTCCTGGCTGCCGGAAGGCGCAACTGAGCGCATTGTCACCGAGGTCTGCGAGCCGGTCGCTCGTGAGATGGCCGCTCGCGGTTGCCCGTTCCAGGGTCTGCTGTACGCAGGTCTGGCCTGGGGCGAGGACGGCCCGGCTGTCATTGAGTTCAACTGCCGTTTCGGTGACCCGGAGACCCAGGCCGTGCTGGCGCTGCTGGAGTCCCCGGTGGCGCAGCTGCTCAACGCCGCTGCTACCGGAACATTGGCGGACTTCGGTCCGCTGTCTTGGCGTGATGGTTACGCTCTGACTGTTGTACTGGCCGCTGAAGGCTACCCGGTATCGACGCGCACGGGTGATGTCATTGAAGGTGCAGAGCCTGGCCGCGAGGAAGATGGCATTCTCCACGCAGGTACTGCCCGCAATGCTGCAGGTGAGCTGGTCTCCGCTGGTGGCCGTGTGCTCAACGTCATCGGCGTTGGTGACACGCTGGAAGAGGCCCGCGACAAGGCGTACGAGACCATCAAGACCATTAAGCTCGAGGGCTCGCACTACCGCACCGACATTGCACTACCTGCAGTTGAGGGCCGCATTTCCATCTAAATAATGCCCGAGGTGTTCAGGCTGCACTCGGATACCTCACTGGTGCACCCACCCGGGTTGAACTAGATTTCCCGGGTGGCCTCGGTGGCTGCAAAGATGAAGGTATGCACGCCGAATCTCCGCAGTCGCCAAAGTCGTCGCAGTCACCGCAGCCGTTAAACTCCTCGCAGTCACCGCAGGCATCCCAGCCCCAGCGCGACCTAGCATCCCGCCGCTGTGAGGTCGCACCCTTCCATGTGATGGATGTTCTCGCGCTCGCACAGGAGCGTCAGCGTACTCACGGTGATGCTCTATTCCTCTGCGTGGGACAGCCCGCGACCGCGGCCCCGGCTGCCGCGATTGCCCGTGCGCGTGCTGATTTAGAAAATCAGGTTCTGGGCTACACAGCGGCCGTCGGCACGCCTGAGCTGCGTGAAACCATCGCCGCCTGGCATCGTGAAAACTACGGCACGGCCACGGAAGTCGCTGATGTTGTCATCACTACCGGTTCTTCCGGCGGTTTCGTAGCGCTCTTCCTCGCAGCCCTCGATGTTGGCGACGACATCGTGCTCGCGCGCCCGGGCTATCCCGCATACCGCAATACGCTGCAGGCGCTCGGCGCCAACATTGTCGAGATTGACTGTGGTCCTGAGACTCGTTTCCAACTCACCGCCCAACACCTGGAGGCACTTCCGCGCGTGCCCAAGGCCGTGATTGTCACCAGCCCGGATAATCCCACTGGCACCATTATCGATGCCGACGAGCTGCGTGCCATTGCGAAGTGGTGTGAGCAGCACGATTGCCTGCTCATTTCCGACGAGATTTATCACGGCATTACTTATGGCCGACAGTGTGCGTCTGCACGCGAGTTCTCCGACGCGGCGGTCGTGGTCGGCAGTGTCAGTAAGTACTTCTCGATGACCGGCTGGCGCGTCGGCTGGCTAATCGTTCCCAAGTGGCTGCGTGCGCCGCTTGATCGCCTCGAAGCCAACCTCACTGTCTGCCCGCCGGCAATTTCGCAGGAAGCCGCGGTAGAGGCGTTCAGCGCCGAGTCCATTGTCGAGCTCAATTCGCACGTGACGCGTTACGCGCGCAACCGCGACGTTTTGCTCGAGGGGCTGCCCCGCGTCGGTCTCGGTAATATCGCCCCACCCGACGGCGGTTTCTATATCTACGCCAATATCGCAGGGCTTTACGACGACCCGAACTCCGTCGACTCCATGACTTGGGCTCGGGAACTGTTGGCCGCAACGGGCGTGGCCGTTGCCCCTGGAATCGACTTCGACACAGAGAACGGCCATCAGTGGGTTCGCCTCTGCTTCGCCGGTGAGACGTCCGAGATGGAAGAGGCTGTTCGGCGTATTGGGGTGTTCACTGATCGTCGTTAAAACGGCTTTTAGTGGCGCTCGCGGTGTGATTTACCTCACCCTTTTAGGGGTGTTTTTCAGTCGGGCGAGATAGGGTGCTCGACGGGCGAATCGCTGCTTTAAACCCTCTACCGACGGTCGCTGGTAGAGCCGATGTTGGGGGCATTCCTGGAAGGGGCCGTTGGGGCTCTGTTTTCTTGATCGCCGGTTTGCTGTAAAGGCGGAAAAACTGCCTCAGATTGAGGGTTCTGTGGCTGCGGTCACATCAAGTGAGGCTGGGGTTGGGTCGATAGTGGGGTGGGGTGGCCTTCGCGGCAGCATCTTTGACAGCCGGCAGCTCTGTCGGTGGTCTATTTCCGCTGGCAGGGGCCCCTTTTTCTTTAATTGTCGATGGGGTTGACCTCTGAGGAACTGGCGGCTATCCCTGCGTGGGGTGACGATTGAGCGCGGTGTGTAACCCACATTCAATGTTGGCTGCAAGCGCTTTTAGTGGGGATAGTTTATGTCTGACCAAAAGAGACTTCCGCGCCCTGTTTTTGGTTGTGTAAAAGCGTGATTTTTGAAGCCGTTATCAACGGCAGTAAAGCGAGGTATGGGGCGGCGTCGAGGGGCGCTGTTTGTGGCTCAGTGCCTGAGCTAAAAAGCGTCCAAAAGTTAACAAAAGGTTAACTAAAAATAAAGTTTAGCGCTTGCCAGGTCTTGTGTTGTCGTCTACGGTTGCAAGTCATAAGTTCCAAACGATTCGATGAAACGACGTTTCAACTGCGGAATCGCAAAGAATCGGTTGGAGAAGTCCAACAATAAAGATCAAAGAGATCTTAAGAGAGGTGACCTCTGATGAACGCATTCAACGAGATTATGGATACTGTGTCCCCGATTTTCCAGGACGGCAAGGAATCCAAGCAGGATGCGCTGGCATCGCTGCTTGCCGAAGCCATCGTGGAGGCGAACCCGAAGCAGGGCATCGCCGCCGACGATCGCCGTGCTGCCTAACAAGAATTAGCTTTGGTCCGATTCCTGCTAGGCAGCTAGTGGGGAAGCAATCCCTACTGGTTATTCCTACTGGTTCAGGAACTCCCGGACCTGCTCCATATCCTTATCACCGCGACCCGACAGGTTCACGAGCAACAGCAAAGGCTCATCGCCTTCGTGAACCGGCAGCCCGAGCTCGCTAACAGCGGCAGGGTCGGTTTCACGGAGTCGCGCAATCTTAATGGCCTGCGCCAGCGCATGCGAGGATTCCATCGCCGGAATAATGCCCTCCATGCGGCTGAGCAGCTGGAACGCTTCCAGCGCCTCCTCGTCGGTAATTCCGACATAGCTGGCGCGGCCATTCTCCTTCAGCATGCCGTGCTCCGGGCCAACAGACGGGTAATCCAAGCCCGCCGAGATGGAGTGCGATGGCAACACCTCGCCGTCGTCGGAAAGCATGACAAATGAGCGCATGCCGTGAAGGACACCAGTCTTGCCCGCATTGATGGGCGCGCCGTGACGGTCAGTGTCGAGACCCTCACCTGCGGGTTCGACGCCAATGAGGGCGACATCGGAGTCGTCGATGTAGTTAGCAAATGCGCCGATGGCGTTGGAGCCGCCACCGACGGCTGCGATGACAGCGTCGGGAAGCTTGCCGTAACGCTCGGCCATCTGACTGCGTGACTCCTCCGAGATGACCTGCTGGAATTCACGCACGATAGTGGGGAATGGGTGCGGTCCGGCGGCTGTGCCCAGCAGGTAGAAAGTGGAGTCGAGAGTCTTGCTCCACTCGACCAGTGCCTCGTCAATAGCATCCTTCAAACCGGCCTCGCCGGTGGTGACGGGAACGACCTTCGCGCCCATGAGCTCCATGCGCTCGACATTGGGGTGCTGGCGGGCGACATCGTGTGCGCCCATGTAAATCTCGCACTCAAGTCCCAGCAGTGCTGCGGCCATCGCGGTGGCCGTGCCGTGCTGGCCTGCACCTGTCTCAGCAATGAGGCGGGTTTTTCCCATGCGCTTTGCCAGCAGCGCCTGGCCGACCACATTGTTGCCCTTGTGCGCGCCGCCGTGGTTCAAGTCCTCGCGTTTCAGCACAATCGTCGTGTTCGGCGTGGATAGACGACGGCATTCGAACAGCGGGGTCGCGCGGCCGAGGAAATCGCGACGCAGTTCTTCCAGCTCGCGCTGGAACTCCGGATTGCTCATCGCCTCGATGTAAGCCGCTTCCAGTTCATCGAGAGCTGGCAGCAGGAACTCTGGCACTTCCTGTCCGCCGAAGCGACCGAAAAATGCAGGTAAGAGGGTTTCGCGCACCTCGCCCGCGCCGTTAACGCTTGCCGACGGCACCCTAGTTGCAGTCGGTGCTGAAGCCTTGGCGATGGCATCCGCGCTGGGGTTGTAATCAGTCATTGAGGGGGCCTTTCGTTGCTGTTGTTTATTTCAGCGGGCCCTGGTTCTCTTCGTCGAGCCGACAAAAGAAAAGAGCCCGCCAGTTTTATCTTCTTGCGAGCTCGTACTTGACGGGTTTGCCGTCGACATTAATGAGATGACGTGACGTTGCTCGCGGACTTAAGCGAGCCACCACCACTGTGCGCCGCACGGCGCGGGTGTGTTCATCAGGGGTGTCATCATGAATCTGACCATAACTCAAGGTTTCCGCAGTAGCCAAAGCGGGTGGGGTGTGGGGGCGGGGATTGGGCGCGAAATGTGTACGGGATATCGCAACTGTGCCTGGGGTGTAGGGTAGTTCCCCTATTAGTCGGGTACGCGTAAGGGGCAGAATTCTCGGATCCCCTCGACACCGCTGGCCACGAGGACTAACGTTCCGATGGTGATTACGCTGTCGCGGCAGACCACTAAATCACGTCGGGGAGTTCGTCCCACGACGTTGGTGGTGTGGTGCTATGTCGCCCTCATAACCGTTGGCACGGTTTTGTTAATGCTGCCGATCTCGGCAGCCAATAGCCACCCCACGGGGCACTGTGCCCCGAGCCCTGGGAATCTGTGCCTGCCCACGGCGCTGTCTGATGCTCTGTTCACAGCCACCTCGGCAACAAGCCTGACCGGCCTGATCACCGTAGATACGGCTACCCATTGGTCAACCTTCGGCAAGGTTGTCATCATGCTGTTGATTCAGCTGGGTGGCCTTGGGTTCATGACCTTGGCTTCACTTTTTGGCCTCTTCGTTGCGGGAAGACTCGGCCTTAACCGCCGTGCTGGTGCGCGCGTTGAGGGCCGCGGTATGGACATGGGCGAGATCTCATGGGTTGTCCGTGCTGCCGTTAGCTTCACGCTGTTGGTGGAGTTTGTTGTGGCAGTGGCACTTATGCTGCGGTTCCACCTAGGTTATGGGTACGGCTGGGGGAGAGCTGCGTGGGAGGGCTTGTTCCATGCCATCTCAAGCTTCAACAATGCCGGTTTTGCTCTGTATACGGACAACGTCATTGGGTTCCGCAGTGATGCCTGGATACTTTTGCCGCTGGCCTTCTCTCTTATCGTTGGTGGTCTGGGTTTTTCTGTTCTGCTCGAGGCCTGGCGACACCTGAAAGCGTGGCTTAGTGTCCGCACGCGAGGGCAGTTGCCTAAACGCTGGTCTCTGACTACTCGCTTCACTATCAAAGGCACCATCCTGCTGATTGCTTTGGGCACAATCATGGTGGCATTTGGTGAGTGGTCCAATGCCATGTCTGGATTCACTACAGGGGAGAAGATACTCAACTCATTCTTCGCTAGTGTGAGCCCGCGTACCGCGGGGTTCAACGCACTCGATTACGCGGACTTCCACCCATCGACACTGCTGGGCACTGACTTCCTCATGTTCATTGGCGGCGGCACCGGTGGTACTGCAGGTGGCGTGAAAATCACGACGTCGGCAGTCATTCTCGCCGCCGTTCTCGCGGAGATTCGCGGTGACACCTCCGTGTCCGTGGCTCGGCGGCGCCTCAACCCAAAAGTGCTGCGTCAGGCCCTCGTCGTTCTTGCATTCGGTATTGGCCAGGTTTTTCTGGCAGTAATCGCCGTCAGTTTCCTAGCGCCACAGTTTTCTACTGACCAAATCCTGTTTGAAGTAGTCAGCGCCTTCGCCACGGTAGGCCTATCCACAGGCATCACCGCTAATCTACCGGTGGCGGCACAGGCAATCTTCATCGTGCTGATGTTCGCCGGACGTGTTGGCCCGATCGCTTTGGCGACGGCCTTGGCCGCCCGCCCACGCCAGCGCATCTACGAATATCCGGAAGAAAGGCCCTTCATTGGCTAACTCGAAATTCAACCCGTTTGCTGGTTTTGCAGAGCATTTCGCCAACCAAGCCAGCTCTTCTCCTGTTGTCATTCTCGGCATGGGGCGTTTCGGACAGGCGCTCGGCGAGGAGCTGGTCGCTGGCGGTATCGAGGTTCTCTGCGTAGACCACCGCGAAAAGGTGGTCCAGGAGCTGTCCTCGACCTTCGATCACGTGGTTACCGCCGACACCACCATGCCGGAAGTACTGAAGCAGCTCGGTGTCGATGAAGCCGAACGCGTGGTCATTGCAATCGGCAGTGATATCGAGGCGTCGTTACTGACCGCATCCGCGCTGGTGGACATGGATGTACCGCTGATTTGGGCGAAAGCCGATAACCAGGCTCACGCCAAGATTCTGGGCCAGATCGGTGTGCACCATGTCATTCGCCCGGAGGCAGACACCGGCCGTCGTATTGCGCACCTAATCGGCGGCAAGGTCCAGGACTTCCTGGAGTTCGATCGCGACTACGCAGTCGGTAAGGTCGCGCCGCCGATCCATTGCCTGGATAAGACCGTGGCGGAGATTAACCAGAGCGCACCGGTTACGGTTGTCGCCGTGCAAAAGCGCGGTCAGCGCTTCCGCCCTGCGCTTGCCGACGACCGCATTACCGCAGGTGACCTGTTGATTGTCTCCGGTGCCATTCGGCAGTTGGAGACGTTCGCCGGGGAGTAGGCGCTGATTGCTACTTGTCGCCGTGGCTGTCGATTCCGTCGACGCCTGTGACCGTGGTCAGCAAAAACACGGAATCCGCTAGAGCCTTCACTCCGTGCTTGACGTGGGTGAGCACTTTGAGATTGCCCTCGGAAATCGTGGTTTTATCGGCACCGGTGATTTCAACTTCGCCAACAAGCACAAGCATCGAGGCTGCGGGCGGCGAGTTATGGGCGGAAAGCTCAGTTCCTTCAGTCAGTGCGATGAGAGTCTGGCGTAGCGGGCCGTCGTGGACAACAATTTCCGCAGCGCGGCCATTGCTATTCGCTTTAGCTTGAGTCAGAAGGTCGTCTTGTTGTGAATTAATATTCACAGCGTCCTAGCTCCTTGGTGAAACCACAGCGCGCAGAGCACGCGCTGCCTCTTCCGGATTTGCTGCCTCGGTTAGTGCGCGAACCACCACAATGCGCTCCGCGCCAGCGGCGATAACTTCGCCGGCGGTCTCGGCGTTGATACCGCCGATTGCCCACCATGGCTTTACCGGGTCACTTGCGCCGCGGTCGTGCGGGCGCACAATATCGGCCACGGAATCCTGGTGGGACTCCGCTGAACCCTGTGCACGCGCCCTCCGCACGAGTGCCGCAGCTTCACGGACCATCTCGACTCCGACGGGCTGACGGTCGGGCTTCGTCGGGGTGGCATACACCGGACCGATCACCGCGTAATCGATGCCATCGTCGGCAAGCGAGGTGGCGAACATGTCCAGATTTCGGTTGGATCGGCCGATGAGAACCTCGGGGCCAACGATCTGGCGGGCCTGCTCGGTGGTGAGGTCTTCCTGACCCACATGCAGGATGTCTGCGCCGGTCAGCGCGGCAATGTCGGCGCGGTCATTGACGGCGAAGAGCTTGCCGTGTTCAGCGGCGACCTCGGCGAGGGTCTCCACAGCGGCAATCTCGTCGCGGGTGTCGACTTTCTTGTCGCGCAGCTGGATGATGTCGGTGCCGCCTTCGTAACAGGCGTGCAGGAATTCACGCAGATCACCGCGGGATGCGCGCGAGTCGGTGCAGAGGTACAGGCGGGCGTCGGCAAGCAGGGCGCGTCGTGTTGTGCGAGTGGCAGCTGATGAGGCGTTCATGTCCCCATGTTAGGCGAGGTTGAGGATGCGGTGTCGTGACGGAGAGCCCGAAGTCATATGATGGGGGAGTACCACGTTCCGCGGGAGCCGTACTCGGTATCGATGAGATGCCGCTGGCTGAGAGGGCGAATAACGCCGACCGCTTTTACCTGATGCGGGTTATGCCGCCGGAGGGAGGAATGGCAGTGAATGCTGCCGCTATGGGTGCCGCCTCGACAAGTGAGGGCGGCACAGGGGATACGTCGTCAAGCGTTGTTATCGCAGGCGCGGGCATTATCGGCTTGGCGACGGCATGGAGACTACTCCGCCAGGGATTCGATGTGACCGTCCTCGATGCCGAGCCCGTTTCCGGCGCAACCTTCGCCGCGGCTGGCATGCTGGCGCCGGTTGCCGAAGTCGTGTGGGATCAGCCGACGCTGTATCCGCTGATGGTGGAATCGGGCAAGCTCTACCGCGACTTTGCCCTGGCTATCGCCGAGGAATCGGGCCACGATGTCGGCTACATCGAGAATTCCACGTTTGTTTGTGCGGGCGATGCTGCCGACCGGCAGACACTCAGCGAGCTCGTTGAGCTGCAGCATGACATGGGCATGGAGATCAACCGCATCACCGCCACCGAGGCGCGCCGGGCAGAACCGGCACTGGGGCCGGGCTGTGTTGGTGCGGTGGATATTCCGGGAGATCACCAGGTCAATCCGCGTCTGCTCGCAGAGGCGTTGCTGACCATTCTAGGAGACCGCGTCATCCGCACTCGCGTGGAAGAGGTTATCTACGCTTCCGATGCCGACCCCCGCCAAGCCATTGGGCTGCGCGGTACGGACGGAAATGACTACCTCGCCGATGAGGTCGTTTTGGCTGCGGGGCTGAACACCGCCGATATGGCCGGTCTGCCGGAGAATCTGAATCTGCCGCTGCGCCCGGTCTATGGGGATGTGCTGCGTCTGCGGGTGCCGGAGCGCTTGCAGCCGCTGGTCACCCGCACTATTCGCGGTGTGGTTCAGGGGCGTCCGGTTTATATCGTCCCGCGTGCCGACGGCACCGTCGTGCTCGGCGCAACCTCGCGTGAAGATGACCTGACCGGTGTCTCCGCCGAAGGAGTCCACCAGCTACTCCGCGACGCATACCGCCTGGTGCCCGGCATTCTCGACTGCGAAATCTACGAGATGACCGCCCGCGCCCGGCCGGGTTCCCCGGACGATGTCCCCATGATTGGCCGCGTGGCTCCAGGACTGACCGTGTCCACCGGCTACTTCCGTCACGGCATTCTGCTTACGGCCATCGGTTCCAAGCTCACGGCCGATGTCGTCGCAGGTCGAGAAAATGATAACGACCCAGCGCTTCTTTCCGCCGTCGATCCATTCCGCTTCAGCGACTAGAGGAGGCTCGCTTATGTCCACCACAACACTCAATGGCGAAGGCTACACACCGGCTGCGGGGGAGATGGTCGCAGATCTCGTCGCAAAGCACACGGGGCACGCGCTTAACGACGACGGCACCGCCGCGAACGGTACCCGCCTGGGGATTGCAGTAGCCGTGGATGGTGCGGTGATTCCGCGTGCCAAGTGGGCGACCACGCCCGTGGCAGGTGCAATCGACATCGTGACAGCAGTTCAGGGAGGCTAGAGATGACTGAGAAGTCCGCACAGGAAAATATGTCCGCACAAGCAAACGAAACCGGGGCGGCGAGCGAACTGACGCGCGAACTTACACAGGAACCGCTGCGCATTGGTGGGCTGGAATTGAACTCCCGTCTGATTATGGGAACTGGCGGTGCGACCAGTATGGATACGCTGGAGCGCGCGCTGGTGGCTTCGGGCACCGAGCTGACTACGGTGGCGATGCGCCGCTTTACGCCCGGCACGAAGCAGAACGTTTTTGAGATTCTGCAGCGCAACAATATCGCGGCGCTGCCGAATACCGCGGGGTGCTATACCGCTCGTGACGCGGTGTTGACTGCGCAGTTGGCCCGCGAGGCGCTGGAGACCAACCTGCTGAAGCTCGAGGTCATCGCCGACGAGGACACTCTGCTGCCGGACCCGGTCGAGCTGGTCGCCGCTGCGGAGCAGCTGGTGGCTGACGACTTCGTGGTTTTCGCTTACACCAATGACGATCCGGCGCTGGCCAAGCGCCTGGAGGATCTGGGCTGTGCGGCGGTCATGCCGGCGGGCTCTCCGATTGGCACTGGCCTGGGAATTCTCAACCCACACAACATCGAGCTGATTGTTGACCGCGCGAATGTGCCCATCATCCTGGATGCGGGCATCGGTACCGCGTCTGAGGCAGCTCAGGCGATGGAGCTTGGCTGCGATGCAGTGCTGTTGGCATCCGCAGTGACCCGTGCACATGATCCGGTGGGCATGGCCACGGCGATGCGCTTCGGCGTTGAGGCAGGACTGACTGCTCGCGAGTCCGGCCGCATTCCACGGCGTCGACTAGCCCAGGCGAGCTCGTCGTTTGAGGGCATCATCACTGAGCGCGTCAGCGGCGCACGCGAGCAGGATTCTCTGTAATGGCTGAGCAGGGGGTCAATCTTTCGGACCGCGACCTGCGCCGGTACGCCCGGCACCTAACACTTCCGGGCTTTGGTGCCGAGGGGCAGCGAACTTTGCGAGCCTCCCGCGTCCTCGTCATCGGAGCTGGTGGCTTGGGATCGCCTGCGCTGTTGTACCTGGCCGGGGCAGGGGTCGGGCACATCACCATCATTGACGATGACGTGGTCGACGAGTCCAATCTTCAGCGCCAGGTCATTCACCGTGAGTCCGACATTGGTCGCCCGAAGGCCGAATCTGCCGCGGATGCCGTGCGGCGCCTTGACTCCGAGGCATCGGTGACCGCAATCGTCGGCAGGTTAAGCGTCGACAATGCTGAGGAGCTCTTCGCCACTCACGATGTAGTGCTCGACGGCGCGGACAATTTCGCCACCCGCTATCTGTCTTCCGATGCTGCGGAGCTGACCGGAACCCCGCTGGTCTGGGCCACAATCCTGCAGTTTGCAGGGCAACTGTCTGTGTTCTGGCCGGGCTGCGGTCCCATGCTTCGCGATCTCTACCCCGACATCCCCGACCCCGGCTCCGTGCCGTCGTGCGCCGCAGGTGGGGTTCTCGGCGCAATGGTCGGTCAGATTGGTTCCATGATGGTCGTCGAAGCAATCAAGGTGCTCACCGGTGTCGGCAAGGCCGCCGTCGGCAAGCTCGTGCTTATCGACGCTTTGGAGGCAACCACCCGCACACTGTCCTTTGCAACCGACCCGGAGCGCGAACCCGTTTCCGACCTGACCGAAATTGCGCAGGTGTGCGCAGCATCGTGGTCGGAAAATGAAGACGGCGCGGAGCAGAATGTGCGCAGCGTTGGTCCTCATGCAGTGCGTGAGCTTCTCGCCGAGGGCGTGCCTCTTATCGATGTACGCGAGCCCGAAGAGTATGCAGAGGCCGCCATTGCCGGATCGGTGCTTGTACCGCTCGGCGAAATTCGCAGCCGTAGGTGGGCTGCGATTCGCGAAGCGTGGGCTGAGCGGAACCTCCAGCCGAACTCCCCACGAGTTGTCATTCACTGCCACTCGGGTGCCCGTTCGCAGCAGGCAATTGAGCTGCTGGCTGGTGAGGTCGAGACTGATGGTGCCACGCCGGAGCTCATCAACTTGGACGGAGGTATTGTGGCCTGGCAGGCTGCGGGGCAGGAGACCGTCGTAAAGCGTGGTGGAACGCACTAATTAGCAGCTACCGCCATGCCCAGTTGAACAGTGTGCTTACGCCTGTGGCTTCAGTGTCGTCGACCACAACTCGGTGCCACGGGTGGTGAGCAAACGGACAGTCATCTCACGCGAGTCGCCGTCAATGTCGACTTCACCGAAGTGTTGGAAATCCTGCGTGGGGTCGGCGTTGGCGTTGTCCTTACCCGGAGCGTGGACGTATTCCACCTTCGGCCCGAAGGTCGGATCCATTTCGTTGGGGCCGAAAGCGCCCGCGTGGAGAGGACCGGAGACGAATTCCCAGAAGGGCGCGAAGTCAGTGAACTGTGCGCGCTCGGGGCTGTAGTGGTGAGCCGCGGTGTAGTGCACATCGGCGGTGAGCCAAACGACATTTGAAACATCTTTAATGGCGCTGAGCAGGCGAGCGATTTCACGCTCACGGCCTGCAGGCGTACCGGCGGCACCATTGGATACGCTTTCTTGGTCACCATCGTCGCCGTCGGGGACAATGATTCCAAGCGGTAGGTCATTGGCAATAATCTTCCACGTCGCGCGGGAGTCCTTGAGGGAGTCGATTAACCAGTTTGTCTGCTTTTCGCCAAGGATTGGTTCTTCGGTTGTCGAGCGCGGATTATTGGAAGTGTTTTCTCCCTTGTAGCTGCGCATATCCAGGATGAAGATGTCTAGCAAAGGGCCGTAGGAAACCTTGCGGTATACGCGCCCATCAACAGCCATTTGCTGATCAAGTGGCTGCCACTCATGGAAAGCCTGGTAGGCGCGCTTGGCCAGGGTGTTGACATCGCGCTCGGTATAGCGATCATCGTCTAGGACTTCGTTGGGGTACCAGTTGTTGACTGTTTCGTGGTCATCCCACTGGACCAGCTGCGGAACCTGCGCATTGAAGGCCAAGTAGTTCTTGTCCATGAGGTTGTAGGAGTACTGGCCGCGATAATCCTCGAGGGTTTCAGCAACTTTGGATTTGGCCGGAGTGACATGGTTGTGCCACACAGTGCCGTCGGAAAGCGTGACGGATTCCTCCAGCGGACCGTCGGCGTAGCAGGTGTCGCCTGAGTGAATGAATAGGTCTGGATTGCGCTCCAGCATGGTGGAAAAGCCGGTGTAGCCACCGATCTCGTCGTTAATTCCCCAACCCTGTCCTGCGACATCGCCGGACCAGTGCAGGCGGATGTTGGATGCGCGGTTGGGGGCAGTACGGAAGGTGCCGATAACGGGATCAGAGCAGATTCCAGTATCTGCCTCTTCGAGCGTGACGCGATAGAAGATTTCCTGCCCCGGTTCGAGACCGACGACACGTAGACGTCCGGTGCCGTCAGTGTCTGGAGTTAACAGAGAGTTACTGCGGAATACCTTGGCATTCTGGAAGCTCTCAGTTGCAGCAGTTTCAACCACCATGTGGGCGGGGCGGTCTGAGCGAGCCCAAATTAATGCGCCGTCGCCGCGGATATCGCCACTTGCAACGCCGTGGGTGAGCTGTGGCCGAGAACGCAGTAACCCTGGGGAGGCCAGTGACGGCGAACCCGGTGTAGCTGAAGCCGCAGCTCTAGAGGCATGAGCGAGCGTGACTGAAGTGGCAAGTGCGGTGGATGCGCCTAAACGTAGAGCGCTGCGACGGGAAAGCTGCATGGAGTCGAACGATAGGTTTTCCACTTTGACGTTCAGTTAAACCAGCGTGAACTCGAAGGAAAAAGTCGCAATTACAGAACAAAGGCTTAGTTATTGAGAATGACTGGGCTTCCTTTTGTAACGTAGATAACCGACTTGGGAGGAATGTGTCTTCCGAGCTGTCTTTTCTGAGACAAACAATCTAGAAGTGAAAGGCGCTGACCCCGATAATGGGATCTACACAAACGCCACAAGTAAAAACGCAAGAAAAGAAGTCGGGCGGTTTTCTTAAGAACCTGCCGACCGACCCGTTGATCTTCACGACGGCGATGGGTTTCATTGTCCTCTTTGTGGCAGTGACCATAGCGCTGGGGGATACCGCTCGGGATGCCTACTCGGCCGCTTCCGATTGGGTTACGTCTAACATGGGCTGGCTGTTCATCGGTGGTGTCTCGGCAAGCTTTATCTTCCTCATCGGCTTGTTTGTGTCCCGCTACGGACGCATCCAGCTTGGCGATGATGACGAAGAGCCCGAATACACCATCGCCGAGTGGTTCGGCATGCTCTTCGCCGGTGGTACTGGCTCCATGCTGATGTTCTGGGGCGTGGCTGAACCGCTCAACCACGCTTACAACCCGCCGTTCGGTCAAGAGCCGATGAGCCGCGAAGCTCAGAACACTGCGATGGCATTTACCATCTACCACCTGGGTATTCACATGTGGGTCATCATGGCGCTGCCGGGGCTCGCGCTGGGGTACTTCATTTACAAGCGTCACCTGCCGCCGCGCGTCTCCTCCATCTTCGCGCCGCTGCTCGGTACCCGCATCTACTCATGGCCGGGCAAGCTTATCGACGCCGTCGCCATCATCGGTACCGTCGTCGGTATCGCGGTATCGGTGGGCATGGGTGCGCTGCAGATTAACTCCGGTGCTGCACGTGTAATCGGTACCCCGGAAAGCTCGATGGTGCAGCTCATTCTGATTGCCATCATTATTGTGATTGCCTCGATTTCCGTGGCCCGCGGTCTGGACAAAGGTATTAAGGTGTTGTCCAATGCGAACATTTGGGCCGCCATGGCATTGATGGTCTTCGTGCTGCTCATGGGCCCGACATTGACGCTGCTGCGCCAGACCGTCGATACGGCGGGTGTCTACTTGGATGCGCTGCCTCGCATCATGTTCTGGACTGACTCCTACGACGTCAACCCGAATTGGAAACAGGGCGCCTGGACGGTCTTCTACTGGGCCTGGACAATCTGCTGGTCGCCATTTGTGGGCATGTTCGTCGCCCGTATTTCCCGCGGCCGTACTGTGCGTCAGTTCATTGCCGGTGTGATTGCACTGCCGACAATCGTGTCAATCATGTGGTTCTCTATCTTCGGCCGCGCTGGCTTCGAACTGGAAAATGAGCAGCCGGGCATTCTGACGGAACCAGTCGTCGAAGGAGGGGATCCCTCGCCGGCTCTATTTATCCTGCTGGAGCAGTACCCACTGGCAACCCTTGTCAGTGTGTTTGCGCTCTTTGTGATTATGATCTTCTTCGTCACCTCCATTGACTCCGCTTCGATGGTGATGGACATGATGTCCACCGGTGAGGAAAACAAGGCTCCGACCTTCTACCGCGTGCTGTGGGGCGTCATGATTGGTGCTGTGGCAGCTTCTCTGCTGCTGATTTCTGGTGAAACCGCACTGGAAGCGCTGCAGTCTGCCGTGATTGTTATCGGTGTACCGTTCTTCTTCCTCCACTTTGTGATGATGTACTCCTTGGTCAAAGGCATGAGTGATGACCACATGGCAGTGCGCAAGCCGGTTACCCGCCAGTGGGAGAAGACCGATACTCCGGAGAAGTTGGAGAAGCACGAAGCCGCACCCGCGCCGGGCTACGACGAAGAGGGCAATGAGCTGCCGCGCTTTGAGTACACCCACGATGAAGAGGGACGTCTGGTTATTCAGTCCGATGTGGTCGTTGAGGGTGAGTTTGAGTCTGGCGAAAAGTCGGAATCAGAGAGCCCAGAGGAGTCGGGGACGAAGTCTGAGTCGTAGGAGAGCACGGTCGCAGTAGTGCTCGGCACTTGTGGCCACGCTATTCACCTATCGTTGCGCTGTAGCGTGGCCATCAGTGAGTAGTGCATCGATAAGAGCGAAGGCAGAGGCCGTAGCCAAACAAAAACGCCGCCCAGCGGAAACCAAAAGTAGTTTCCATGGGCGGCGTCGCTGTGTTCGTCGTAAAGCGAGTGCGGCAGTAAGCCGTGATTAGCTTTACTCGTAGGTGCCTCGGAGGTCCTTGTAGTCCTCATCGTGCCAGTCCACGTTGGCCTGGTCCTTGGTGGTGACACCGACATCAGGCTGCTGCGGAACCTTCGCAATGATGTTGCGGCGGGCGCGGCCGGCGCGGAGCTGGCTTTCGATACGCTCGGCAAGGTTGGCAAGACCGAAGTTGATGGCAATGAGAATGATCGCCACGACGACCAGCGATGGAATCATGGCGCCGTAGTACTCGCCAAGCTGGCGGCCAGAGCGGACAACCTCGACGTAGCCAATCATGTAACCCAGCGCGGAGTCCTTCAGCGCAATAACCATCTGCGAGATAATCGCCGGCAACATGGCGGCGACTGCCTGCGGCAGCAAAATAGTGACCATCGTCTGGCGGTGGGAGAGACCCAGCGCAATCGCGGCCTCACGCTGGCCCTTCGGCAGCGATTCGATGCCGGAGCGCAGCGTCTCGCCAATGACGGATCCGTTGTACATGGTCAGGCCAAACACAACGGCGGCAAAGCCGAGGTAGTTCGACGGAAACAGCTGCCAAAGCGCGAACACCGAGTAGGCAAACAGCATGAGCACCAGCACCGGAATGGCGCGGAAGAACTCGACAATCACCGAGCACAGCCAGCGCACCGGAGCGACCGGGCTCAACCTACCGACGCCCAGGAGAGCACCAATAACCAGTGCCAACACAATAGAGACGACAGCCGCGACAATGGTGCTGACCAGACCGGGCAGAATGTACGTGGTCCAGGTTGTGGATTCTAGGAAGAACGACCACTTATTCGCCTCGAACTGGCCCTTGTCGGCCAGTTTCATTCCGACCCAGGCGAGGATCGCAACGGTGATTGCGGCCACGATCCAGGTGAGGGTTCGGTTGAAGCGCTGAGCCTTGGGGCCCGGCGCGTCGTAAAGAACTGTTGCGCGAGTAGCCATTAGCGCTTCACCGCCCATCGCTTGCCAGCCCAGCCGAAGAACAGGCCGGTCGGCAGAGTCAGAATAATAAAGCCGACAGCGATGATGCCGAAGATAATCAGGATATCGCTGGCGTAGTTTTCGGTCATGGTCTTCATCAGCAGCGACGCTTCAGCCACACCGATTACCGAGGCAATCGTGGTGTTCTTGGTCAGCGCGATCAGGGTGTTGCCGAGTGGCACGATAGCGCCACGGAACGCCTGCGGGAAGATGATGTAGCGGAAGCTTTGGCCGAAGCTAAGCCCCAGGGAGCGGGCGGCTTCGGCCTGCCCGAACGGCACAGTATTAATACCGGCGCGCAGGGACTCCGCAACGAAGCACGAGGTGTAGGCAACGAAGGCCAACACCGCGAGACGGAAGTTCTGCTTGACAATGAAGGAGTCATTCTCCGCAGCCAGCAGCAGCCCCAAGTTGTAGTAGAGACCCATCGAGGCCAGCAGCACAATCAACGTCAGCGGGGTATTGCGGACAATGTTGATGTACCAGGTCGACAGGGTACGCAGGATTCCCACGGGGCTCACGCGCATAGCGGTGAGAAGCGTGCCAAAAATCAGGGAACCAATTGCCGAAGCAATCGTCAGTTTGATGGTTACCCAGAAAGCCGGAAGCAGTTCCGGCCCCATTTCACTCCATAGTTCTGGATTCATTGTTTGCTCGCACCCCTTCCTACTTCTTCTCTACGAACGACAGATCGCCGATTGCCGGCTTGTCGTCGAGCTCGAACTTGTCGCCCAAATGCTTCTTCAGGATCTTCTGAAGCTCACCGGTGTCGTACAGCGACTCCAGCGCCTCATTGATGGCCTCACGGCTGGCATCATCACCCTTGGGCAGGCCGATGCCGTAGTACTCATTGGTCCAGTAGGAACCATCGGGGTTGCGCAGCTCGACCACGCGGAAGTCGTCGCCGAAGCGCTCCTTGTAGCGCTGGGCGAAGCCCGCGAGAATGGTCGCATCGGTGGTCAGGGCATCGACGACACCCTGCTTCACACCTTCCGCGCACGCGGCGTAGGTATCGAACTCCTGCAGCTGCACCTCCGGTAGAGCGTCCTTGACTTTCTGCGCTGGGGTGGAGCCGGATACAGAACACAGGCGAGTGCCCGGGGCGACGTCGTCAAGCCCCTGGATGCCCTCGGAACCGCGCACCAACAGTGCCTGGTGCGTGACCAGGTACGGGCCGGCGAAGTCGACGGCAGCCAGGCGGCCAGCGTTGATGGAGTAGGTGGCGGCGATCATGTTGACCTCGCCGTTGTTAATCAGCGTCTCGCGCTGAGCGGACGGGGTCTCGCGCCACTCCATCTCGGGCACATCCCAACCGTTCTTGTTGGCGATGTACTCAATGACGTAGCGGGAAACATCGTTGTCGACGCCCGCGAACTCACGGTCCGGAGTGCGCTCACCGAGGCCCGGCTGGTCAAACTTCGTACCCAGCGTCACGTGCCCGGCTTCGATATCGGCCAGCAGGTTTCGGGGTCCGCCGCTACCGCAGGCCGCGAGGCTCATCGTCGTGGCAACAGCTACGACAGCCGCCGCAACTCGCTTGCCGACGACACCTCGGCGGCCCTGGTTGCGACTGCGTCCCCGGCCTCCTCGTAATAGTGAAAGCTTCATGGTGACCAGCCCCGCCTAGTGTCCGACGATCTTGGCCAAGAAGTCCTTGGCGCGATCGCTCTGCGGGTTGGTGAAGAAGGTCTCCGGGTCGGTGTCTTCGACAATCGCACCGTCGGCCATGAAGAGGATGCGGTCGGCCACGCGGCGAGCGAAGCTCATCTCGTGGGTGACACAGACCATGGTCATGCCGCCCTTGGCCAGGTCGGTCATGACATCGAGGACCTCGTTGATCATTTCCGGGTCGAGCGCGGAGGTGGGCTCGTCGAAAAGCATGACCTTCGGGTCCATGGCCAGGGCGCGTGCGATGGCGACGCGCTGCTGCTGACCGCCGGAGAGTTGTGCCGGGTACTTGTCAGCCTGTTCCGCAATGCCGACACGGGCGAGCAGCTTGTCCGCACGCTCGCGGGCCTCGGCTTTTGAGATCTTGCGGACCTTCAGTGGGGCCAACGTGACATTGTCGCGAATGGTCATGTGGCTGAAGAGGTTGAACTGCTGGAAGACCATGCCGACCTCAGCACGCAGACGGGTGAGTTCCTTACCCTCTTCTGGGAGAAGTTTGCCGTTGATGCGGATCTCGCCGCTGTCTATGGTCTCGAGGCGGTTGATGGTTCGGCACAGTGTGGACTTACCAGAGCCGGAGGGGCCGAGGACAACTACGACCTGACCAGCTGGGATTTCCAGATTGATGTCGCGCAAAGCGTGGTAATCGCCGTAGTGCTTATTCACCCCGGCAATCGAAATCATGCTCTGTGGTGTGGATGATTCAGTCATGTGAAAAAGTATAGGTGACTCACGACACATCACTGCTATCGGTGTTCCTTGTGCGATATTCACCTGTGAAAAGTGACTGCACACCAATTAGTTCTAAAGATCCACGCGATGGCGCCTCGCAACAGGCTTGCGGCCATGCACGAACCAGTAGAAGACGGCCGCGAGAACCACCACGACCGCCAGGCCTGCGTACATCTTGTCGAATCCCATAGTGGCGGCTACCGAACCAAGCACGATTGGGCCGAGGCCGATGCCTGCGTCGACAAGCAAGAGCAGCGTCGAGATGCCCGTGCCCAACTTGTGTGCCGGGGCCAGGTGCACAGAGATGGTCTGGCAGGCCGGCATCAGCGTGCCGTAGCCCAGGCCGCAGAGCGCACCGGCGGCGATAACGTGCCAGTCAGCGCTAGCGAAAGCCAGGACAAGCAGTGAGATGGTGAAGCACACCAGGCCGATGGCGATGACGGGGTTGTCGCCGCGGCGATCTTGTAGGCGTCCCAGTGAGAAACGCGCCGCCATCATCGCCACCGCATAGGCGATGAAGAAGAAGCTGGCGCCTCTAGCCAGGCCGCTCAGCTGCGAGTATCGGTTCAGAAATGTAATCACGCCCGCATACGCCAGGCCGATGAGCAGCATGAACAGGCCGATTGGCACCACTCTCGGCGTCATGATGTCATCGAAGGAAAACGTGCGCTTCGTCTCGCTTGCCGACGAATCCTCGGTGGCCTCGTCCTTGGTTGCCGCAGTGGTGGGCTCGTTGTGTTGTGGCAGAAAGAGCGCCAGCACCAGTCCGACAATGGACAGGCCGAGGGCTGTGGCAAAGAGGACGCTGTAGCCGACCGAACCAATAAGGGCCAGGCCGAGAGCTGGGCCAATCGCTGTAGCCAGGGTGGTGCCGAGCGAGATGTAGCCAGTTCCCTCGGCGCGGCGCGAAGCCGGAATAGCGGTTTGGGCGGCGGCCATCACGGCGGTGGAAGCGAATGCGTAGGTCAGGCCGTGGATGATGCGGATCGCAATCAGGACCGGCAGGGATGCGGCCCACATGTAGGCGGCACAGGCTGCCACGATGACAGCGAGCGAGCCAAGCATGATTCTGCGACCACCGAAGGTGTCCACCAAGTAGCCGGAAAAGAGGCGAGCGATGGTGGCACCGACCACGAAAGAACTGGCGGCGAAACCACCGGCGGCATCGGAGGCGGAGAAGCGCTGGACGGCGTAGAGCGCCATGACTGTGATTGAAAGGTAGAACACCAGGTACATGCTGAAGTTAATCAGCCAGCTGATGATGAACGCGGGAGAGAAGAGCTTGTCTTGCCCGTGCTGCTCGTCCTGCTCGTCCTGCTCGTCCTGTTTGTGCCTGTTCTGTGTGGTGGTATGCGTTGTCATGCTGAAGATACGGTCTCTTTTCTCGTTTGAAAACGATCGTGGAATTAGTACTGTGGCAAAACTGCTTTCCGGTATTTGTATCATGCAAAAATGCAGTTAGGGCTCGAATTATAACAATTGGTTTGTATGATGCAAATGCGCTTTTTCGGCCTTAACCCCATCCGTGGCGCGCTAGAATAGGGGCTGTTCAACAAACAGATACATCCCGCAGGCCCATAAAAGGGCCGACATAAAGGCGACAAGAGGATTGACTGCCACCGTGCGAAACGACGACCTGGCCGCGCTCGTTTACGAGAACATGCTGCTATCCCGAGTGAGCTCCAGCGGCTACCGTCCACATCGCAAGGACATCCTGCTGGATCGCTCCGCCGCAGCACTGCTGGCTAGGCTGGAAGCGCAGCCGGATATGACAGTCGCCGAGCTCTCCGATGCGCTGGGGCTGGACATTTCTACGGTGCACCGCCAGCTGGCCGCCGCCATGCGGCAGGGGTATATCGCGAAGAGGCCCGCGCCGTCGTCAAGCGCGAAGGTGCATAGCGCGACCGACAAGGGGCTAGAGCTGCTGCATCGGGAGATTGAGGCGCGTAAGAATACCGTCGATGACATTACGCATGACTGGGAGGACTCGGAGCTCGCGGAGTTCGTGCGATTGATGCGCAAATTCAACGAGGGCGTGGAAGAAATGCGTGGTCATCCATGGCCTAGATAACCGCGGATGCTGTGGTCATGGAATACTTGAGGGCGTGGCTGAGAAAAAGAAGATCGCAAACGTCCTTGCTAACCGATACGCCTCTGCGACTCTGGCTGAGTTGTGGAGCCCTGAGTACAAGATCATCCTCGAGCGCAAGCTCTGGATTGCCGTTCTGAAGGCTCAGGTCGCCCGCGGAATTGAGGTGCCGGAGGGCACTATCGAGGCGTATGAGAAGGTCATCGACCAGGTTGACCTCGACTCCATTGCCGCCCGTGAGCGTATTACTCGCCACGATGTGAAGGCTCGCATTGAAGAGTTCTGCGACCTGGCTGGCACCGAGCACATTCACAAGGGCATGACCTCGCGTGACCTGACTGAAAACGTTGAACAGCTGCAGGTTCTGCAGTCGCTGAAGGTCGTGCGCGACAAGGCCGTTGCCGTTGCCGCCCGCACTGCGGAAAAGGCCTCCGAGTACCAGTCGCTGGTCATGGCAGGTCGCTCCCACAACGTCGCCGCACAGGCAACGACCCTGGGTAAGCGCTTCGCCTCCGCTGCGGACGAGATGCTGCTGGGCATCGAGCGCGTAGAAGACCTGATTTCCCGCTACCCACTGCGCGGCATCAAGGGCCCGATGGGTACCGCCCAGGACATGCTGGATCTGCTTGACGGTGACGAGTCCGCACTGGCCTCCCTGGAAAACGAAATCGCTGAAGGCCTCGGCTTCGACCGCGTCTTTGACTCCGTTGGTCAGGTTTACCCGCGCACCCTCGACTTCGACGCTCTGTCCGCACTGGTCGAGCTGGGTGCAGGCCCGGCATCGCTGGCCACCACCATCCGCCTGATGGCCGGTAATGAGACCGTCACCGAGGGATTCAAGGAAGGCCAGGTCGGCTCTTCCGCCATGCCGCACAAGATGAACGCCCGCTCCTGTGAGCGCGTCCACGGTTTCCAGGTCATTCTGCGTGGTTACATGACCATGCTCTCCGAGTACGCCGGTACTCAGTGGAACGAGGGCGACGTTTCCTGCTCTGTGGTCCGCCGCGTTGCACTGCCGGATGCCTTCTTCGCCATGGACGGTATGTTCGAAACCTTCCTCACCGTCCTGTCCGAGTTCGGTGCATTCCCGGCCATGATTGACCGTGAGCTGGAGCGCTACCTGCCGTTCCTGGCTTCCACCAAGATTCTCATGGCAGCCGTTCGCGCTGGTATGGGCCGCGAGGAAGCCCACGAGATCATCAAGGAGCACGCCGTCGCCACCGCACTGGATATGCGCGAAAAGGGCGCTGAGCAGAATCTCACTGAACGTCTCGCTGCAGATGAGCGTTTCCCGCTGGATGCCGCAGGGCTTGTCGACGCTCTGGCGAACCGCCACGCGTTCATCGGTGCCGCGGAATCCCAGGTTGACCGCGTAGTTGCACGTGTGCAGGCTGTCGTGGACAAGTACCCAGAGGCCGCGGCCTACAAGCCGGGCGAGATTCTGTAGCTTCGCGAGCGTCACGCGCGAAACGCGTAAACGCAAAAACGTAAAGACGTAAGGTCCCTTGAAAAACTCTGTCACGTTGGTGGCAGAGTTTTTCTTTGTTTGTTGGCGAAACCACCAGTGAGCAGCCAACTTCCTCGGTACGATGAGCGGTAAGTATCGAAACCTCTACGCGAAAGGTGCCCGACGTGACATCGGCTGTTAGGACTTCGCTTTCTCGCCCAGGTGCCACATTGAATGTGCTGCGCTGGGTTCCAGAAAATGACAAGGGCGCGCCCGTTACTCCTAAGGGAGTGGTGCAGATTGTCCACGGCATGGTCGAGTACGCCAACCGCTACGCCAAGTTCGCCGAGTACCTCGTATCCCAGGGCTATGCCGTCGTCGCGCACGACCATCGCGGCCACGGTATGACCAAGACAGATGCTGGCATCCCGGGCTACTTCGCTGACTACGGTGGCTGGAACTTGATTCTCGAAGACCTCCACGCGGTGCGCCAGTATGTTGATGCTGAATTCCCAGGCAGCAAGCACTATATTCTCGGCCACTCCATGGGGTCGCTTCTGACTCGTAACTACATCGCCAAGTACGGCGAAGGGCTCACCGGCGTCATTATCATGGGTACTGTGTCGTGGCCAGGGGCTAAGGGCGACGCGGGAATGAAGGTGGCAAACCTGCTGGCTAAGATTCGTCCTACCGCGCCGGGCAAGCTGCTCAACACTCTCACCTTTGCTGATTACAACAAGGGCTTTGAGCGCCGCACTAAGTTTGATTGGCTCACCCGCGACCACAAGGTTGTTGATGCTTATATTGCGGACGACAAGTGTGGTTTCGTTCCCACCAATGCCTTTTTCCGCGACCTTCTCGTCGGCACGCACTACGCGAACTCGCCTGAAGCCTATGAGAAAGCGCCTGATGAGCTGCCGCTTTTCGTGGTTTCCGGTGCCGTTGATCCGGCGGGTGGCGCTGCCTGTGTGACTGAGGTCGTGGGCAAATACCTGAACGCGGGCAAGAAGGACGTGCGCTTTAAGGTCTATCCGGATGGTCGCCATGAGATTCTCAACGAGTTGAATAAGGAAGAGGTCTACTCCGACATTGTGGCGTGGTTGGAGTCCCGCTAGGGGGAGCTGGTTAATAGACAAAAAGTATGCCCGTTCGGCGGGTCGACCGGTGGGCATCTTTTGCTACTTATCCCAATGCGAGTTACTGACTGCGTTTATGTCAGCGGCGGCAGGGCGATGCAAGTTACTGACTGCGTTTATGACAAAAATGGCCTGAAAAATTGCCTGAAAGTGTCATAAACTCATACAGTTTCACATTTGCAGCCCGTAATCATATTTGGCGCCCGTAATTTTTGGGGTCTGCCCAGTCATTATCTTGAGAATCAGACATACTTTTGTCATGTAACGTTCTTTTTACGCTTGAAGATTTACGCTTGAAGAAAAGGAACCGACCACATGATCAGAAGAAGACAACTCTCAGCGGTCGTGCTCACCATCTCCATGCTGCTGGTGCTCGTAGGCTCTTTTGCGGGAATCACAACAGGGCGTGCACAGGCGCAAGAGGCCGCGAGTACTATCTCGCCAACCATGGTGATCCTGGATGCTTCAGGGTCAATGCTTGCCGACGACGCGGGCGGCCAGACCCGAATGGAGGCAGCGAAGACTGCCACGAGTAAGTTCGCGGGATCGGTGTCAGAGGACTCCGAAATTGGGTTCATGGTCTACGGCACGGAAGTTGGCAATTCGCCGGAGGAGCGGGAAGCTGGCTGTCAGGACATCACCACGCTGCTGCCCGTGCAGGCGGGTAACTCGGCGAAGATTCCTGCTGAAGTAGGAAAGGTCCAAGCCTCCGGCCACACCCCGATGGGGCCTGCGCTGCGTCAGGCTGCCGATGAGTTGCCGAAAGAAGGGCAACGTTCGATTGTGTTGGTCTCCGATGGTGAGGACACCTGTGCTCCGCCACCGGTGTGCGAGGTAGCCAAGGAACTCAAGCAGCAGGGCATTGACCTGGTCATCAACACAGTTGGTTTCCTTGTTGATGCAGGTGCACGTGCTGAACTGGAGTGCATTGCTGAGGCCACTGGCGGTGAGTACCTGGACGCCCAGGACTCCGATTCGCTGGCTGAGTCCATGAAGACGCTGGCGACCCGCACCGCACGCACCGCGCAGTCCAGCGCGCAAGAGATACAGGGCGGCGACGCTCCTACGAGCGCTACCAAGGTGCCTGCCGACGTGGAAACGTTCTCGACCAAGCTGCGGGAAAAGACTCCTGAGTCCGAGCGCAGCATCGGTAATCAGGAAGGCGACGGTGCTGAGTACTTCTCCGTCCCGGTTGCTGAGGGAGAGCGGCTTGCAATTAGTGCGGCTACCGTGCCGGGAGCGTCGTCAGGCGCGACGTTGATGGACCTAGATGTTCGTAACTTCGCGCTCACTATGCATTTGGATGACAGCAGTTGCTTCCTGGCCAATGATTTCGGCAATGGCATCATCGACTCCAATGGCCCCTTTTTCGCATCGATAACAACCAAGCAGTCCGGGGGAGCTGAGGGGGACTGTAAGCCGGGCAATGTGGTGTTCTCCGTGGCTCGGAAAGGCGGCTCCTTCGAGGGCCAGGACATTCCTGCAGAAGTAACCATCAAGCGTTTCGCCAACGAAAACCTGATTGATGTGCCGGAGGCGTTCCCGTCCGACAAGGAGAGCTTGAACCCTCCGCCCGCGACACCGGAAGCAGATCAGGCTAAGAAGGTCACCCCAGGTTCGTGGTTCGATGACGCCACGGAACTTACTGCCGACAACATCAGCAGCGTCACGGCCGACATTGTTCCTGGTGAGACGCACGTGTACAAGATCAAGTCCGAGTATGGGCAGCAGCTCCGCGGCGCCGTCAAACTCATTGACGCCCCAGAAGCGGACAAGCTTGCACAGATCTCCGGCCTGGATATCAAGACGCTGAACTCGGCACGCCAGCTCGCCGGCAGCGAGGAAAACCGTCCGGCCAATGAACACCAGATCGGTGAAGAGACTACATTTGGTAACTCGGCCCGGATTAACTATCGCAATCGGATCGGCGAAGATAGTGAAAAGTCGGGCGATTACGAGGCTGAAAGAGCCTGGTTGGATGGCGACCAGTACATCGTTGTCTTCTTCAACAACAGCTGGGGTGCCGGTCAATCCCACGATGTCGCGGGTGTTCAAAACGTCCCGGTGACTTACCAGCTGACCACGGAGTTGGTCGGCGAGAAGATTCCGGGCCCAGCTTTTGAACAGGTCGCGCACAAGTCGCCAAGTAGCGAGGCCCCGACTAGTAGCCAGCAGAATCCGAAGGGCACCGAAGAAAACGAGGATGACGGCTCTTCCAACATGATGTGGTTCTCTATTGGTGCAGTTCTGTTAGCCGTCGTCGGCGCAGCAATCGCGTTGACCCGTAAGTAACGCTAGAGCGTCCAGTACACGCCGAATCGGTCAGGCTTGACGACGGCTTCCGTGCCCTCGGCAACCTCAGCGCCTGTTAGGCCAAGCGCTTGGCAGGCGCTTTCGACCTCTTCGGCCGAATCGCTGGAGAGGCGCATCGCCACACCGTCGCCGAAGGTGAAATTGTGCATGCCCGGCGAGTCGAGCGTCATGAAATTCCCTGACCCGAAAAGCCGGTTGTATACCTCGGTGGCGGCGGCAGCCTGTGGTTCGTCGCCTGTCCACATGAAGTAGGGAATAACGGCGGGATTCGCTGTCTTTGCGGCAGCGTCCGTGCTTGCAGCCCCGCTGGTTAAGGAATCAATCATCAGTTGCCAGTTGACCCCATTGCCGTCGACCAACCAGCCAAAGAGCGGCGAGAAATCGTAGCTGGTCAGGGGCATGAGCGTAGCACCACCGCTGATGGTTTCATCACCCGCCATCAGATGCTCCCACAGTCTGCGCAGCTGGTTTTCCTGACCAGGGGCAAATCGCACCATAAAAGACACAGCGGGGGTTAATCGGCGGTTCCCGTTCTCAATGAGTTCAAAGTCCATCCCGCCGATGGTGAGCGTGGTGGAGTTGGGCTTGATGTTGGAGTGAAAACCTTCGGCGTAAAACCGCGCAGCGGCGCGGGGGTCGTCGTTAAGCGCGATCACGGCCGAGATAGAAACAGTCATGAAAATGAGCCTAACGACGAGCGCCTAACCGCGCAGAGAACGCAGCGTTTGATCCTAGTCAGTGAAGAATCTTCATACGGCGATATCCCCAGTAACGCTGCGCTGATTAGGGGATTTCAGTTAGTGGCGTGGGCTCTGCTCGCGAACTAGGTCTGCAAATCTGTTGATGTAGTCGCGAACAAAGTCCTCAGTGCTTGACGACGTGAATTCTCCTTGTTCGTCAATGAGTGTTGGCGATTGTCCCAGGAAGACCTCTGGCTGACCGAGCATCGGCATGTCGAAGTACGACAGCGCGAGTCGCAAGTTCTTCTGAGAGCTATAACCGCCCATACGGCCGACGGAGTGGCTGATAATTCCCGCGGGCAGGTTCTTCCATGCCACATCACCGTTGGGCTTAGATCCGATGTCAACGGCATTCTTCAGAGCTGCAGGAATTGTGCGGTTGTTTTCTGGGGTGACAAATAGGATGCCATCGCTGGCTTTAATGGTTTCCCGGAAACTGGTGTATTCCGCGGGAGTCGCAATATCGGACACTGCGGGGTCGTCGTAGTCGAAGTTGTAGAGAGGGAGGTCACGAATCTCGACGATGTCGACTTTGAAGTCATCGGGGAAGTACGTGGCTGCCTTGAGTGCAATCTTTCGTGCATAGGAGGCTCGACGCAAGCTTCCTACCAGGATAGAAATCTGTGCAGTCATGCGAATGTTCCTTTCTTAGGATGTATGGGGAAAGACGTGGATTTAGAAATCCCAGTCTTCATCTGCGGTGTCTTCGGCTTTTCCGATGACATATGCGGAGCCGGAACCGGAGAAAAAGTCGTGGTTTTCATCTGACCCCGGGGTGAGGGCGGCGAGAATTTCGGGCTTGAAGGCGGTCTCTTCATGGTTAAACCGCTGCGGGTATCCCAAGTTCATGAGCGCTTTGTTGGCGTTGTATCGAATGAAGTTGGCAACGTCGTCGTAGAGCCCGAGTGGTTGGTATAGGGCTTCGGAGTACCTCAGTTCGAGCTGGTATAGATCATCGAGAAGTTCGAAGACGAAAGCCTTCATCTGCGTTTGCGTGGCGGTGTCGTAGGTTTCTACGCCTCGCTGGAATTTGTAGCCGGAGTAATAGCCGTGAACAGCTTTGTCACGCAGAATCAGGCGCACCATGTCGGCGGTATTGGTCAGGATGCCACGTGATGCGAAGTGCAGCGGGAGGTAGAAGCCGGCGTAGAGCGAGAAGGACGAAAGAAGCGTTGCTGCCGCCTTTCGCTTGAGTGGAACGTCGCCGTAATAGTGTTTGAGCACAGCTTTTGACCGAGCCTGCAGGATGTCATTGGCGACTGCCCATTGGTAGGCAGCGTCGATGTCAGGGGTATTGGATAGCGTAGAAAATACTGAAGAATAAGACTTTGCATGCACTGCTTGCATGAAAGCGATATTCGTGTAGACGGCCTCTTCATGTTCGGTGCGGGCATCTTGAATTTGGGAAATCTCCCCGACAGACGCCTGGACTGTGTCGAGCATGGTCAGTCCGGTGAAGACCTTCATGGTCAGCTCGCGTTCTAGATCGGTGAGACGTCGCCAGTCTGCAAGGTCATTGGACAGCGGAACTTTTTCGGGCAGCCAAAAATTTGCTGTTAGGCGATTCCACACTTCGAGATCTTTGTCATCTTGCACTCGGTTCCAGTTGATTGGCCGAAGGCGGGCAGCTGGGTCCTTTCGAAAAGACGGTGGCGTAGTTGAATAGCTGTAGATGTTCAAGAAGTAGCGCTCCTCCAGAATTTTTCCAGGCCCTCTTTGACGTTCTCCACATCGTGGTCTGTCCCCAGTAGCTCATAGTGGTATAGCTCCGGAACCTGGCATTTTGCAGAAATGATGGCTCCGGCTATGCAAAAGTCGGTGCCGAAATTTGTGTTGCCCGAGGTGATGACACCGCGGATGAAACTCCTGTTGGTTTCGTCGTTGAGAAAAGCGATGACTTGCTTAGGTACCGCGCGGCGCCGACATCCGCCACCATAAGTCGGTGTGATCAGGACAAATGGGCTGCAAACGCGAATCATTCCGTCTTTTCGCGGATGTAACGGGATGCGTGCTGCTGGTTGAGCCAGCTTTTGGACGAACCGGTGAGTGTTTTCAGAAGCACTGGAGAAGTACACGATTCGGGGTGACTCCTCCGGTGGGAGTTCCGTGAAAGTCAGCGGCGTCTTCGATGATGAAGACACTCGATTACCTCCTATGTTCAATGGATTGAACATAAAATAGAGGAGTGAATGGGGTGTCAACAAGGCGTTGCCTACATGCGGTTGAAAAGTGCTTAGTCACGCAATTGCGAAGTAAAGCCGCGACTCTTCATTAACGGCGGAAAAACCCAGCAGCTGATCTTCAAGGCGGGAAAGTGGCGGGGTTGCCGGCCGGGGGGAGAGGGAGGAGGTGGTGTCTCTCGGAGGGGGCTCCAGTCGTGCCCCGGGCAAAAGCACAACAGGGAAACAAAACCGCCGCGCTTTGGAAAGGCCCAGTCGATGAGGAGACTGGTTTTCCAAAGCGCGGCGTTTTCTACAGCGCTTTCGCATCAACTACTTCAGCGGACGAACACTTCCGGTGAAGTGCGGACGCTTCTTCTTGCGATCCCACGCGACAATGTTGACTGCGCGGCCGATGTTGGAGCTGCCCTCAGTCAGGTTGTGAGCAGCACCTGCACCGTCACCGGTGTGGGTGAGTGCGACATTGATGGTGGTCGGCAGAACGACCGGCGCACCGAAGGAAATCTGGAACTCGTACGACTGACCCGGCAGAACCTGTGCCTCAGCCAGCGCGCGGGAGGCGGTGTACATGCCGTGTGCAATCGCTGCTGGCATGCCCAGAGCCTTCGCGGAGACAGAGGTGATGTGAATCGGGTTCCAGTCACCGGAAACCTTGGCCCACTTGCGGCCGGTGTTGCCAGCCAGCTTCCACTGAGCGGTGGGGAAGGGAACCTTGAACTGCTCGCGTTTGATGGTCTCGGCGCCGGACTTGATGGCCTCACGCTGTGCCTGGACCTCTTCGAAGCCCTCGGCATCCTTCAGGCGAACGCCCTTGGCCAGATACACCGACTGCTCCTCGACCAAGGTGGCGCCGGATGTGGACGATGTAACAGTTGACTCCAGAACAACCTCAGTGCCCGAGCGGTGAGCGCGGAATGCGGCAACCTTCACCGCGATATCAACTTTGCCACCGAGTGTGACAGGCGAGATTTCGCGGTAGGTGTTCTCGGTGTGGACCAGGCCCATCATCGGCAGCGGGAAATCATCCGCAGCCATTAGCTCCATCTGGATGGGCATGATTAGGGCGTGGATGTGGCCGAAGAAAGCCTGTTCAGACTTCGGGGCGCCAACGACGTCGCGGAAGTCCTGGTCACGGTCGGCATCGACAGTGACGCCCTTGACCACTAGTTCATCGACCTTGATTTCGGTGGAGTTCGGGCGTTTCTTCGCCGAACCAGCAGCTGCCTTGGCGTAGAGCGGAACCAGATTGGGAATGGCATCCAGGGTCTTAGCCATAAGTTTTCCTCTTTCCTCCTTATCGGGAGCCTATGCGGAAGCCGCGACTTCGCTTAGGCGCCGACGATGTTCTGACCGCAGACGCGCAGGACGTGACCATTGACGCCGAGAGCGCGGTCGGAGACCAGGAAGGCGATTGCCTGGGCGACATCGCCCGGCTGGCCACCCTGCTGCAGCGAGTTCACGCGTCGAGCAACCTGGCGGTTGACGAACGGAATAGCAGCGGTCATGTCGGTCTCGATGAAGCCCGGAGCAACAGCGTTGATGTTGCCGCCGCGCTTAGCAAACTCCTCAGCGTAAGCCTCGACCATTGCGATAACGCCGGCCTTGGAGGTGGCGTAGTTGGTCTGGCCGCGGTTACCTGCGATACCGGAGGTGGAAGCCATGGTGGCAATACGCGGAGCCTTCTCGAAGGCCTTGTGGTTCAGCAGCTGCTCGTTCATCTTCAGCTGAGACTCGATGTTGACGGCGATGACCGAGCCCCACTTGGCGTCGTCCATGTTGGCGAACATCTTGTCGCGGGTGATGCCTGCGTTGTGGATGACGATGTCCAGGCGACCGTAGCGGGCCACAGCGGCATCGGCAATGGCGTTGCCGGCGTCGTCGGCAGTGATGTCCTGCTGCAGAGCCAGGCCACCGAGCTCGTTGGCAACCTTGGACAGAGCCTCGCCCGCCTGTGGAACGTCGATGACGATGACCTCTGCGCCGTCAGCCTTGAGCTGGCGAGCGATAGCGGCACCGATACCACGGGCGGAACCGGTGACAGCGGCAACCTTGCCAGCCAGCGGCTTATCCCAGTCGGACGGGATCTCGCCCGCGTCGGAGGTGACGCGGAGGAACTGGCCGTCGATGAAGGCCGAGCGGCCGGAGAGGAAGAAGTGCAGGGAGGAAATCACGGATGGCGCGGTGACCGAGACCCCCGGAGCAACGAGGATGCCGTTGGCGGTGGAGCCGCCACGAACCTCGTGGCCGAGGGAGCGAATCAGGCCCTCGATACCACCGGCGACAGCGTTCTCAGCGATCTCGGCCGGGGTTGCGTTGTGGTGAGCATCCTTGGCGCGGGAGACGGTGACGATGCGACCACCCTTGTCCAGCTTGCGCATGTGCTTTGCAGCAGCGAGCACTGGGCCCTGCAGCTCTGCCGGACGCTTGGCCTCAGTGGCGACGAGGACAATGGCACCAATCTTGTCGTCAGCGGCGTTGCCACGACGGACCTGCAGACCCCACTCAGCCAGCTGAGCTGCAACTGCGTCTGCATCTGCACCCTCGCCGGTGACGAGCACCTTGTCGTTGTTCAGCAGCGGACCGCCCGGCTTGTGGCGGCGCAGGAACGGTGGCTGCGGCAGGCCAGCGGCCTTAGCCAGTCCAGTGAGCGGACCACCGTTGACGAGTTCCTGGTACTTATCGGTCATGGAAAATTCTCCTTGAAAGTAAAAGTGTCTTTATCGGTGGTGCGCTTTTAGACGCGAGCCTCGAGAACTGCGACAACACCCTGGCCGCCCGCAGCACAAACGGAGATCAGGCCGCGAGTGGTCTTGCCGGTCTCGTCTGCCTTCTGGCGCAGCATCTTGGCGAGGGCTGCCACAATGCGGCCGCCGGTAGCGGCGAATGGGTGGCCGGCTGCCAGAGAAGAGCCCTTGACGTTGAGCTTCTCGCGCGGGATGGAGCCCAGCGGGCCTTCCAGTCCGAGCTTGGTGCGGCAGAACTCCTCGTCCTCCCATGCCTTCATGGTGGACAGGACAGTGCCGGCGAAGGCCTCGTGGATCTCGAAGAAGTCGAAGTCGTCGAAGGTCCAGCCGTTGCGGGCCAGCAGGCGCGGGGTGGCGTAAGCCGGAGCCATCAGCAGGCCCTCGTCGCCGTGGACGAAGTCAACTGCGGCCGCCTCGGAATCGACGACGTCGGCAAGCACCGGCAGACCGCGCTCAGCGGCCCACTCCGGGGTGGAGACGAGGACGGCGGAGGCGCCGTCGGTAAGCGGAGTGGAGTTACCGGCGGTCATGGTCGGCTCTGCTTCCAGGCCGCGGCCGAAGACTGGCTTGAGCTTGGCCAGCTTCTCCGGGGTGGAGTCCGGGCGCATGTTGGTGTCGCGGGAAACGCCCTTGTACGGGGTGACGAGGTCAGTGAAGAAGCCCTCGTCGTAAGCGTTTGCCATGTTCTGGTGGGAAGCGGCGGCGAGCTCGTCCTGCTCGGCGCGGGTAACGCCCCACTTGGCGGTGGTGATTGCCTGGTGCTCACCCATGGACAGGCCAGTGCGTGGCTCGCCGGTCGACGGAGTGTCTGGAGCCAGGTCGGACGGACGAGCCTTCAGGAAGACCTTTGCCATGTCCAGAGTGGACTTCTGGCGGCTGGCCTCCAGCAGGATCTTGCGCAGACGGTCGTTGACAGCAATCGGAGCGTCGGAGGTGGTGTCCACGCCGCCGGCGATGGCGGAGTCAATCTGGCCCAGCTTGATCATGTTGGAGACAGAGTTGAGGGCTTCCATGCCGGTGGCACATGCCATCTGAATGTCGAAAGCCGGGGTGTCCGGCGCCAGTGCGGAGCCGAGGACACACTCACGGGTGAGGTTAAAGTCACGGGAGTGCTTCAGTACAGCGCCGGCGGAGACTGCGCCGAGGCGCTCGCCGCCGATACCGAAGCGAGCGACGAGACCGTCGATTGCGGCGGTCAGCATGTCCTGGTTCGACTCGTTAGCGTATTCCTTGTTAGAACGAGCGAACGGAATGCGGTTACCACCGACGACGACTGCGCGGCGCAGAGAGTTATTGTTGGCCTGAGCTGCCATGTGATTGTTCCCTTCAAAATCCTTGAAGTGTGACGTGAATTACTAAATTTAGACAATACTGGTATCGGTGTTTTCTGTCACGTTTTTAGAAATATTTTTGTCCAGTCATCTACCGAGCGGGGGAGGTGAGAGGCAAACACCGTCGTCCACCTGTGAAAAATTCGATGGGCAGCACTCCGAAATCTCAAAAGTTTTCCCGCTTGACGACGGTAATTGCGTCAATCCCCACTAGTTGGGGTGGCGGCCGGAGGTATCAATAGAGTGCAAAGGCGTATAGGGGTTTAGACTTTATCGCCATGCGACCTGAACTTTCCTCGTATAACCATCTTTCCGCGGGCAAGGTCCGGGAAATCTACGAGATTGACCCTGAGACTCTGCTGCTTGTGGTCAGTGACCGTATTTCTGCCTTCGACCACATTCTGGAGACCCCGATTCCTGACAAGGGTCGAGTGCTCACCGCGATGAGCGTGTTCTTCTTCGATGAGATTGACTTCCCGAACCACATGGCTGGCCCGGCTGACGATGAGCGCATTCCGGAGGAGTGCCTAGGTCGTGCGCTGGTGTGCAAGAAGCTGGACATGCTGCCATTCGAGTGCGTCGCACGTGGCTACCTGACAGGCTCTGGCCTGGTCGAGTACAAGGAAAACGGCACTGTCTGTGGCATTGAGCTGCCAGAGGGCCTCGTCGAGGGCTCCAAGTTGCCAGAACCGATTTTTACCCCGGCCACCAAGGCTGAGCTGGGCGAGCACGACGAGAATGTCTCCTTCGACGCCGTTGTGGAGTCCCTGGGGCAGAAGCGCGCCGAAGAGCTTCGCGATGCCACCCTGCGCATCTACTCCCAGGCTGCTGAACTGGCTGCTAAGCGCGGCATCATCCTGGCCGACACCAAGTTTGAGTTCGGCCTCGACTCCGACGGCAACCTGGTGCTGGCCGACGAGGTTCTCACCCCGGACTCCTCCCGCTACTGGCCAGCCGACTCCTACCAGGAGGGTTCGGTTAACCCGAGCTTCGACAAGCAGTACGTCCGAAACTGGCTGACCTGCTCCAAGTCCGGCTGGAAGAAGGGCGAGGGCACTCCGCCGCCGGCGCTGCCGGGTAGTGTTGTGGAAGCAACTCGCGAGCGGTACGTCGAGGCCTACGAACGACTGTCGGGCCGCCGCTTCTCGGACTGGATTGGAGAACCTGCGTGAGCGAAGTGACCTTGGACTCGGCATCCGTCGGCAAGCCTGCAAAAAAGGATTTGCCCGCACCCCGTGCACAACGGAAGCCGGTGACTCGGTCCTTCCACGGAAGGGACTTCACCGATAACTTCGAGTGGCTCCGCGATAAGGAAAACTCCGAGGTTATCGACTACCTAGAGGCTGAAAATGCCTATACGGAGGCTTTTACCTCCGATCTTGACGGCACCGCGGACGCGATTTTTAAGGAGATCAAGTCGCGCGTGCAGGAGACCGACATGTCGGTCCCAACTCGCCTTAACGGCTGGTGGTACTACTCGCGCACGCAGGAGGGCAAGTCCTACGGGATGAGCTGTCGCGTGCGTGCGGAGGCCGGTGACGGTCTTGCCGCGTGGACGCCGCCGACCATCGCCGACGATGCCCCAGCACCAGGAGAACAGGTCATCCTGGATGCCAACGAGCTGGCCGAAGGCCATGATTTCTTCGCCCTCGGCGCAGCGAGCGTCTCCGCGGACGGCAATCTGCTGGCCTATTCCACCGACGTCACAGGCGACGAACGCTACACGCTGCGCGTAAAGGATCTGCGCACGGGTGAACTGCTTGATGACGAAATTGCGGGCATCGCCGCAGGTGCTACCTGGGTCGGCTCCGAGTGGATCTTCTACCAGAAGGTCGACGAAGCCTGGCGGCCGGATTCCGTGTGGCGTCACCGCGTGGGCACCTCCACCGAGGATGATGTCTGTGTCTTCCATGAGCCCGATGAGGCCTACTGGGTTGGAGTCGGCACGGTACGCAGCGAAAAGTACCTGATTATTGAGAGCTCCTCGAAGATTACTTCCGAGGTTTGGTACCTGGACGCCAGTGACCCGACCGGTGAGTTCACCTGCGTGCGCCCGCGTGAGGCCGGTGTTGAATACGACATCGATCACGCCGTCATTAGCGGCCGGGATATGTGGCTGATTACACACAATATGACTGGTTCGAACTTCGCACTGGCCATGGTGCCGGCGGGGTCTTTCGACAGCATTTCGGATCTCACTGAGCTGGTTCCGCACCGCGATGACGTCCGCGTTGAGGGCGTCGACTGCTTCGCTGGGCACATCGCGTTTGGTTACCGTCGTGGCGGTATTGGCCGTGTGGCGCTGGCGGTATTGGGTCAGGATGAGGATGGTGCTGGCTCCGCTGGTGATGCCTCTGATACAAGCCATGCTGCTGCTCCAGTGCCAGCGTCCGCTGTGAACTTCGTCGAGCTCGACTTCGACGAAGAGCTCTACTCTGCAGGCACTACCGGCAATGCTGAATGGGACACCCCGGTGTTGCGCTACGCTTACGGCTCCTTCACCACGCCGTCGCAGCTTTGGCAGATTGATATTGCCTCGGGCAAGCGGGTGCTGCTCAAGGAGCAGAAGATTCGCGGGAAGTTTAATCGCGGTGATTACGTCGCCAAGCGTGAATGGGTGAGTGCAGCCGACGGTGCCCAGATTCCGGTATCGATTATCCACCGCGCGGACCTGGACCTGAGCAAGCCGAATCCGACGCTGCTCTACGGCTACGGTTCCTATGAAGCCTCGATGGATCCTGGCTTTTCCATCGCGCGACTGTCGCTGCTGGATCGTGGGATGATTTTTGTCATTGCACACGTCCGCGGTGGTGGCGAAATGGGCCGCGGCTGGTGGGAGAACGGTCGCGCAACCACGAAGAAGAACACATTCACTGACTTCGTCGCCGTCGCTGACTACCTGCTGGATTCTGGGTGGACCACACGCGAGCAGCTGGTAGCACTCGGCGGTTCGGCGGGCGGCATGCTGATGGGCGTGGTCGCGAACATTGCTGGCGATAGGTTCGCGGGCATTCAGGCCGTGGTCCCGTTTGTCGACTGCCTGACATCCATGCTGATGCCAGAGCTGCCGCTGACCGTGGTGGAGTGGGATGAGTGGGGCGATCCCTACCACGACCCGGAGGTCTACGACTACATGGCCTCCTACGCGCCGTACGAGAACATCTCGGCCGATGCGAAGTACCCGAAGATTCTCGCGATTACTAGTTTGAACGACACCCGCGTGCTCTACGTGGAGCCGGCAAAGTGGATCGCCAAGCTGCGCGAGGTTGTCGGAGGCCAGCCGGGGCAGTTCCTGCTCAAGACCGAGATGTCCGCAGGTCATGGTGGTGTTTCCGGTCGTTACGAACGCTGGCGTCAGACTGCCTTCGAGTACGCCTGGATTGTCCACACTGCTGGTGCGGTGGAGTAACGGCATGGATATGCGCACGCTGCTGTCCGCGCAGGGTTTTGACACCGATTCGCTTTCCGACGATCAGTTGGCCGTCTACCACACCCTTTTTCGGCGGCGGGATGTGCGCCGCGAATTCGCCGGAGAAGTGGTGGACAGGGAGCGATTGATGCGCGTGTTGGCGGCGGCCCATGCAGCCCCGTCGGTGGGGCTGTCCCAACCGTGGGACTTTCATATCATTCAGAATCCGGACCGCCTGCAGCAGTTTGCCGACCACGTAGCCGGACGTCGCGCTGAATTCGCGGCCAAGCTCGAAGGCGAGCGGCGTGAGACCTTCAATCCGATTCAGATTGAAGGAATCGTGGACTCGGGAACGGGCATCGTCGTCACCTATGACCCGACCCGTGGCGGCAAGAACATTCTCGGCCGCGACACCGTCGATGACACCGGCCTCATGTCAGTCGCGCTGGCTATTCAGAATCTGTGGCTGGCTGCTACGGCAGAGGGGCTCGGCGTCGGCTGGGTCAGTTTCTACCATGAGGATTTCCTGGCTGACTTTGTCGGTGTCGAGGCACCCGTGCGCCCGGTGGCCTGGCTGTGCATTGGTCCAGTAACGCACCTGGCCGAGGAGCGTGACTTGGAGAAGTTCGGTTGGCGCAAGGGACTGGCTCTCGATGAGGTTGTGCATTGGGGATAATCCGCGCTGCAGACGCACATTGATGTGCTGCGATGGCGCTTTTTGAACTCTTATTTGAAAGGCTTCTGAGTATTCTCCAAGCCTTGTCCTCTCCGTTACCAAAAATTTACATACGCCTGTTTTTGTTGAATCCATGGCAGGCAGTGGGGTGCAAGAACAGATTCGGACGACCGACCAGGTCATTCGTCCAGCGGGCAAAGAGCTCGTAACTGTTGACGGTGGTGTGGTCGGTTCGCCGCTTTTGGTGTCGGTGTCGGGTTTGCGCGATGGCACATTGCTCGACGTCGCTCGTTTCGTGGCAGCGATGGAACAGCGCGGTATTACACCGTCTCTGCTGGTAGCGCCGCATGCGGGTAAAAACTGGTCGTTGCGGGAAGCTCCGGCGGTGCTGGATTGGCTCCGCCGTCGTAGCGATGACGGCATCGAGATTGTTCTCGCGGGGTTCGATCAGTCAGTTCGAGGCCGAGGCGCGGAATTTGCGTCGTTAAGCGAACATGAAGCGCGTTTGCGCCTGACCGCCGCAACGCGCCAGATGCGTGCGATGGGTTTTGAGACGGACGTCTTTGCACCACCGAAGTGGACCATGTCGCCCGAGACCATGAACGTGCTGCCGGAGCTGGGCTTCCGAGTGGCAGCGGACCGAAATGGTGTCCGCGACCTGACCACTGGTGCTGTTGATCCGACTCGCGTGCTGGCTATCGGCGAGGGCTTCGGCGGCGCCGGTTGGTGGCGCCGTGCGGTGCGCTCCTCGGTGCAGCGCTCGCTGGAGAAGGGCCGCGCGGTGCGCATCTCCGTTAACGCTTCGAAACTGCGGGAGCACAAGCTGCGCCAGGATGTTGTCGGCATCATTGACCAGGCGGTCGATGGGGGTGCGCAGCCGGTCAACCACTCTTCGGTGCCGCTGGGCCGCGAGCTCTTTGAAGGCATGGAGCAGGTCGGCTAGTCGCTACCTCTGACGGCTATCGGGGGACTGCCCTAGTGTGGGGTTTATGAGCAATCTCTTCGACATCCCAGTGACCACCATCGACGGCAACGAAGCAACGATGAATGACTGGGCAGGCCACGTTCTGCTTATCGTCAACACCGCCTCGGAGTGCGGTTTCACGGATCAGTACGACGATCTGCAAGGACTTTTCGACGAATTCGCACCCCGTGGCTTCTTCGTCCTCGGCTTCCCCTGCAATCAGTTCGGTGGGCAAGAGCCCGGCAACGCCGAGGAAATCAAGCAGTTCTGCCAGCGCGAATTCGGCGTTACCTTCCCGCTCTTCCAAAAGACGAAGGTCAACGGCCATGGCGCGCACCCACTGTACAAGCTGTTGAAGGAAACCCCGGACGCCGACGGCGAGGCTGGGGATGTGAAGTGGAACTTCGAAAAGTTCGTTGTCTCGCCCGAGGGTGAGGTCATCGGCCGTTTCCGCTCCAAGGTCTCGCCTGACGACGATGCTCTGCGCGACCTCATCGAGGAAAACTTGCCTATTTAAACTTGGCTATTTGGTGGCGTCCAGCGGTGCCTGCTCGAAGTAGCCCGTGGCACCGTAGCCCACGATGCCACCTCGGTTGCGCAGGGTCATGCTAGCTAGACCGACCTTGCCAAGCTCATCGCCACCGATGGTGACCCAGTCACCCTGAACCGCGACAACCATGTTGGCGTGCACCCCAAGGCCTGCGGGGTAGCGGTAGAAAATGATGTCACCCACCTGAGGAGAGAAGTCCTTGTCGGTGACGAAAGCATCATGTGCCTTGTAGGCATCCATGAGCTGTTCGACATCCGTAACCAGCCATGGGTTCTCGGCTGCGGCAGCCGAATCCTCGGGCGTATCAAAGACCGGAACACCCGCGGACGCGAGCAGGAATGACAAGAATGGCGCAGTCCAGGAACCGGAGCAGTCGACCGTGTTGCCGAATGCGTCAAGGTTTGGATTCAGCTTCGCGGTCTGGTTCGCAGCTGTGGGTGCAGAACCCGGCCTGGTGGCAGCAGCGGCGGCGACGGCATCTGCATCAGCAGTTGGGTCTGCGTCTGAATTCGGGTGCTCGCCGACCTTGGGGATAACGCTGCGGATGTCGTCATCAGTAGCGCCACACGCCAGGCCGAAGTAAACCTCAGGGGAGGGCTGCTCCTCGTACTGATAGCGCGCAACATCCTTCAGAGCCTGCTGATAGTAAGGGCGGTCTGCCTCGGTGCGGGGGAACGTGCCACCACGCCACGCCAGAACATTGATAGGACCGAAGAGCGTGAACCACCCGGCGAAGAGGAATACCGCCGTCAGTACCAGGATGGAAACAGGCGGGATAGCGGCGCGAACACGTTGCAGCATGCTCGGTGAGGATGCGTTCTCCTGGCCGTCGTCAAGCGATGGTGAGGAAGACTCAGACCGTGCTGCGTGAGGCTGCTGTGCGGGCACAGGCGCGGGTGAATCGGTGGTCATATCTTCTCAGGATAGTAGGCGGCGCTGCGCTCGTCCTTGGCGAGTGCGTCTGAGCCGTACGTAATGGCCTAGTCTGCGGCTCCTGCTGCAGAAGAGGGCGTGCAGTTAAACTGTGGTTCATGACTTCACCCGACATGCGTAACGAGGCCGAGCACGACCCTCGTGAGGATCTGCCGAGCTTCCTGCGTGAGCCGGACAAAATAGACAAGCTTCTCTATGCATCGCTGATGCTGGTTGCCGTGTACGGCTTTGCAATCATCCCGTTCCGTGCGGTTTTGCTGCTCAAGTACACGTTCTTGCACACATGGCTGACAGGATCGAATCTGTCGGTGCTGATTCTCGCGTCGGAAAACGAGGACCGGCCGCTCTTCCTCTTCGCTGTTGTAGTGATTGCGGCGCTTTCGACAATCAAGTTCATGCCGTTCTTCTACTGGATGGGCAAGAAGTGGGGCACGGAATTCATAACGATGAGTTTCGGCGGACACCCACCGCGATGGTTTAAGAAGATGGAGAACTTCATCTATGAACGCATCGGGCTGAGTGTGCTGGCATCGTTTGTGCCATTCTCGCCGATTCCGGCCACGATTGTCGTGGCCATCGGTGGTATTGCGAAGGTGCGCGGCTGGGTAGTAGGCGTGTACCTCTTCTTCTGTGCCGCAATGCTCAAGTGCTTCTACCTGTACTTGGGCCTGAAGTTTGGCCCAAGCATCCAGGGCTCCCTGCAGACGATTGACCGGTACGTCACCTACATCACCTTCGCGCTGATTGGCTGGATGTTCCTATCCATCTGGTGGAAAAACAGGAAGCCGGGTAGCCAGGCGGCTTAATCCTGTTCGCGCTCAATCAGCGGCAGCGGGCTGTACTTGTCACGCAATGCCTTCAGTGACAGATCGTGAGCGTGCAGGCGCTTGTCCTCATCCGTCGTCGGCTGGAAGTGCGGTACCGGCTGCGGGTTGAAATCGTCATCAATTGCGACATACGTCATGGTCGAATGCAGTGCCTTGCGCAGGCCGCCGACACCCTTGCGGGGCTCACAGCAGTAGACCTGCACCGACAGGTGCATCGAGGTCGTGCCTGTACGCAGGATGCGTGCGCGCACCTCAACCAGGTCGCCAATGTGGATTGGGCTGTAGAAGCGAATACCACCTGCGTAGACAGAAATGGTCTGGCGCCCTGCCCAGTTGGTGGTAACTGCCGTCGCAGCCTCGTCGATCCACTCCATGGCGGTGCCGCCGTGGACGTTTCCGCCCCAGTTGACATCGGTCGGCTTTGCCAGGAAACGTGTGGTCAGTTCGGGTGCGGAAGAGTCCGCGGAGTAGGTCTGCGCGCGCATGCTGGCTTCGATGTCGCGGCGGAGCTCAAAACGGGAAAGAGCGGCTTTCTCAACGCGCTCTTCTTCCTCTGTTTGCGGCACCCACTTCGGCACCGGAGTCGACTTACCGTTTTCATCCATGGCTACGAAGATCACCAGGCAGTCAGCTGCGCGGGTGAACTTGCCCTCGCGCGGATCAGCCGAGAGCACCTCATTGACGATGTGCATGGAACTGCGGCCGGTATGCGCAATCTTGGAGCGCACCTCAACAATGTGGCCGCTGGGAATCGGGCGAGTGAAGTGAATGTGACCGAAGTACGCAGTCACGCAGTAGCGTCCCGACCAGCCGGTCGCGCAGGCGTAAGCGGCCTTGTCAATCCACTGCAACACACGGCCGCCGTGGACGGAATTGGTTCCGGCCATAATGACATCGGTCGGCGACGCCATAAAACGGAGTACAAGAGATGGTGACGCTGGAGCATGCACCTGTTCAGCTTTTTCAGTTGACTGCGTATCCATATATGAAAGCATAACTCTAGGATGAGGTTATGGTATCCAAAATCTCGCCTTTCGACGTTCGCAGCGCTCTTTCCACCGCCGCACCCTGGGCGGCGCAACGGCTTCTCGGCCGCGAGTTGCTGTCTGACCAAGAGGCTGTCCCCTTCATCGGGGCGGATGGGGCGCAGGGGTCGTCGTTAAGGCGTGCGAGCCTTGCCAAAGCGGTGCGTCTGTCCGTGCGGATGCTCGCCCAAGAGGCGCCGGGGCATAGCGTCGAGGTGCGTGTGCCGCCCTTCGTCGCGGTCCAGTGTATTGAGGGGCCCAGGCACACACGCGGTACGCCGCCCAATGTCGTGGAGATGTCGCCGGAGATTTGGCTGGGACTCGCGTGCGGAATGATCACGTTAGAGCAGGTGCAGGCGCACATCGATATGTCGGGCACGCGCGCGGCGGAAATTGGGAATCATCTGCCGGTGGCGCGCATTTCTTAAAGCCCGTGGGGGGGGATGCTGAATTGGTGCCTAGGCGGGTGGGGCTATTAGTGTGAATGTCGTGGCCGATACCAACATTTCAGGTGCACCAAAGTCCAAACTTTTGCCAATTTCGCCTTACGACGATCTGGGGGAGACATCCCCGCGCGAAGAATGTGGCGTTTTTGGCGTTTGGGCACCTGGCGAAGACGTGTCCAAACTCACCTACTATGGCCTGTTTGCCCTGCAGCATCGCGGCCAGGAAGCCGCCGGTATCGCAGTCGGCGACGGCGACCAAATTCTCGTATTCAAGGATCTCGGGCTTGTTTCCCAGGTTTTTGATGAGCAGACGCTCGACGCCCTGAAGGGGCACGTAGCGGTGGGGCACACGCGCTACACCACCGCTGGCGCTCCTGCGTGGGAGAATGCACAGCCGATGTTCCAGATGGCCTCTGACGGCACGGACATCGCGCTGGGGCACAACGGCAACCTGACCAACCACCTCACGCTGTTCCATGAGGCGGTCGACAAGGGCCTGCTGCGTGAAGAGGGCGAGCTGCCCAGTGACTCCGCAATCATGACCACTTTGCTTGCCGACGAAACCGGCAAGATTGACCACCCCGAAGATTACGGCTGCAGCACCAATGTAGAAGCGGCCGCGATGGCACTGCTGCCGCGTTTGAAGGGTGCTTTCTGTCTTACTTTCACCGATGGCGAGACGCTGTACGCCGCGCGTGACCCATACGGTGTGCGCCCGCTGTGCCTGGGGCGCCTGTCCGGTGGCTGGGTAGTCGCATCCGAGACTTGCGCGCTGGATATCGTCGGTGCATCGTTCGTCCGCGAGATCGAGCCAGGCGAGATGGTGACCATTGATGCTTCTGGTGTGCGTTCGCAGCGTTTTGCCGAGACCGCCCACGCTGGATGCATTTTTGAGTACGTCTACCTGGCGCGCCCGGACTCCAACATCCGTGGTCGCTCCGTCAACGCGGTGCGTCTTGAGCTGGGCCGCCAGTTGGCACGTGAGTTCCCGGCTGACGGTGACCTGGTGATGCCGGTGCCGGAATCCGGTACCCCGGCCGCTGTTGGCTACGCCCAGGAATCGGGCATCCCGTTTGGACAGGGGCTGACCAAAAACGGCTACGTGGGGCGTACCTTCATTCAGCCTTCGCAGACGATTCGTCAGCTGGGCATCCGACTGAAGCTGAACCCGCTGAAGGAAGTTATCGCCGGTAAGCGCTTGGTCGTGGTCGATGATTCCATTGTCCGCGGCAACACCCAGCGTGCCCTGATTCGCATGCTGCGTGAGGCCGGTGCAAAGGAAGTGCACGTGCGCATCGCCGCACCGCCGGTGAAATGGCCGTGCTTCTACGGCATTGACTTCGCCTCTCCGGGCGAGCTGCTGGCCAACGGTGTCGATGAGAATGACATTGTCTCCGGTATCGCAACCGCGATTGGTGCCGACAGCCTGGGATTTGTCTCCATCGATGGCATGGTCGCCGCTTCCGAACAGGCAAAGAGCGAAGTGTGCTGTGCCTGCTTCGATGGCAAGTACCCGCTGGGTCTGCCGGAGGGCAATCCGAATGCGGCAGCGGTTGAGAGGATGCAGGCAGCCCAGGCTGCCAAAGCCGCAACGAGCAATTAGCCTCGAAACCTCCTTAGAATGAACTACGAGAACTGAACCGAGAACGAAGCGCAAGCGGTGCTGTAGATTGCAGCCGTTGCTTTGTTCCCGGTCCGCCAATACTCCCGGATACGGCAGTAACGCCGCCCGGGGGAGAAAGTTTAAAGCGAGAGCCTCTAATGACCGAGAACGTTTCTGGTGCTTCCTACGCTGCAGCCGGTGTCGACATCGAAGCCGGCGACCGCGCCGTTGAACTATTCGCCCCGATTGCCAAGAAGGCCACTCGCCCAGAGGTCCGTGGCGGGCTCGGTGGTTTTGCCGGCCTGTTTGCACTGGGCAACTACGAAAAGCCGCTGCTGGCCGCATCCTCCGATGGTGTGGGAACCAAGTTGGCCGTGGCGCAGGCCGTCGGCAAGCACGACACCATTGGCCTGGACCTGGTCGCCATGGTCGTCGATGACCTGGTTGTGTGCGGCGCCGAGCCGCTGTTCCTGCAGGACTACATTGCAATTGGCAAGGTCGTGCCGGAGCACGTCGCCGAGATCGTTTCCGGCATCGCCGAGGGTTGCGTCCAGGCGGGTTGCGCCCTCCTTGGTGGCGAGACTGCAGAGCACCCGGGTGTGATGGAACCGGGTGAGTACGATGTCTCCGCTACCGGCGTCGGTGTCGTGGAAGAGGACAAGCTTCTCGGCCCGGACCGCGTGCGTGAGGGCGATGTCATTATCGCCATGGAGTCCTCTGGACTTCACTCCAATGGCTACTCGCTGGCTCGCTACGTTCTCCTGGAGAAGGCCGGTCTGGAGCTCGACGGTTACGTCGAGGACTTCGGCCGCACCCTCGGGGAGGAGCTGCTGGAGCCAACCAAGATTTATGCGAAGGACTGCCTGGCTCTGATGAACGAGGCCGAGGTCCGCACTTTCTGCCACGTCACCGGTGGTGGATTGGCTGGCAACATGGTTCGCATCATGCCGGAAGGCCTGACCGCTGACATGAGCCGCGCAACATGGACCCCGGGGCCGATCTTCAAGACCATTGCTGAGCTCGGCAACGTCTCCCGCGAGGAGATGGAGAAGACCTTCAACATGGGTGTTGGCATGGTTGCGATTGTTTCCGCAGAGGACCGCGATCGTGCACTGGCTCTGCTGACTGCCCGCCACATCAACGCTTGGGAGCTGGGTACTGTCCGCAAGAGCGAGGCTGGCGAGGACGGGGCTGTTTTGCGCGGCAGCCACCCGCGCTTCTAAGCGTCGGCCGGCCGTCGGTTTACTGCGACGGGCGGCCGGGGACTGGGCCGGCTGGTCTGCCGTGGAGGGCGGCCTACTGATGCGACGGGGCGGTCTAGATTCTGGGTTGCACAACGGAGATCCCAGAAAACCACGGGCTGCAAATGTGAAACTGTATGAGTTTATG
>NZ_KV801858.1:0-1332 GCF_001810555.1 Corynebacterium sp. HMSC063G05 | reverse complement strand
CTGCGGCCCACTTTTGTTTTACCCACAGGTAAACAGAATTAACTCGCGTTTTAGTGCTGATGGTCTTTTCCGGCTTAGGACGGTTTGCCATTAGGTCGGTTTGATCGCGGCGGATATGCAAACCTTTAGTCGACCGGCAGCAAACCTACGAGCAAATCAGAATCAAATACGTCGGTCGTACAACGATTACTGGTGCATACCGGCAACTAGCCAAAGAGCCGATGCAGCACCTCTAGTCATTCCAATGAACGGCTCGGATCAACCATGTTGTTAGAGCCGGTCAAATTTGCTTTGTGCTCAAGACAGGGGTCGACGTGGTTGAGTCAATCAACTAGCAAGCAGCGAGTTTCTCCCATGTCCTTATCTTGGTACGAAACGTAGTGAGGGGGGGGGCAACAGTGTTGATATGTACCCACTTCCACACCGGTCATACTGACGGAGTGGAAGACGCCCACGCTCGCTGCTCAGACTCAAACAGCTCTGCTTCGGCCAGTCAGGGTACCAGTTGGATTACCTCGGCGAGTAGAACCTCGAATCGATTAATCAGATCTCGGGGTGGTACCAGCTCCCAGTGTTGGTAGAAAGACTCGTACAAGCTACCTAGCTAATCGCATTTGAAACTAGGAGCTTCAGTCACCACCTCTTTGTCCGCTTGCTCTTTCCGCTTTCAGCTAAGCAGTAATTCCATCCAGTCCAATAGGTTCGCGATAACCTGCCGGGGCGTGCGGTCTATTCCCTCAATGAGCATTTGCCCACCATCATCGGGAACATCCTCGAACTTGCGGATGAATAGACACCCGCGTTTAGTGGTCTCTGATTCAATCTCGCTTCCGGATTCATATGGCTTCACCACACATTTTCGGTGGAGCACTCTATATCCGAGGTATTCATGCGTATGTTCAAGTGTCCTGGGGTTAGTTCCGCTTTTTACGACCCTGGGTTGATGAAATAGGCAAGGTAGCACTTGGTTTGCGCTTCCCGTGGTGTGGCTAGTCCAGCACTTTGTGTATCCGCATAATTCTTTACCAATGCATCGTCCGCAAAGTGGCAAGTTCGATTTCCGCTTCTATGTTCACGAGTCTTGCGTATGAATGAGTTTTGTCTTGTAGAGAGTGTCGACTCCCTCAGTTGGAGCGTCGTGTTAAGAATCGTGGAACGTGGTGATGCTCGGACGGATTCCAGGACCGAGGTAGGAACTAGATCCAGCACGCTTCACTTACTGCCTCGCGCGTGTTGTTGTTAGATTGCTTATGGCTGTTAATGTGCTGATGCGCGTTACAAAATGCTCCGTGACCTGCGGGTTCGCTTTATGTGTGAAGTGTGTGTAATGTA
>NZ_KV801857.1:66678-79724 GCF_001810555.1 Corynebacterium sp. HMSC063G05 | reverse complement strand
CCGGAAAAGACACACTTTTCTTTACTTAACCCCCTGTGACGGATTTCGGGACGGATCCCGTCAAAAAGAAGAACACCCTCCGACGCTGGCCGGAGGGTGCTTTCACATGGAGGGGATGACGGGAATCGAACCCGCGTCTTCAGCTTGGAAGGCTGAGGTATTAGCCACTATACGACATCCCCATAGACAGAAATCCGGTTTAGATGCGCACTCGCCTCAACCAGACCGTGTCTTGGTACAAGGCATATTAACTCGTTAAAGCGCACATACAAAAATCGATGCCAGGTTTTTCTCGAAGGATTTAAAGAAAAGTGGCTGTGGCCGGGAAAAACAGAAAATGAAACTAAAGCAATATGGGGTATATGAAACAGGCGTATAGCCGTTGATTACACTGTCACACGACTCAACAAAGGGGCAGTCGTTTTAGGCGGCTTCTTTGGAGGGTCGGCCGACGAATGGAGTGTTTGCAGTAAACGAGGCCGCCAAAAGCAGTGCCGAGGTGATGCAAACGCCCTGTGATATGCATGGATTTCATGAAACCAGTAGTAGTTGGCAGGTTGGCTCTCGATGGCGTCGTAAAGCGTTTTCAGACAGAGTAATGGCCTGGTTGAACGCGTGGTTTTGTGATTTCGTTAATCGTCAGGTAAATCTATACGGGTCCGTTGTGGAAACGCGATTTCGCGACTATGAGGGCCCCGGTGCAGATGCTCCAAAGGGGTTTCTGCTAGGTTTCGAATGACGCATACGGGGTATGGCGCAGCTTGGTAGCGCGTCCGCTTTGGGAGCGGAAGGCCGTGGGTTCAAATCCCGCTACCCCGACCAGTATCACGGGCACTCCCGTGGTCTATGAATTAATCATCGAGTTGCAGGAGAGTGCACCAGTGAAGTCTTCCGTTGAGAAGCTCAATGAGACCCGAGTGAAGATTACCGTCGAGGTCCCGTTTGACGAGCTGAAGCCAGAGTTCGACAATGCCTACAAGGCACTGGCTCAGCAGGTCCAGATTCCGGGCTTCCGTAAGGGCAAGGCACCGGCAAAGCTGATTGAGGCCCGCTTCGGCCGCGGCCCAATCCTGGAGCAGGTGCTCAACGACATGGTTCCGTCCCGCTACGACGAGGTCGTTCGCGAGGAGGAGCTGAAGGTTATCGGTCAGCCTGAGGTTGACATCACCAAGCTGGAAGACGGCGAGCTCGTCGAGTTCACCGCTGAGGTCGACGTCCGTCCGGAGATTGGGCTGCCGAAGTTCGAGGACATCGCAGTTGAGGTTGACCCGCTGGTCGCCGACGAGGAAGCTGTTGAGGCTGAGCTGCAGAACCTGCTCGCTCGCTTCGGCACCCTGACCGGCGTTGAGCGCGCAGTTGAGAAGGATGACTTCGTCTCCATCGACCTGTCCGCCACTATCGACGGTGAAGAGCTGGAAGAGGCTTCCACCGAGGGACTGTCCTACCAGGTTGGCTCCGACGATCTGATTGACGGCCTGGATGAGGCTGTTGTTGGCCTGTCCCAGGGCGAGTCCAAGGAATTCACCACCAAGCTGGTTGCTGGCGAGCACGAGGGCGAGGACGCTCAGGTCACCGTTACCGTTCAGTCCGTCAAGGTCCGCGAGCTGCCGGAAGCTGACGACGACTTCGCTCAGATGGCTTCCGAGTTCGACACCATCGAGGAGCTGAAGGAAGACCTGGCACGCCAGGTCGAGAACACCAAGAAGGGCGAACAGGCTCAGCAGGTCCGCGACAAGGTCCTGGCTGCCGCAATGGAGCAGACCACAATCGCTCTTCCGGAGGGTGTTGTCAAGGAGCAGGTCGAGGGCCAGCTGCAGCAGCTGCTGGGTCAGTTCGGCGGCGACGAGAAGGTTCTGAACTCCATGCTGGAGGCCCAGGGCACCACTCGTGAGCAGTTCGACGAGGACTCCAAGAAGTCCGCTGAGGAAGCTGTTCGCACCCAGCTGTTCCTGGATGCACTGGCTGAGGAGATCCAGCCGGACGTTTCCCAGCAGGAGCTCACCGACCACATCCTGTTCACTGCTCAGTCTTACGGCATGGACCCGAACCAGTTCATCCAGCAGATTCAGCAGTCCGGCCAGCTCGGCAACCTGTTTGCAGACGTTCGCCGCGGCAAGGCTCTGGCTACCTCGATCCTGAAGGCTTCCGCCAAGGACACTGAGGGCAACGAAATCGATCTGAACGAGTACTTCGGTGAGGTCGAAGCTGAGGCTGAGAAGGCTGAGTCCGACAAGGCTGAGGACAACTCGGCTGAGTAAGCCCCGCCGTTAGCGCGACGCATTCCTTATGCTGCAACGCTTATAGCGAACAAGGGCCGTTCCTGAAACAAAGGGACGGCCCTTTTCGTTACCCTCTAGTGAACGACAAACTCGCACACGTACGAAGAAGGAGTACACAGATGAGCGATAACGCCCAGATGTCGACGAACACGGTTTTCGACAAGCTGCTCAAGGAGCGCATTATTTGGCTGGGTGAGCAGGTCGACGACGAGATTGCCAACAAGCTCTGCGGTCAGATGCTGCTCCTGGCAGCTGAGGACCCGGAGGCGGATATCTCGCTGTACATTAACTCCCCGGGTGGCTCCGTCACCGCCGGCATGGCCATTTACGACACCATGCAGTTTGTTCCGTGCGACGTGGCTACCTACGGCATGGGCTTGGCAGCTTCCATGGGTCAGTTCCTGCTCGCCGCAGGTGCTAAGGGCAAGCGTTACGCACTGCCGCACGCCCGCATTATGATGCACCAACCATCTGCAGGTATTGGCGGTACCGCATCCGACATCACCATTCAGGCTGAGCAGTTCGCTGCCACCAAGAAGGAGATGGCTCGTCTGATTGCGCAGCACACCGGTCAGCCGGTCGAGCGCATTGAGGAAGACTCGGACCGCGACCGCTGGTTTACCGCAGCTGAGGCTAAGGAATACGGCCTGGTTGACCACGTCGTGACCGCTCTCAAGGACACCGCACGCTAAAAGCGGACAGTAGCGAATAATTAGAGGCGATTTAATCAACATGGAGATGAACAATATGCAGATGCCGCAGTCGCGCTACGTGCTTCCTTCTTTCGTGGAGCACTCCAGCTTTGGTGCTAAGGAATCCAACCCATACAACAAGCTCTTCGAAGAGCGCATTATCTTCCTCGGCTCCCAGGTCGATGACACCGCCGCTAACGACATCATGGCGCAGTTGCTGGTGCTTGAGGGCCTGGACCCGGATCGTGACATCACGATGTACATCAATTCCCCAGGCGGCTCCTTCACCTCGCTGATGGCCATCTACGACACGATGCAGTACGTGCGTCCCGACGTGCAGACCGTGTGCCTGGGCCAGGCTGCCTCCGCGGCAGCCGTGCTGCTCGCTGCGGGTGCACCGGGTAAGCGTGCAGCTCTGCCGAATGCGCGCGTTCTCATTCATCAGCCGGCTACCCAGGGAATCCAGGGCCAGGTTTCCGACCTGGAGATTCAGGCGAACGAAATCGAGCGCATGCGCAAGCTGATGGAGGAGACGTTGGCTCGCCACTCCGGTCGCACTGCAGAGCAGATCCGCAAGGACACCGACCGTGACAAGATCCTGACCGCTGAAGAGGCCGTCGAGTACGGCATCATCGACCAGGTCTTCGAGTACCGCAAGCACAACGCCTAAATGGGGACATGGTCTCTTTGGAGTGCTGCGCACTGGCCGTCGTAAAGCACCGGGCGAGATCGCGTGAAATTCGCCTCGCCCCTGGCGTGGAAGCCGGTATTTGCGCACACTCACGGTAGGCTGGTCTGAAGCAGTTATTGGCAACGAAGCGGAAAGGCGGCGGCGGGAGCCTCATGGCGCGTATGCAAGAAAGTGCGGATTTGCTGAAGTGCTCTTTCTGTGGAAAGAGTCAGAAGCAGGTCAAAAAGCTGATTGCCGGACCTGGTGTGTACATCTGTAATGAGTGCATCGAGCTCTGCAACGAGATTATTGAAGAGGAGCTCAACACCGGCGGCGAGGCAACTGGCAACGACGACCGCCTGCCGCGTCCGATGGAAATTCGCGACTTCCTCGATGAGTACGTCATCGGCCAGGACATGGCAAAGCGCACCCTAGCCGTCGCGGTCTACAACCACTACAAGCGCCTTCGTGCTGCAGAGACCAAGTCGGACAACGACGTCGAGCTACAGAAGTCGAACATTCTCTTGCTGGGGCCGACAGGCTGTGGCAAGACCTACCTGGCACAGACGCTGGCTCGCAAGCTGGATGTGCCGTTCGCAATCGCTGACGCCACCAGCCTGACCGAGGCCGGCTATGTCGGTGAGGATGTGGAGAACATCCTGCTGAAGTTGCTGCAGGCTACTGATTTCGACGTCGAGAAGGCGCAGCGCGGCATCATTTACGTCGATGAGATTGACAAGATCTCGCGTAAGTCTGAAAACACCTCTATCACTCGCGATGTCTCCGGTGAAGGTGTGCAGCAGGCGCTGCTGAAGATTCTCGAGGGAACCGTAGCCGCCGTGCCCCCGCAGGGTGGGCGCAAGCTGCCAAACCAGGAGTTCATTCAGTTCGACACCTCCAATGTCCTGTTCATCGTCGCCGGTGCGTTTGCCGGTCTGGAGAAGGTCGTGCAGGAGCGTGTCGGTAAGAAGGGGCTGGGCTTCGGCGCAGATGTCACCTCGGCTAACGACGCGGATATGAAGGATCCATTCCGCGACGTGCTGCCGGAGGACCTCGTTCGATTCGGCCTGATCCCTGAGTTCATTGGTCGCCTGCCCGTCATCGCATCGGTCACCAACCTCGATGAGGACGCGCTGGTTCGCGTACTCACCGAGCCCAAGAACTCCCTGGTCCGCCAATACCAGCACCTGTTCGACATGGATGGTGTGCGCCTCACCATCGACGACGAGGCGCTGCGCGCCATTGCTGCCAAGGCGATTAGCCGCAATACCGGCGCCCGTGGTCTGCGCGGCATCATGGAAGAAATCTTGGTTCCCGTGATGTTCGACGTACCAGAGCGTGACGACGTTGCGGAGGTCATTGTCCACAAGGAATGCATCACGGACGGTGCAGCGCCAGAACTCGTTGAACGCAGCGCGGACAAGAAGACTGCGTAAAGGTAGCTGAAAACCCGGTTAGAGCGCCTGCTCTAACCGGGTTTTGATGTCTGTGTGGAGCCCTAGTCGTCCATGCCGTAGATGTCGCGGTAATCCGGGGCATCATCAGCAGCCAAGTCCTGAGTCTCTGGGTTGGGCTGATCGCCATAGACCTCTGCGCCAAGCGCGGACGAGTTCGCGCCATGGGAGGCCAGCAAGGAAGTGTACGAGCTTCCCGGTTCGTTGCGAGGCGAGGATGTCAACAGGCTGGTCACGGTGTCCTGTGCGAACTCACGCAGCTTGTCCGACAGCACCGTCGACTGCATTTCAATGCCGTAGAGGTTTTCAAAAGTCCGTTGGTGCAGGGTGGGGAAGGTGGCCAGTGAGAGCACGAGAATATAAAGATCAAGTGCGGAAATGTCAGTGCGGAATGCACCGTAATCGCGGCCGAGCAACAAGATGCGGTCAAACTCCAAAACAATTGGGCTCTGACCACCAAGCCCAGTCACGCCTTCTAGCGGCAGGACCGGATGTAGGTTTTCCTGGATGATGAACCGCACGGCGAGCGGGTTCGCCGAGAAGTAGTCATAGATAACACCGACCACATGCTGCAGGGCTTCCACCGGCACATTGGAGTGCGGGCGCAGGTCGTCGTCGTCAGGCCTTACGGTCTCCAGCACATGTGCCCACGTCGCCCTGTAGAGTCCCAACTTGTCACCACAGTGGTAGTGAAGCATGCGCTTGGAGACACCAGAGGCGGCAGCAATGGCATCCAAACGGGCATCTGCATACCCCTTTGCGGTGAATTCTTGAAGTGCTGCCACCAAGACTGCATGGGGGATTGCATCAGAGGAGCCTGGAGACTTCATGAAAATCCTTTGCTTGGACTAGAGAGAGACTAAGGGGTTTTGGCTATCTAACGGGGGTGAAATTGGTCAGTCGCGGACTTCTTTCTAGTGAAATGAGTACACGACCGTAAGTCATGCCTAATGCTATCCGTTTTTCAGAAATGGCCTGAGCGCATCGCCCCCGTCTGCGCCAATTCTGTAGTCGCATTAGAGTGGGCAGCGAATTGATTCTCTCTCGAGAAAGGCCTGAAGTGAACAAGACTCCCGTAAAGGTTGCAGTTACCGGCGCCGCCGGACAGATCGCTTACTCCCTGCTCTTCCGCATTGCCAGCGGTTCGGTTTTCGGCCCTGAGACCCCGGTTGAGTTGAACCTGCTGGAGATCACTCCGGCGCTGCACGCCACCGAAGGCGTCGCCATGGAGCTGTTTGACTCCGCCTTCCCGCTTCTGACTGGCATCAACATCACCGATGATCCGGCAAAGGCATTCGACGGTGCCAACGCCGCATTCCTGGTCGGTGCAAAGCCGCGCGGCAAGGGCGAGGAGCGCTCCGCACTGCTGGGTGCCAACGGCAAGATCTTCGGTCCGCAGGGTGCCGCACTGAACGATCATGCAGCAGACGACATCAAGGTTCTGGTTGTCGGCAACCCGGCCAACACCAACACCATGATTGCCGCTTCCCACGCTAAGGACATCCCGGCAGAGCGCTTCACTGCCATGATGCGCCTGGACCACAACCGTTCCCTGTCCCAGCTGTCGCAAAAGATTGGTGTTCCGACCACTGAGATCAAGAACATGATCGTCTGGGGTAACCACTCCGCAGACCAGTTCCCGGACATCACCTACGCCACCATTGCAGGCGAGAAGGTCTCCGACAAGGTTGACGCTGCATGGGTCGAGCAGGACTTCATCCCGCGTGTCGCGAAGCGTGGCGCAGAAATCATCGAGGTCCGCGGTTCTTCCTCCGCAGCTTCCGCTGCCGCAGCCGCAGTTGACCACATGCGTGACTGGGTCACGGGTACCCCAGAGGGCGAGTGGGTCTCTGTCGCACTTCCGTCCGACGGCTCCTACGGCATCGACGAGGGCCTGGTCGCTGGTGTTCCGTGCTACGCCAAGGACGGCGAGTGGGTTCGCGTTGAGGGCCTGGATCTCTCCGAGGTTCAGCGCGCTGGCATCGAGCGCAACGTCAAGGCACTGCGCGAAGAGCGCGAGGCTGTTAAGGACCTGCTGGTCTAAGAGCTGTTCAACGGCCGTTTAGAGGCGCTCTCTTGTGATGATTACACAAGAGAGCGCTTTTATTTTGCGCGGTAATCACGGTTTGGCTCGGAGCGGGAGAAAGGCTTGAATTCGGCGGTGCATAAGTCGCTGATAGCAGATATGGGTGGGGCGCAAGGGCCGTCGTAAAGCCCCTGGAAAACCAAATCCGGGCAAGGCGCTAAGATGTGACGCGTGACTGAGAACAACGTGGACCTAAACAGAGCAGATAAGTTGCCCAAGTCGTGGAACCCGGCTGACGTGGAGTCGGACCTGTACCAGGGCTGGGTAGACGCTGGCTATTTCGAGGCTGATCCGTCTAGCTCCAAGCCGGCTTACTCTATTGTGCTGCCCCCGCCGAATGTGACGGGTCAGCTGCACATGGGCCACGCACTGGACCACACTTTGATGGATGCGCTGGTGCGCCGTAAGCGCATGCAGGGCTACGAGGTGCTGTGGCTGCCGGGTATGGACCACGCGGGTATCGCAACTCAGACCAAGGTCGAGGCGATGCTGAAGGAGTCCGAAGGTAAGGACCGCTTCGATTACGGCCGCGAGGAATTCGTGGAGAAGGTCTGGGAGTGGAAGCACGATTACGGCGGACGTATCGGCAACCAGATGCGCCAGATTGGTGACTCCCTGGATTGGTCACGTGAGCGCTTCACTCTGGACGAGGGCCTGTCCCGTGCGGTTCAGACGATTTTTAAGGAACTGTTTGACCGCGGCCTGATTTACCGCGCCAAGCGCATGGTCAACTGGTCGCCAGTGCTGCAGACTGCAATCTCGGATATTGAGGTCAAGTACGAGGACGCTGAAGGCGAGCTCGTGTCTTTCCGCTACGGCGATGGGGAGGACTCCATTGTTGTGGCGACGACTCGTGTGGAGACGATGCTGGGTGACGTGGCAATTGCCGTGCACCCGGAGGATGAGCGCTACACGCACCTGGTGGGCAAGGTTCTGGACCACCCGTTCCGCGAGGACCTGAAGATTCAGGTCATCGCCGATGACTACGTGGACCGCGAGTTCGGTACCGGCGCGGTGAAGATCACGCCGGCGCACGATCCGAATGACTTCGCTATGGGCCAGCGCCACGACCTGGATATGCCGGAGGTCATCGACACCACTGGCCGTATCTTCAACACTGGCACGCGTTTCGACGGCATGGATCGTGCGGAAGCCCGTACTGCGCTGACGGAGGCGCTGCGTGAGCAGGGGCGCATTGTCAAGGAGGTCCGCCCGTACGTTCACTCGGTCGGCCACTCGGAGCGCTCGGGTGAGCCGATTGAGCCGCTGCTGAGCCTGCAGTGGTTCGTTAAGGTCGATGAGCTGGCCAAGATGTCCGGCGATGCTGTTCGCGAGGGCGACACGGTTATTCACCCAGCTTCGCAGGAGCCGCGCTGGTTCGATTGGGTCGATGACATGCACGACTGGTGTATTTCCCGCCAGCTGTGGTGGGGCCACCGCATCCCGATTTGGTACGGCCCGAATGGCGAGGTCGTCTGTGTCGGCCCGGATGATGAGGTTCCGACGGGCGAGGGCTGGACGCAGGATCCGGACGTGCTGGATACCTGGTTCTCGTCTGCGCTGTGGCCGTTTTCCACGATGGGTTGGCCGGAAGCCACCCCAGAGCTGGAGAAGTTCTACCCGACATCCGTACTGGTTACCGGCTATGACATTCTGTTCTTCTGGGTCGCGCGCATGATGATGTTCTCGACCTTTGCTGCCACCCTGGCTGATTCACCGCTGGGTAAGGGGCGCGACGGTCGTCCGCAGGTGCCGTTTAAGGATGTCTTCCTGCACGGTCTGGTCCGCGATGAGCAGGGTCGCAAGATGTCGAAGTCCCTCGGCAATGGCATTGACCCGCTGGACTGGGTCCGTGACTACGGTGCGGACGCACTTCGCTTCACGCTGGCGCGTGGCGCTAACCCAGGCTCTGACCTGCCGGTCGGTAATGACGCCGCTCAGAGCTCCCGTAACTTCGCCACCAAGCTGTTCAACGCCACCCGCTTTGCGCTGATGAACGGGGCCCACGTGGGCGAGCTGCCGGACCGCGACCAGCTCACCGACACCGACCGCTGGATCCTGGACCGCCTGGAACAGGTCCGCGCCGAGGTTGACGCTGCGCTGGATAAGTACGAGTTCTCCAAGGCCAACGAGGCCCTCTACCACTTCGCATGGGACGAGGTCTGTGACTGGTACCTGGAGATGACCAAGGTTGACTTCCCGCGCCTGAACGACGGCGAGACCATGACCGAGGAGCAGGCCGCCCGCGCCGCCTCCACTCGTCTGGTTCTCGGCCGCGTGCTGGATACGCTGCTGCGTCTGCTGCACCCGTCCATGCCGTTCGTCACGGAGACGCTGTGGAAGGCGCTTACCGACGGCGCGGAGGGCTTCGAGGATTCTCTGGTTATTTCCGCCTGGCCGGATGCAACCATGACCACCGACAGCGCTGCTGTCGACGAGGTTGCCGCACGTCGTATTGCCGATGCCCAGAAGTTGGTCACCGAGCTGCGTCGTTTCCGCAATGACCAGGGTGTGAAGCCGTCGCAGCGCGTGCCGGCACGCATGAACCTGGCGGATGCTGATCTGACTGCTCAGGAAGAGATGATTCGTTCGCTGGCTCGTGCTGAGGCGCCGGAGGATGGATTCACCGCTACCGCTTCCATTGAGGTGCGCCTGTCTCAGGCCACTGTCCTGATCGAGCTGGATACCTCCGGCACCGTCGACGTGGCCGCTGAACGCAAGCGCCTGGAAAAGGACCTGGCCAAGGCAGAGAAGGAACTGGCCGGCACCGAGAAGAAGCTCGGCAACGAGGCCTTCCTGTCCAAGGCTCCGGAGCAGGTCGTGGAGAAGATTAAGACTCGCCACCAGTTCGCACTGGAGGAGATTGACCGTATTAAGGCTCGTTTGGAGGGACTTCCGCAGGCATGACCGATCCACGGGATGCTGAACCACGTGATGAGGCCGCAGGCGAGATTCGTTTGAATCTTGGCGGCGGCGACGATTCGGTGACGCAGGAAGAGTCTGCGATGCGAGAAGAGTCCACCGCAGCGCGTGAGTTCGAATTCGATCCGGCTGACTCTCAGATCGTCGAGGACCTCGAACCTCGTGAAATCGCCGGTGTGATGGCTGATGGCCGCATGCCCGATGACATGCGCCTCGGTGAGGTCTCCGTGTCCGAGGAAGGCCTGAGCCTGCCGGTGGATGTGGATCGCCCAGTCAACGAGCCGGCTCCGCTGGAGGCCACCGCAGAGGAACTGCGCGAACTCGCAGAGGTGGAAGCCGAGCTGGATCAGCGCTGGCCGGAGACCAAGATTGACCCGTCGCTCGAGCGAATCGAGATGCTGATGGACATCCTTGGCCATCCTGAGCGTGCCACTCCGGTCATTCACGTTGCCGGCACGAATGGCAAGACTTCCACTGTGCGCATGATTGAGTCGCTGGTGCGCGCTCTCGGTCGTCGCACCGGCCGCACCACCAGTCCGCATCTGCAGCTGGTTACCGAGCGCATCGCCATCGATGGCCAGCCCATTCATCCACGCGATTACGTGCGCATCTGGCGCGAGATTCAGCCCTACGTGGAAATGGTTGACGCCAAGTCCGCCGAAAAGGGCGGCCCGCAGATGAGTAAGTTCGAGGTCCTCACGGCCATGGCCTACGCTGCCTTCGCCGACGCTCCTGTTGATGTCGCCGTGGTGGAAGTCGGCATGGGCGGCACATGGGATGCGACCAACGTGGTGGAGGCCGACGTGGCAGTCATCTGCCCAATCGGTCTCGATCACACGGAGTACCTCGGCGATACCCTGGCTGAAATCGCTTCTGAGAAGGCCGGCATCATCAAGTCGCGGTGGAACAAGGACGACTTGCTCACGCCACCGGACAATGTCGCCATTGTCGGCGAGCAAGAGCCGGAAGCAATGGACGTCGTTTTGCGCCGTGCCGTGGAAATGGACGCCTCCGTCGCCCGCGCTGGAGTTGAGTACGGCGTCGTCAGTCATCAGCTGGCGGTCGGCGGGCAGAACCTGACGCTCAAGGGCCTGGCCGGCGAGTATGACGACATCCATCTGCCGCTGCACGGTCCGCATCAGGCGCGTAACGCAGCCACAGCACTGGCTGCGGTGGAGGCGTTCTTCGGCGCAGGTCCGGGGCGTCCGCTCAACATTGATGCGGTTCGCGAAGGCTTTGCGACGGTCGCATCGCCCGGCCGCCTGGAGCGCGTGCGCTCGACCCCGACGGTGTTCATCGATGCCGCCCACAATCCGCACGGTGCCCGTGCGCTACGCACGGCCCTCTCCGCTGAGTTCGACTTCCGCCGTGTCATCGGTGTGCTGTCGGTGCTGGGGGAGAAGGATGCTCGTGGGCTGCTGGTTGAGCTGGAGCCCTACTTCGAAGAAGTGGTTATCACCCAGAACACCTCGCCGCGTGCGCTGCACTACGACGACCTGGCTGACCTCGCGGAGGAGATTTTCGGCGAGGAGCGCGTGCATCGCGTGCCAACTCTGCCGTCCGCCGTTGAGCTAGCTGTCGCACTGGCTGAGGAAACCGACACCGGAGACGGTATTGTCTCTGGTTCCGGTGTGATCGTCACTGGATCTGTTGTCACTGCGGGCGAAGCCCGGACACTATTTGGAAAGGACCCGCAATGAGCGAATCTCAGGCGAGCCAGCCACAGGGCAATAGCGCGGAGGACTACACCGCTGCCGACCGCGAGGCCCTGCGCGCCTACCGCGAGGGGCGTGACCTGAGTGAGGGCGGCAAGTATGGTCCGCTCGGTGCGGGACACGATCCGGCTAAGGACCCGCTGAAGGGTCTGCGTGGTGTTATGTCCGGCACGCTGATTATGCAGGCTATTTCGGTGCTGCTTGGTCTGACTGTGGTCACGCGCATTCCCGACGGCCAGATCAACCAGACCTTTTCGGTTACGTACATCACCATCCTGGGCCTGGCTCTGATTGCGATGGCCTTCCTGCAGAAGCAGCCCTGGGCCCTGAAAGCCAACATTGTGCTGCAGGTCTTTGGTGTGCTGGCTATCTTCACGCATGTGTCCATGGGCGTGGTGGGTATCTTCTTCGCACTAGTGTGGGCCTACATTCTGCACCTGCGGAAGAACCTCCTCCAGCGTATGGAGCGCGGTCTGTTGACCACCCAGCACTCGTAAGTCTCCCGCGCTCGTAGTCGCGACTTTCACCCCGCTGCACCACCACTCCGGTGTAGCGGGGTTTGTCATAGTAAGATGCTCACCATGACTGAACGTACTCTTATTCTGATCAAGCCGGACGGCGTTTCCCGCGGTCTGGTCGGCGAAGTTATCTCCCGCATTGAGCGTAAGGGCCTGAAGCTGGTCGCGCTTGACCTCCGTGTTGCTGACGAGGCAACTGCGAAGGAGCACTACGCAGAGCACGTCGATAAGCCGTTCTTTGGTGAGCTGGTTGATTTCATCACCTCTGCACCGCTGGTCGCTGGTGTTATCGAGGGCCCGAACGCAATCGCTGCTTGGCGTCAGCTCGCTGGCGGCACTAACCCGGTTGAGGCCGCAACTCCGGGCTCCATCCGCGGTGACTTCGCACTTGAGGTTGCTAACAACGTTGTTCACGGTTCCGATTCCCCGGAGTCCGCTGAGCGCGAGATTGGTATTTGGTTCCCGAACCTCTAAACGTTGACGGTTCAGCATTGACCCGTGAGCGTTGAACTGGCGCCGAACTGAGCAAGCAATTGTTTGCCGGTTCGGCGCTTTTTGCTTGTCGACGACCGTGGGGCGGCCCTTCAGCGGGCTGCACGTGTGAATGCGGGCACGGGCTGCAAATGTGAAACTGTAGGAGTTTATGACACTTTCCGGCAATTTTTCAGGCCATTTCTGTCATAAACGCAGTCAGTAACTCGGATTGGCCC
>NZ_KV801857.1:0-66578 GCF_001810555.1 Corynebacterium sp. HMSC063G05 | reverse complement strand
TCATAAACGCAGTCAGTAACTCGGATTGGCCCGCCGCCACCAATGTCGGTGCGCGCCACCTGCTCGATATGTGCGACAATGGACAGCAGCAGTAGTGCCCGGGAGTTCGCTCCGGCGGATGAAATATGCCGCATGTGATCGCTGAATCCCCGAGTCAGCCGGTAGGCCTGCCAATAAGACTTTCATAATTGTTCATCGTTTTCGGCCCTCTATCTGCGCATTTGGCGCAAATGAAGTGGCTGTCGCAACATCGTTGCTCCGCCTGGTTTCCAAGGCCACAACGGATGTAGGCGCACATGGAATGACAAAGAGTGTGCTTCCTGTTGTCGGGTTTTGCGTGGTGGGGTGTCAAGGAGAAACAAATACAGTGGCAAATTTCAGCCAGGATGTTGTCGCTAAGGCACGCGAATTTGATCGTGAGTCAGCGGCTCTGAAAACCCGAGTCCACCACCTGGCCAAGAGCTTGGGGTTGACCTCGAAGGAAACCATCGAAGCACTGGGGCACGCGGGGATCGTCGTAAAGTCCGCTGCGTCCACCATTAATCAAAATCAGCTCGACGCAGTGCTGAATTTCATCGGTGATCATCCAGAGGATGCCTCGCTTGACGACGGATCCGCTGCGACCAAGCCAACCGGCGAAAAGCCAGCCGCGAAGGAAAAACAGTCGGCAGGTAAGCCGAACGCGGCAGATGAGAAGTCGGACGAGCAAACTGCAGCTAAGTCCGAGAAGAAGCCAGCTGCGAAGAAGAGCGGCAAGAAGTCGGCTGCGAAGAAGGCCACAAAGAAGGCTGCGCCGAAGGCAGCCAAGAGCGAAGCGGAGTCGGACGCAGCGCCTGCCGAGGAAGTGACCGAGAAGAAGGACACCAAGAAGGCCTCGGCTAGAAAATCCTCGGCAAAGCAGAGCGCAGAGAAGCAGAGCGCAGAGAAGCAGAGCACGACTAAGAAGCGAGCAACGCGTAAGCGGGCTGTGAAGAAGACCGCTGGCGCTCCGGAAGAAACCGCTGCGAAGGACGAGCAGAAGGACTCGAACTCGGTCGTCGAGGAAGCTGTTGAGGCTGTCGTTCAGTCGTCGTCGAAGAAGGCTGCAGACAAGAATGCTTCCGATAAGAAGGCTGCCGACACCGTAGCCGAGACCGCTGAGAAAACCTCCGCTGAGGAAGCTTCCGCCGAAGCACCTGCTGCAAAGAGCGCTGCAGTGACCACACGTCGTGGCCGCCGAGTTCGCCGTGCGGTCCGCACGACCAGCGCTCCAGTGGCAGAGGAAGCTCAGGAAGCGCAAGAGCCGCAGAAAACGCAAGAGCCGCAGGATACGCAGGCAACTCAGAGCGAAGCCCTGCAGGACATCGAGCCGCCGGTAGTCCCGGAGCCTCCGGTTGCGGAAGAGCAGACCGCGTTTGCGCCTATCTTCCTGGCTCCGCAGGCTGTCCCGGCCACGGCCAAGGATTCGGCCACCGAGGATGCAGCTTCGGCTGACAGCGGTGCCTCCAACCAGGGCACCGATGACAACGCGGGGGAGGGGCAGGACGGCTCGTCGTCAAGCGAAACGGAGCGTCAACCGCGCCCGCGTCGTCGCCGTCGTGGACGTGGGCGTCGTAATGATGACGCGCAACAGGCGGAGAAGACCACCGAAAACACAGAGCGCGAGGAAGAGGAAACCCGCGAAGAGGTCGAGGAGCCGCAGGCGATTAAGGGATCGACTCGCCTGGAGGCGCAGCGCCGTCGCCGTATCGAGCGTCGTGAGGAATCGCGCAAGCGCCACGTAATCTCGGAGGCGGAATTCCTGGCTCGTCGTGAGTCGGTGGAGCGCACGATGGTGGTGCGTGAGCGCAAGCGCCATGACCACGCGGGCATTGTCACTGAGGTGGGCGTGTTGGAAGACGACCTGCTGGTCGAGCACTTCGTTACCTCTGACACGCAGACCACGCAGATCGGCAATATCTATCTCGGTCGCGTGCAGAACGTCCTGCCCAGCATGGAAGCGGCGTTCATCGATATCGGAGCCGACCGCAACGGTGTCATTTACGTAGGTGACCTGAACTGGAAGCTGCTGGGCACGAAGTCGCGTTCGCGCAAGATTGAACATGCGCTGAAGGCCGGCGACCAGATTCTGGTCCAGGTGTCCAAGGACCCGATTGGTCACAAGGGTGCGCGTCTGACCACCCACATTTCGATGGCTGGTCGATTCCTGGTGTACGTGCCGGGCGGCCGGAGCGCGGGTATTTCCCGCAAGCTGCCGGAGCCGGAGCGCAAGCGCCTGAAGTCGATTCTGAGCGAGGTTACGCCGGAGGGCTCGGGCACGATTATCCGTACCGCAGCCGAGGGTGTGTCCAAGGAGGCCATCGAGGCCGACATCAAGCGCTTGGAGACGCAGTGGCAGGAGATCTGGGAAGCCTCCGAGGCAGCGAAGGCGAAGCGTGGAGCAAAGCCGATTGCGCTGTACGAAGAGCCAGACATGCTGGTCAAGGTCGTCCGCGACGTCTTCAACGAGGACTTCTCGCGTCTCGTGGTGGAGGGCGATCGCCCGTGGAACACAGTGACGGACTACATCGGCGACCTGGCACCAGAGCTGGAGCCGCGACTGCAGCGCTACTTCGCCAAGGAGCACGGCGGCGCTGATGTCTTCGAGCACTTCCGCATCGATGAGCAGCTGGCCAAGGCACTCGACCGCAAGGTCTGGCTGCCTTCGGGCGGCACGCTGGTCATCGACCGCACCGAGGCCATGACGGTCATCGACGTCAACACCGGTAAGTTCACCGGCGCTGGCGGAAACCTGGAAGAGACGGTCACTCGCAACAACCTGGAGGCCGCTGAGGAAATCGTCCGCCAGATGCGTCTGCGCGATCTGGGCGGCATGATTGTCGTTGATTTTATCGACATGGTGCTGCCGGAAAACCAGGACTTGGTGCTGCGCCGTCTGAAGGAGGCCCTGGGCCGCGACCGCTCGCGTCACGAGGTCTCCGAGGTCACCTCGCTCGGCCTCGTCCAGATGACGCGCAAGCGTCTGGGCACAGGCCTGTTGGAGACCTTCTCCACGCCGTGTAGCTGCTGCAATGGCCGCGGTCTGATTATCCACATCGATCCGGTCGAGCAGGACAATCAGAGCCGTGGCCACAAGAATGGCCGTCGCAACGACGAGCAGGGTAAGTCCAAGCGCCGCAACAAGTCGCGCTCGGAGCACAATCCGGCCAACCACCCGGCCGCCCTGGCCATGCACCGCGATCAGAGCGACCAGGCAGGCTCTTCCAAGGCAACGCGTGACGACGACACGGAGACCAACCAGCGCGATAAGGACGCAGCCGACAAGCGTGTCGCAGCTGCTGTCGAAGCTGTCATCGTCTCTTCTGAGAACGATGAGCCGAAGCCGCCGCGTCGTCGCCGGGTTCGTAAGAGCCAGGGCCGAAACGATGAGCAGCGACAGAACGGCCGTGGCCGTCAGGAGCGCCGCGAGCGTACTGAGCAATCGGAGAACTCCAATGACCTGGCTGCTCTGGCTGCCGCAGCTGTTGCGGAAGCCCGTGAGAAGGACCCAGAGGAGCCGTCGGATGACCGTTACATGCCGCAGGAGGGGCAGCGCCGCCGCCGTCGGGCTACGCGTCGCCGTGTAGCGGAGCATGTTGCCGTTGATTCGGCTGCACGCGACGCTGATGACCGCGACGAAGAATATGGTGATCGTCGCAAGCGTTCGGAGCGCCCGACCCGTGCTGAGCGTGCCGAGCGCACCGATAACGGTGGAGGCCGTGGCGACGCTGAACGCTCCAGCAGCGCTAGCGCTCGACATCGCCGTCGTCGCGCTGTGCGTCGTACTGCTGTGGATGAAACCACTGCGCCTCAGGCTGGGTCTCAGGCAGCTTCCACCACAGATGTGAGGGAGCCAGCCAGGAATGGCAAGGGCGGCAACGCTAACAAGACCGGTAAGGCTGTGGCCGAGGAGTCCCAGACCTATGAGGAGGCGAAGGAGGCGTTCGAGCGTTCTCCACGCCGTCGTCGTCCGACGCGCGGTAACTCTCGCTCGGATCGCGCACCGCGCCGCGAGGACTTCGAGTCCACTAAGCCAAAGGCGGACGCTGAAGGCAGCAAGGGCGGAGATCGTGCGAAAGACAACCGCGATGACAGCAACCGCAGCACCAACCGCAGCGCCAACCGCAGTGGCGGTGGACGCCGCTCGGGCAAGTCACGGGTTGAGGTCGTAGCGGTCCAGGGCACGGGAGCTCGCCGTAATCGCCGTCGGGCGGTGCGCAGGGTCTCGTCGCAAAGCGATGCCGGAGCGACTGCGCCGAAGCAGCGACAGGGCGCTTCAAACCGCGCTACTAAGCCAGAGCAGAAGCAGGCTAATCGCGGTGCTGCGGCGCCGGAGACGAAACCGGCCAATCGTCGTCGCCGCGTGCGTCGTGCGGTGCGCCGAAGTGGCCAGAACTAGGTATTGGAAACCTGGAGTAAGACCAGATAGAAGGCTGTTTTCCGTTCCCTAAAGCAGGGGGTGGAAAGTGGCTTCGGAAACTGCCCGGGAAGACCGTGAAAACCAATGGGGGACAGGGTCTTACTCGGGCAGTTTGTAATTTAGGGGGATTTTTCGCTACTCTTGACCAGTCGCTGATTAGTAGGCGTATCTGGTCATGCCCACTGGTGCTTGAGGCGCTGGTGGTAAGGAAACGGCCAGAGCGGGGAAATCTACTCGGATTTGGCTTTCGGGTATGTCCCTGAAGTGTTCTGCACACGCAACTAATCGCAATTCCATTGTCCAGTCAAGGAATTACAAAGATTCCTTGAGTCGAGTTTCTCAGATAAAGGGGTAGCCCTCCTATGTACGCGATCGTCAAGACCGGCGGCAAGCAGTACAAGGTTGCCGAAGGTGACCTCGTCAAGGTCGAGAAGATCGAGGGTGAGCCGGGTTCGTCCGTGGCTCTCACCCCGGTTCTGCTCGTCGATGGCGCAGATGTCATTGCGGATGCCGACAAGCTTGCCAACGTTACCGTTAACGCAGAGATCGTCGAGGCCGCTAAGGGCCCGAAGATCCGCGGCATGCACTACAAGAACAAGACTGGCTACAAGCGCCGCTACGGCCACCGTCAGCCGCTCACTGTTCTGAAGATTACCGGCGTCTCCAAGTAAACCGCCGAAATTCCAATTAGCTTTTCCCTAGGAGAAAATCATGGCTACTAAGAAGGGTGCATCCAGCACCAGCAACGGCCGCGACTCCGAAGCTAAGCGCCTCGGCGTGAAGCGCTTCGGCGGCCAGCAGGTTAAGGCAGGCGAGATTCTCGTTCGTCAGCGCGGTACCTCGTTCCACCCGGGTGAGAACGTTGGCCGTGGCGGCGACGACACTCTCTTCGCTCTGAAGGCAGGCGCAGTCGAGTTCGGTACCCGCCGTAACCGCCGCATTGTCAGCATCGTTGAGAATAACTCCTAAGAACAACCCTCGGTTGTCCACATAGGATTACTGCAACGTTGAATTTGAGGCAGGTTTAACTGCCTTGCAGAAGAGCCGATTCCTTTCCCACTGCGAAAGGTAATCGGCTCTTTTGTTGTTTATTACTGTTTCGCGCTTTTAGGTTGCGAGGCAGCGTTTTGTTACCGCCTAGACTTCTGCCCGTCGGCTCGCTTAAATTAGGGCATTACTCCAGGCACTAGAAGATGGCTCTCCGCTCGGAAGTGTGTGTGATTTTATGTCTCGTTTTGTAGATCGTGTCGTACTGCATTTGCAGGCCGGCGACGGTGGTCACGGCTGTAACTCGGTGCTGCGTGAAAAGTTCAAGCCACTCGGCGGGCCCGATGGCGGCAACGGTGGCCACGGTGGCGACATTGTGCTGGTCGTCGACCCGCAGATTCACACTCTGATGGACTTCCACTTCCATCCCCACATCAAGGCTGCCAACGGTAAGCCCGGCGCGGGTGATCACCGCAATGGTGCTCGCGGCGAGGACCTGGTTCTCGGAGTGCCGGAGGGCACGGTTGTGATGACCGAGGATGGGGAAGTGCTGGCGGACATGACCGGTAAGGGGGACCGCTTCATCGCCGCTGAAGGCGGTTACGGTGGCCTGGGCAACGCAGCGCTGGCGAACAAGAACCGCCGTGCGCCGGGCTTCGCTCTCCTCGGTGAGCCTGGCGAGGCCAAGGATCTTGTCTTGGAGCTCAAATCCATGGCAGACGTTGGACTGGTGGGCTTCCCGTCAGCCGGAAAGTCCTCGCTGGTCAGCACCTTGAGCGCTGCTAAGCCGAAGATTGGTGACTACCCATTTACCACGCTGCAGCCGAACCTGGGTGTGGTCAACGTTGGCTACGAGTCCTTCACCATCGCAGATGTGCCGGGTCTTATCCCGGGGGCGTCTGAAGGCCGTGGTCTTGGGTTGGATTTCCTGCGTCACATTGAGCGCTGTGCTGTGCTGGTGCATGTGGTGGACGCTGCTGCGCTGGAGGGCGACCGCGATCCGGTCTCTGACATCAAGGCGTTGGAGGCGGAACTCGCCAACTACCAGTCGGTGCTGAAGGCCGACGTGGGGCTTGGGGACCTCGCAGAGCGTCCGCGCGTCATCGTGCTGAACAAGATTGACCTGCCCGATGCTCGCGAGATGATTGACATGCAGCGCGAGGAGTTGGAGAAGTTCGGCTGGCCGATTTATGAGATCTCTACGGTGACGCACGAGGGACTCAAGGAGCTGACCTACGGCCTGAAGGATCAGATTGCCGCCTACCGCAAGGCGCATCCGTTGCCAACAGAGCAGGAGCCCCGTGAGGTCATCCGTCCGGAAGGTGTGCGTGGCAAGAAGCGCGAAGGCGCGGACTTCACCATCGAGCGCGATCCGAATACCCCAGATGGGTTCATTGTGCGTGGCCGTAAGCCGGAACGCTGGATTAACCAGACGGACTTCGAAAACGACGAGGCAGTCGGCTACTTGGCTGACCGCCTGGCCAAGCTTGGTGTAGAAGATGCCCTGGCAAAGGCTGGGGCAACGGTTGGCTGCCCGGTGACGATTTCCTATCTCACCTTCGAGTGGTACCCGCAGCAGGTCGCGGGCACCGATGACTTCGTGCCGAGTGGCCGTGGTACCGACGATCGTCTCTACGTCAACGAGCGCACTAGCGCTGAGCAGCGTAAGCGTGCATCGCAGGCCCGCCGTGGTCTGATTGACGAGTACGATTTCGGAGATGGCGAAGAGGCTATTCGCGACCGGTACTCATAGTCGCGGGCGCCAGCGTCGTCGGCAAGCGAAGACTTCAAACTTGCATTTTGTCACTGATTGTTTAAACAATTATATAGTCAGAATTACATTAGACCGTCATGTTTTCCATTAGTGAAATGAGTGAGTCAGTTATCCCTTCCGACACCGTTGCCAACGATGTTGACGTCACTGGAGCAGATGCATTAGATGCCCCGGTAGCTACCGCGCCGAAGTCTGAATCGGACGCGCCGATTTCCCGTGAGGAGGTCGACGAGCTGCTTCACAACAATCCTGAGTCCACCGTCGCTGAGATTGAAAAGGCGACTGAGAATTTATCTCCGGGAACCAAAGGCGGTTTCGATTCCGAGACTCGTGAGGCAATTCGGACCGCGAAGCGCGTCGTGGTGAAGATTGGTTCTTCCTCGTTGACCGGATCTGACGGTCGTACCGATCCCGAACGCATCGACTTCATTGCCGATGCCCTGGAAAAGCGTATGGGCTTTAGCGATGTCATTGTCGTGTCCTCCGGCGCGGTGGCATCCGGAATGGGGCCGCTGGGGCTGACTTCGCGTCCCACTGATTTGGCGACCAAGCAGGCGGCTGCAGCTGTGGGGCAGGTGCGCCTGGCACAGGAGTGGGGACGCTCCTTCCTGCGCTATGGCCGCACTTCTGCACAGGTGCTTTTGACCTCGGACGATGCAGGTGTGCGTTCGCGTGCCCGCAACGCCCAGCGCACTATCGACCGCCTGCGCCAGCTGGGTGCAGTGCCAATTGTCAACGAAAATGACACGGTCGCGACCTCGGAGTTCCGCTTCGGCGACAACGACCGCCTCGCCGCCCTGGTCAGTCACCTGGCGTACTGCGATGCACTGATTCTGCTTTCCGACGTCGACGGCCTCTACGACCGCAACCCGGCCGATCCAGGTGCGACCTTTGTGCCAGAGGTGCGCAGCGGTAACGACTTGCGTGGTGTTATCGCCGGTGACGGTGGAGCACTGGGCACCGGTGGAATGGCCTCGAAGGTGTCTGCCGCACGCCTGGCTTCGCGTGCTGGGGTGCCGGTGCTGCTGACTTCGGCGTCCAACATTGAGCGAGCACTTGACCAGGCAGACGTGGGAACGGCTTTCGCCGCGAAGGACAACCGCTTGAGCGCCTGGAAGTTCTGGATGCTCTACGCAGCGGATAGCTCGGGCCTGCTTCGCCTGGATGCCGGCGCGGTCGACGCTGTGACCCGCATGCGCAAGTCGCTGCTCCCGGTCGGTATCACCTCGGTTGACGGTGAGTTCTCCGCTGGTGACATCGTCGACCTGATTGGCCCGAGCGGTGAGGTCATCGGACGCGGCGAGGTCAACTATGACTCTGAGGAGCTGCTGGGCATGATCGGCTACCACACCGAGGAATTGCCGAATGACATGCAGAAGCCTGTCGTCCATGCCGACTACCTGTCGGATTTCGCCTCCCGCGCTTAGGAGAGCGTTGCGCTGAGAGCTGCAGCGCTTAAAGACGCGCACCTGGGCGCGCCCGGACAGAGGTGCCTCGGCAAAGACCGGCTGAGTGGGGACTAGCTGAGTGCGGACTGGCTGGGGGAGGAGTGCCTGAGCGCGGACTGCCTGGATGAGGAACTTTCGGGCATAATCCTAAGTGTGTTATCGAAAATTATTGGCGTCATCGGCGAGTTGCTCTTGACCGCTGGAGTGCTGGTGGCGCTCTTCGCCTTTTATCTGCTGTACTGGTCTGGTCTTGAAACCGGGAAAGCTCAGCAGCAGGCTCGTGATGAGCTGCAGCAGGCATGGTCCGCACCGGCATCGGCCCCAGCTCCGGCGCCAGAAGGCACGGAGCCAGCTGTTGAGGGCTCCTGGGTGCCTGGCTCTGCGGTGGCGATGATTTCCGCTCCTAAGGCCGGTTTTAGCGATTTGGTCGTATTCGAAGGTGTCTCTCAGGAAGTTTTGCGCGGTGGCCCCGGCCATTATCCGAGCACAGCCCTTCCGGGGCAGGTGGGCAACAGCTCTTATGCCGCCCATCGTGACGGCCACGGAGCTCCCTTTGACAACATTGACCGCCTGCAGACGTGCGATGACATCACTGTAGAGACGCGTGATGCTATTTACCGCTACAAGGTATTACCGGTCGACGGTATGGCTGGCGCAGGGGAAAGCTTCGACTGCGTGCCAGAAGGAACTAACGTCCCCGAGATTCCCGGCCAGCACATTGTCACTCCAGACCGCGCCGATGTCCTCAATCCGGTCGGTAACGCGACTCTACTTACGCTGACTACCTGCCATCCGCAGTGGGACAACACTCATCGGCTCATTATTCACGCGGTTCTCGCCGGTGTTGAGACCAAGGAGGTCAACTAGATGTACGCAGCTTTTTGGCGATCCCTGCCGGGTCCGTGGTGGGTGAAAGCGATCATCACCATCGTGATTGCCGTCATCGTGTTCCTGCTGTTGATGAATTACATCTTTCCTTGGGTTGCTGAGCTAATTCCCTCAAATGATGTCTCACTCTAGTTATGCTGGTAGGCATGACTGCTCAAACGAACGAAACTGCTAACACCAATCAACAGGGCATTGCCGAGGATTCGGCTCTTAGCCTGGAGCGTGCTGCTGAGCGCGCCGAGGTTTTAGATAAGGCACAGCGTGCCAAGGCTGTCGCGGGAGAGCTGGCTCGCTTTACGTCGGCACGCAAGAACGAGCTCCTGCTGGCCGCAGCAGATGCGCTGGTCGCCCGTACTGAAGAGATTCTGGTAGCCAACGCCAAGGACATCGAGGCCGGTAAGGCCCGTGGTTTTAGTGACTCCCTGCTGGATCGCCTGCGTCTTGACGCCGATCGTGTTGAGGGTATTGCCGGTGGGTTGCGCCAGGTTGCGGCCCTGCCGGATCCGGTAGGCGAGGTGCTGCGGGGCAGCACTCTTCCTAACGGCATTAAGCTTTCCCAGGTCAGCGTTCCGCTGGGCGTGATGGGCATGGTCTACGAGGCTCGCCCGAACGTTACTGTCGATGCCTTTGGTCTGGCGCTGAAGTCGGGCAACGTGGCCTTGCTGCGTGGCTCCAAGTCCGCCGTCCACTCCAACACGCAGCTGGTCGCGGTTTTGCGTGAGGTGCTGGCCAACCACGATGCACCGGAGGACCTTGTTCAGCTGCTGCCGTGTGAGACCCACGATTCCGTGCAAGATCTCATAACTGCCCGCGGCCTGGTTGACGTAGTGATTCCGCGCGGCGGTGCCGGTCTGATTGAGGCCGTCGTGACGAAGGCAACGGTGCCGACCATTGAGACCGGTACCGGTAACTGCCACATCTACATCGATGCTTCCGCCGATATCGACGAGGCGATTGCGCTGATGATTAACGGCAAGACCCGCCGTCCGAGCGTCTGTAACGCCACTGAAACGGTTCTCATTGACTCGGCGCTGTCCGCGCAGGATCAGGTCCGCATTTTGGACGCGCTTGCCGACGCTGGCGTTGCGGTCCACGGCGATGTCGATAATCTGGCGGCCTCTGGGTGGACTGGTGAGGTCATTCCGGCGACGGCGGAAGACTGGTCGGATGAGTACCTCTCGCTAGACATTGCCGCACGCATTGTCGACGGTGTGGTGGCCGCGACGGATCACATCACTGAGTACTCCTCGGGACATACAGAAGCTATCTCTGCACGTGACTGGGGCGTGTGCCAGGAGTTCGTCGACCGTGTCGATGCGGCCGCCGTAAGCGTCAATGCCTCGACTGCGTTCACCGATGGTGAGCAGTACGGTTTCGGCGCAGAGATTGGTATTTCCACTCAGAAGCTGCACGCCCGTGGGCCCATGGGGCTGCCGGAGCTGACCAGCAGCAAGTGGGTTCTGGCTGGTCGTGGACAGACTCGTCCGTAGTGCCCAGGTAAAGTGCCAGTCATGATTAAGCGCAAGAAAAGTGTGCGGTCGCGAGTACACGCCGCGTTGACAGCGAAGTCGGCGGACACGCCCCGGCAGCGCATTGGCGTAATGGGTGGCACTTTTGATCCCATCCACAATGGTCACCTGGTTGCCGCCAGCGAGGTGGCAGACCGTTTCGACCTTGACTTTGTGCTTTTCGTGCCCACGGGTGAACCGTGGCAAAAGCGCGGCCGGAAGGTCTCTCACAGCGAAGACCGCTACCTGATGACGGTCATTGCCACTGCGTCGAACCCGCAGTTTTCGGTCTCGCGGGTTGATATTGATCGGCCGGGTGCGACCTATACCGTCGATACGCTGCGGGATTTGAAGGTCATCTATCCCAACGCGGATCTGTTCTTCATTACCGGTGCCGATGCGCTGCAGAAGATTATGACGTGGCGGGACTGGGAGGAGATGTTCGACGCAGCAACGTTCGTCGGTGTCACTCGCCCAGGGGTTCACCTGCGGGCAGAGGACTTGGAAGGAATCGACGCTTCACGGTTGCACCTCATCGAAATTCCCGCGATGGCTATTTCTTCTACCGATTGTCGAAAGCGTGCGGAGGCAGGACGCCCTGTTTGGTACTTGGTGCCGGATGGCGTGGTGCAGTACATCGCTAAGCGGGGTCTGTACCAGTCTGCTGAGGGCACGGTTGGTTCTGTGGGCCCCGCATCGGTGAACTCGGCCTCCGAGGATGCGGCGCCGGTGGATGCGAAGTCCGATACCGCGGACTGAAAGTTAGCAAAATCCCGCTGAGACGGTAAGTTACAAGTACAAACGCTGTTTTTCACGACTTTTAATCACAAGGAGCTGAAGTCTTTCGTGACTGCACAACCACGCGCCATTGAGCTGGCGACCGCCGCGGCGAAGGCCGCCGATAGCAAAAAGGGTGAGGACGTCGTTGTTCTCGATGTCTCTGGCCCGGTGGTGATTACGGACGCATTCGTCCTGGTCAGTGCTGACAATGAGCGTCTGGTTGCCGCAATCGTCGACGAAATTGAGGACGATCTGCGTGACCTCGGCGCAAAGCCGGTTCGCCGCGAAGGTGTCCGTGAGGGACGTTGGGCGCTGCTGGATTACGGCGACATTGTCGTGCATGTCTTCCGCAGTGAAGAACGCGACTTCTACGGCCTGGATCGACTGTGGCGCGATTGCCCGCGCATCGAGGTCGAGGGCATCGAGCAGCCGAGCAACGAGGACGGCGAAGATTCCGCCCGCAATGCTCGTTCTATCGACGAGATTCCGCTGGCTGCCGAAAACCCGGACACGGACGAGTTTTAATTGTGGCGGGCTCACGCGAGGCACATGTTGCCGCTCGACGTCGCCTGATTATGCTGCGGCACGGGCAGACATCGTATAACGCTACCGGCCGCATTCAGGGACAGCTGGACACGCAGCTTTCCGACGTTGGCCGCGAGCAAGCCCGTACTGCGGCGCAATACCTGGCGGAGGCTGAACCGCGAATCACAAAAATCGTGTCCTCCGACCTGACCCGGGCAGCCGACACCGCCCGCGCGCTAGCCCAGGCCACCGGTGCAGAGTTGAGTTTTGATAAGCGCCTGCGTGAGACCAACCTCGGTGAATGGCAAGAGCGCACCTACGACGAGATTGACTCCGCGTTTCCCGGTATGCGTGACCACTGGCGCCATAATCTCAACTGGGCGCCCAAGGGCGGCGAGACCCGTTTTGAGGTTTCCAACCGAATGCTGGCGGTCATTGCTGAGCTAGCGGCTAACCCCGATTGGGAGTCGGATACCTTTGTGCTCGTATCCCACGGTGGTGCCATTGCTGCCGCTACCGCAGCCCTGCTGCAGATGCCGCGCGACTACTTCAGCACGTTCAACGGCCTGGGCAACACTGCGTGGGTCGAAATGGAGCAGCGCACGCGCGTCAATGGTGAGACCTCCTGGTACCTGAATGCTTTTAACGCGAAGGTCCGTGAGCGGGAGTCGCAGGTTTCTCATTCTTCAGGAGGCCGCCATGCCCGGTGACGGTCGCGTTCGCATTGTTGTCGATGACACCGCGTGCCTGATGCCGGAGGTTGCCCGCAAGCTCGACATCACCGTGGTTCCCATCGGCCATGACATCAATGAAGACGCCGTCACCACGTCGGCAGTCAGTCCACTGAAGTTGTGCGCCGCATATGCGCGTGCGCTGGAACGCTCCAACAAGGATGGTTCTGACGCTGGCGTTGTCGCCCTGCATCTTGGCAAGGGAATGTCCGCTACCTGGTCTAACGCTGTCACCGCTGCTGGTGCGCTGGACCGTGTGACCATCATCGATACCGACACCGTCGGAGCTGGAGTCGGTGCCGCTGCCATCGCGGCAGCTAAGGCCGCGCGTGCCGGGGCCAGTCGTGATGAGGTTGCCGATGTAGCTCGTGATGTGCTGCAGCGCTATCGACTCTGGTTGTTCGTACCGAAGCTTGACTCGCTGCGCCGTGGCGGTCGCATCTCTGCAGGCCAAGCAATGCTCTCCACGGCTCTCGCTATCAAGCCCATCGTCGGTATTAAAGATGGCTCACTAGCGCTGGTCGCCAAGTGCCGGACAGAGGCGAAGGTCAAGCAGCGCATGGTGGATTTCGCCACGAAGATGGTGCGGTCCGCGTCATCGGCGAACCGTCCGCCTGCGGTATTGCTGCATCATTCCGATGCGCTTGACGACGTTCACGAGCTCCAGGCCATGCTTGCCGAAGAGCTACCCGACGATACCCGGTTTAGAATCCTGGATTTGCCGGAGTCTCTTACCGCTCATGTCGGGCAGGGAGCCTATGCAGTTGGCATGGTCTCCGGTGGCTCGATTGATTCGAATGCCATGGATTTTGAAACAGAGATGGGCGTGACAGCGCTGCTCCACAGTGTGGAGGAGAGTGACGCGCCTGCTGTTGATGCTGTGGCTGCAGACGCGGTAGACGACGATTCCGGGAACATAGACAATTCCGGTGACTCTGCTGACACGGACGGTTCGGCTGAAAACGCTGGCACCACGGGCCCAGGTGAGCCAATCACCGACCAGGCTGAGGTGAAAGTAGTTGAGAATCCGGCTGCCAGTCGCAACCGCAATAAACGAATCCATCGCACAGTCGTGACTAATGAACAGGGAATTCCTCTTTTCACCACGGCTGTTTCGAAATTGCCAACGTGGAGTGAGAATCGCCAAGCAGCCCTGGACAAGGCTGAGCGTCTGGCGAAAGCTATCTCTGATTTGGCGTTGCGCGATAAGTCCGATCCTGAGGGAGCTGTATTTGGCACCGAAGGGGAGAAATCGCGGGAGTCGTCGTCAAGCGACAAGCGTGATGATGACGGCGACGTGAAGAAGAAGTAGTTGCTGAACTGCGAAGATGATGTGGCCTGTGGATAACCTCCGCAGGTCATTTTTTATCCACAGATGACGCCTTGATGAGTGCTTTCGTCAAGGTGGGGCGTGGTGCGGGGCGCTAGTGTGCGCATCGTGACGAATTTGCGGAATCGGCTGGCGGACTATCTGGAACCGATTGATCAAGACAAGCGCATGGCGGTGGACTTTTCCACGCGCCGGGCGGTGGTGACGCCGCGGGTGGCGATGGCTGCGTGCCTTGTGATTGCGGTGTTGGCTGTTGGAGCAATCGCTGCGGTGGTGTGGCCGTCGACGCCGCAGGTGGAGATGCCTGCGGTGCAGGACGCGGCTGACGCGGGGACGACACCGGAGACGCCCGAGACCTCAGCGGAGATGCCGGGCGGTCCGGGGCAGGAGACTAACGCTCAGGCACAGGCGGGGCCGTTGATTGTGTCGGTGGTGGGGTTGGTTGTGAATCCTGGCGTGGTGGAGGTGCCAGTGGGTGCGCGGGTGGTGGAGGCAATTGAGCGTGCGGGTGGGCTTTTGCCGGAGGCTAATCCCGCCAGCGTGAACCTGGCGGCGCCATTGGTAGATGGTCAACAGATTGTGGTCGGGACAGAGGCGCTGCCAGCAGGAACGGCGGAGGGTGGTTCCGATGTTTCTGGCGGTTCTGGCGCCGGTGCTGCGGGCATGGCCGATCCGAGCGGCTCTGACGGCAAAATCAACATCAACACCGCCACTGCTACGCAGCTGGAGGAATTGCCCGGAATTGGACCCGCAACAGCGACCAAAATCATTGACTTTCGCGAAAAGAACGGGCCTTTTGCGAGCATCGACGCACTTGAGGAGGTTCCGGGAATCGGCCCGGCGAAGGTAGAGGCTCTGCGCGATGCCGCCACCGTCTGACCTGCGCGCTCGTGCTGGGCTCGATGTTCGGCTAGTGCCAGCAGCGGTGCTGGCGTGGGCGACTGCGGTGACAGTGATCATGCGCCCAGAATGGGCGATAGTTGTGGCACCGTGCGCGATCGTGACTGCGGTGGTGTTGCCGTGGGCGTGGCAGCGTTGGTCGTGGCGATGGGGAAGAGGTGCGGTGACCTCCGGCTGGCGAGCAATCGCCACTATCGTGGTGCCAGCTGTGGCGGTGGCCAGTGTTGCGGTGGCCACGCGAATCCGCATAGCGCAAGCCCGAGCCCACGAGCTCTATGACGACATTGGCGGGATGGCGAAAGTGCAATTGCGCCTCGTCACCGAGCCGAAAGCAACCGAGTTTGGGGCCAGTGCGAAGGCCCGCATCGAAGGTCTTCCGGGGCAGGTGACGGCTTTCGGCGACGAGTCACTGTTGGCTATCACGAGAGACACCGTAATTGAATCCACAGCCGGTATACGTGTGGCCAGCAAGCCCTGCATTAGTGGTATCCAGCTGAATCTGCGCGGTGATGTTGAGGTCATCGCGCCACCACAGGGGCTGGCAGCTGACGTGAGGCAGCAGCTCTTTGACTCGGCGCAGAATCTCCCCGTTGGTCCCGACCGCCTGATTCCCGCCATGGCCATCGGCGATGAGCGCGGCTTTAGCCTCACCGATGGCGATGTGATGACTGCTTCTGGGCTTTCACATCTATCAGCGGTCTCTGGAGCGAACGTTGCGCTTGTTGTCGGGGCTGTTGTAGCCGTGTTTTCGTGGGCTGGACCGCGGGTGCGCGTCGCAGTCGCCGCGCTTGCCCTGTATGGCTTTGTGGCAATTGTGGGTACAGAACCGTCAGTGCTACGCGCGGTGGTCACCGGCTGCATTGGGCTGTTGGCGATTCTTGTAGGACGAGCTGGCCAGGCCATCGCGGCGCTGTCGGCTGGCATTATTGGGTTGATTCTCCTGGCTCCAGACCTATCGGTATCAGTGGGCTTCGCCCTCTCGGTCGCAGCCACCGCCGGGTTAGTCCTTCTTGCCGAGCCCCTTGCCAGACGCCTGTCCGCCACCACCGTTATGGGTACCTGGCCCGCCCCAGTAGTCCGCGCCGTCGCCGTATCGATTGCCGCACACGTGGTCACCATGCCCGTATTGGCGCTTCTCATCGGCGAAATTAGTCACGTCTCACTGCTCGCCAATCTCCTCGCCGCGCCCGCCGTCGCACCGGTTACTATCGCTGGTTCGCTCGCTGCCGTTGCCGCCGCACTGCATCTCAATTGGCTGGTCAGTGCGCTGCTCTGGTGCGCCGCGCCGTGCGCATGGTGGATTCATCAGGTCGCACGCCTCGCTGCGGGAATCGTCGCGCCCGCCACTGGGACGGTCACGTTGGTCATCTCCTGCACGCTCACGTTCGCATGCTTGACGGCGCTCTGGGCGTGGCCCCGTCTTGCGCTCCGCGCTGGGGCCTTCGCTGCTGTCTTGGCAGCCGGTAGTTATGCCGTTATTTGGGTGTTCGGCCTCGACATTGCGCGTGCCCCACAGGGGTGGAAGCTTGCAGCCTGCGCTGAGAAGAACCAGATCGTTCTCATTCACGCGGGTACTGCCGGAGAACCCGCCAACCATGTTGCATCGGTTGGTTACCCTGCACCGACCCCGCTCAGCCGGCAGTGCCGAATTGCGCTCGGACTCACCGAGCAAATGACGTGGCATACCCAGGTACTGGATACTGCCGCAGATAACACCACGACAGAAACCGTGGTGGTGGAATCCCCGTCGTATATCGCTGAAGCCGTGAGCGGCCAACCGCTCCAATCGCACCGCTCACCCCAGTGGTTTATCGCCCGCGAGTGTGGTCCGCGCGTGCGAGAAACCGTAATGACACCCGAGCACATTCCTGTGGTGTGCCCACAGCGAGATGGGCCGCAAGCTCTCTATTCGAATGGCGAAGTCTGGCGAGGAAGGTGAAATCCGGGCTGTCCCGTAGGCTAGAAACAATAGTCGCAGGAATCAACGCGGAAAAGAGGTCGGGATTGAGCGCCGTCGCACCCGTGAATTTGATTGTGGGCAAAGAGGAACTGCTGAAAGACCGCGCCCGCCTCGCCATTGTCGCTGCCGTCCGCGCGCAGGCAGCAACGGAGTCCGATCCGGGCGGACGCTCGGTGCCTGTGACCACCATCCGTGCAGGGGACATGACCACTGTTGACGCGGTGGAGCTCTTCAGCCCCTCATTGTTTGGGGATGACCGGATCGTGGTTGTTACCGACTGCCAAGACGCCGGCAAAGAGCCTGCCAAGCTGTTGATGGATTCGGTTAAGGATCCCGCGCCGGGCATCACGTTGATTCTCCTTCACAGCGGTGAGGGGCGTCAGAAAAAGATGGTCGCTGGCCTGCGTAAGTTGGGGGTCCGCTTTTTCGAAGCTCAACCGCTTAAGCGAAACGACTTGCCCGGTTTTGTTGGCGAAGAATTCGCCTCACACGGGGTTAAGGTGCGTCGCGACGTCATCGATACCGTCCTGGATGCGGTCGGTTCAGACCTCCGCGAACTAGCCACCGCTATTTCCCAGCTCTGTGCAGACACCGCGGGCAAGGTCACCTCGGAAGCAGTGCGCACCTACTACGGTGCTTCGGCGGAGGTCTCGGGCTTTGAGATTGCCGAGCTCGCACTGCGCGGTCGGGGTGGGGAAGCGTTGGCGAAGATGCGCCGTGCTTTGCAGCTGGGAATGGCACCGGCACTGCTGTCGGCTGCAATCACGGGAATGGTCGGTGATGTAGCTCGGCTCCACGGCGCACGTGGCGTTAATGCTCGCAGGGATGCCCACCGCTATGGCATGCCGCCGTGGAAGTTGGAGAAAACTCAGCGGTTGGCTTCGGCCTGGTCAACTCCGGCGGTCGCTCGCGCTGTGGTTGTTGCGGCACAGCTGGATGCGGACACCAAGGGAGCCTCATCGACGCCGGAACTATCGCTGGAACAGTCGGTGCTTCGTATCGCGGAGCTGGCCCATTCGTCCCATAGGCGTTAAGCCTTGAGAGGCCGTGGCGAAAACCAGCGATTTTCCGCTATGCGAGTTCGAAGGACGAGGCCGCAGGGTTAGACAGCGTGTCCTGAACCGGGCAGTGGGATTCAACAAAGCCGAGGAATGCGACCAGTTCCTCCCTCGTGTTGTCTGCATCAATGTGGAAGCGGGTGTGAATCTCGGAGAAACCGATCTTTGCTTCCGGGTTTTTCCCCATGAAACCGTCTGGATCGAGCACACCGGAGCACTCAACCTTGACATCGTTGAGCTTGATGCCGTGGGCAGCGGCGAATGAGCGGACAACGATGCACTTGCAGGCGCCGAGGGCTCCGAGCAGCGCCTCGACCGGGTTCATGCCCGCGTTGGTTCCCCCGAGGTCAGTAGGCTCGTCCAAAGTGAAGCTCATGTCTCGAGAGGTCACCGTGGTTTCGAGGTTGGTTGGGGCATGCGCGACCGTTGTGAAAGTTGTCTTCGGCATGACGTTCCTTCCTGTAGAAATTGTGCTGGCGTAGTCGATTCTCGTGGATACTCAGATAATGCGCAGCAATTTTAGGGTTAATAGACAAGAAGTCTGTCAGATTCAAGACATTCCAGCAGGTCACGTTATGTAAATCGCGCTTGAATAGGGGCTCGGTTCTGCGAATACGTGTCTGGGCCTGATTCAAACCCGTTTTCCGGTCAATCCACCGGAGTCGCAACCGCATTCGCTGGCCGTGTGTTGGTGGCTGCATGTCGGTGTGCTGGAACCGAAGCGATGGAAATCAACAACCAACAGTGTGGGAGGCGGGGCCCAGGCCCTGCTCAAAGGGCTGCAAATGTGAAACTGTGTGAGTTTATGACACTTTCAAGCCATTTTTCAGGCCATTTTTGTCATAAACGTAGTCAGTAACTCGCATCGCCCCACCGCCGCCAGCCATAAACGCAGTCACTAACTCGCGTTGGGGTTAAATAATAAAAACCGCCTCCCGCCACATCCGAAATGAAATCGGAAAATAGCAGGAAGCGGTTAATTTCACGGCACAAGCGCCACAAGAACGGCACAGCGCCAAAAGGGAATTAGCCCTCCAGCTTGTTGAAAGCCTTAGCCATACCGGACTTCTTGTTAGCCGCAGTGTTGCGGTGGAAGACGCCCTTGGTGACAGCCTTGTCCAGCTTGCGGGAAGCAACGCGCAGCTGAGCCTCAGCAGCAGCCTTGTCGCCAGCCTCAACAGCAGCCTGGAACTTGCGGATCTCAGTGCGGACTGCGGAGCGGATAGCCTGGTTACGCAGGCGAGCCTTCTCGTTGGTCTTGTTGCGCTTGATCTGGGACTTGATGTTTGCCATCGTGAATACCTCTTGTATCCGTAGTAGTTGGAATTGTTACCGCCCGCCACCAAGAAAAGTCCTGATCACAGTGCAAATTTCGGGTCGAACCTCTGCTGGTCAAACTAATTAACCAGCGAGTTAAAACCGCCCACTGCGCTTATACGACGATGAAAACGCGAACCCAAGGTCCTGCCCGCGCTCGCCGCAAAGGAACGCAACGGTAAACAACTTGCAGAATTCTAGCAAACAGCGCTGCCTAATACCAGCCGCTGCCTAACTCCAGCTACTGCCTAATTCCAGCCGTAATCTCCGCGAAGTCGGGCGGCGATGAGCTCAAAGCGCCTACGGGGCATCATCGCACCTGCGCGGCGAATACCCGATTCTGGGATGAGCAAGATACGGTCCATGCGAACCCACGATGGCTTGGGGTCTTCATTCCAGAACCCGCTGCCGATAAACAGCCACTCCGGGTGCTCACTGTGCTCGCTGCGGGTGGAAATCAGCATGCCCAATAGGTACTGGTCATGGCGCCCAACCACGACCACAGCGCGCTCGCGCAGGGCAGCATTTTCACCTTCGAGCTGCAGCGGAATCCATACCACTTCGCCGGGGTCGGCCTGACCATCCATGTCGGGGCTGTAGACGATTGTGCGGGCCAACTCCGCGGTTGGGCGCGCGATGGTCACCGAATCTCGCAGTCGAAGTAGAGCCTCCTTGGACTCGTCGGAAAGCGAGGTGTCCTGAGCGAGCCCAAGTTGCGTGTTGAGCTTAAACAGTGCCTCATCGAGGGTGTCGGGGCCGCGGAACCACTCGGTACCGGCGAAAAGACGCGCGCTGATGCGATTGCGCAGGCGGCGTGGCCAGCTTTCGCGTTCATTTTTATCGGTGGACGAAGTGGAGCTCATGGAATCTAAGTCTAGAGGTTTAGTGCGGAGGGAATCGATAGGTAAGATTGTGCGTGATTGTATTTAAGCCCGGCTGGTCGGTTTTCGAGGCCGGCGCATATGGGTCGGCCAACGCCGCGCCCCAATGCCCATAACGTCTTTATTTTTCGGAGTAGACCCAACGTGACCAAGAATTTTGCGGAGCAGACTTTTACGGACCCCTCACGGATTCGAAATTTCTGCATTATTGCGCACATTGACCACGGTAAGTCCACCCTGGCGGACCGAATTCTGCAGCTCTCGGGTGTTGTGGAGGCGCGCGACATGCGCGATCAGTACCTCGACAATATGGATATTGAGCGCGAACGCGGCATCACTATTAAGGCCCAGAACGTGCGCCTGCCGTGGGTTCCGAGCACAGGTCAGCACGCGGGGGAAGAGATTGTCCTGCACCTGATTGATACGCCTGGTCACGTTGACTTCACCTACGAGGTCTCGCGTGCGCTAGAGGCGTGTGAAGGCGCGATTCTGCTTGTCGACGCCGCTCAGGGCATCGAAGCGCAGACGCTGGCCAATCTGTACTTGGCCATGGAAAATGACCTGGAGATCATCCCAGTTCTGAACAAAATTGACCTGCCGGCCGCGGATCCGGATAAGTACGCGGAGGAAATCGCGCACATTATCGGTTGCGAGCCGGAAGATGTCATGCGTGTTTCGGGCAAGACCGGTGAGGGCGTTGCGGAGATGCTCGACCGAGTCTGTGAGCTCGTCCCGGCACCGGTCGGCGATCCGGAGGCGCCTGCTCGTGCGCTGATTTTTGACTCGGTCTACGACACCTACCGTGGTGTGGTCACGTACATCCGTGTTGTTGATGGGCAGCTCAAGCCGCGTGAAGTCATTCAAATGATGTCCACCGGCACCAAGCACGAGCTGTTGGAAATCGGCATTGTTTCGCCGCAACCGAAGAAGTGTAAGGGACTTGGCGTCGGCGAGGTCGGTTATCTCATCACTGGTGTGAAGGACGTCCGTCAGTCCAAGGTCGGTGATACCGTCACGCTGAACGCAACGCCGGCGGAGGAGCCGCTGGAGGGCTACGCAGAGCCAAAGCCGATGGTCTACTCAGGTCTGTTCCCAATCTCTCAGCAGGACTATCCTGACCTGCGTGATGCGTTGGAAAAGCTCCAGCTTAACGACGCTTCGTTGACATTCGAACCGGAGACTTCGGTTGCCCTCGGGTTTGGTTTCCGCGGTGGCTTCTTGGGCTTGCTGCACATGGAGATTACCCGTGCCCGCCTCGAGCGCGAGTTCGACCTGGATTTGATTTCGACGGCTCCGAACGTTGTCTACCGCGTTGTCATTGAGGACGGCACCGAGGTCACTGTTCACAATCCGAGTGACTGGCCGGAGGGCAAGCTCCGCGAAATTTACGAGCCGATGGTCAAGTGCACCATCGTTGTGCCGAGTGAATTCGTTGGCCCCACCATGGAGCTGTGTCAGCAGAAGCGCGGTGAGATGGGCGGTATGGACTACCTGTCGGAAGACCGCGTGGAGCTGCGCTACAAGATGCCACTGGGCGAGATTATCTTCGACTTCTTCGACATGCTGAAGTCCCGTACCAGGGGGTATGCCTCGCTGAACTACGAAGATGCCGGCGAGCAGCTTGCGGATCTGGTCAAGGTGGATATCCTCCTGCAGGGCGAAGCAGTCGATGCTTTCTCCGCTATCGTCCACCGCGACAACGCCCAGTGGTACGGCAACAAGATGACCAAGAAGCTGCGCGAGCTGATTCCTCGCCAGCAGTTCGAGGTCCCGGTTCAGGCTGCAATCGGTTCGAAGATTATCGCCCGCGAAAACATCCGTGCACTGCGCAAGGACGTCCTTGCTAAGTGTTACGGCGGTGACATTTCCCGTAAGCGCAAGCTGCTGGAGAAGCAGAAGGCCGGTAAGAAGCGCATGAAGAACATCGGTTCGGTCTCGGTGCCACAGGAGGCATTCGTGGCTGCGCTGTCCACCGACGAGGGCGGTAAGTAGCCGTCTGAAGCCCCCACACCGCCATGGATTTCTGGCAAGCGGCTGCCGTCGCATTAATTTCTTCATTAGCCACGTTCTTGATTGCTTCCTGGGATCGCTTGCGTGCGAACGAAAGTAACTTTAGAGAGTCTTTATCCGTTAGTCTTTATGACGCTGGAATCGCAGCAGCTCAATGTTCTAGTGAAGTCCGTACTCTAAATTTGTTCAGCGGTTCTATGTTAGAAGCTAATCGAAAGAAATTAGAAGTACTACGGGCGTTGCGTGAATATGAATCTGCCGCGGCAAGAGTTGCACATTCAACGTCTGATATCGGTATTTATTGCTTGATGGATGAAGCTATTCATATGAATTGGGATGATATTTCGTTTATTGAAAATCTGGAGATGCGCTCGATTGATTCTTTAGGTCGGAAATACGCCATTGTCCATGAAGGTGATAGGATCCGTGTTTCGGAGATATCGCAGCGATTAATGAGAAACTCTCATGTTTGGTCGGCGACGCAATTACACAATTCACTTGTTTATAAGAAATATCACGTTAAACGCGAAATTGTGGATTCTTGTGATTCCAGTGATGCAATAGGGAACTGTCAAAGGAAAGCTTATTCTTACTCATTCGAGGATAAAAGGATAATCCCAAAATTAGGGAAGCGTTTTCTAAAAGTAGTGTTGTTTCCAGTTTGGGCCCCTATTGAATTGGTTCAGTATATGAAGAGGAAGAATTCTCAGTAGGGTTCCACGGCTGAAAAGGGTATTTCTATTTTGTGTTATTATTGTATTCTGTGGTAGCTCTGAAATTTAAATCATTGTTTTTGTTTTTCCCAAGTTTAGTTTTCTGACTTCTAATTATTGCTTCTAGGGATATTGCGACGGTCCATTTGTCAATTTCCCGCGCCAAACTCTCTGACTTCCGCTAGTCTGCGTGCATAACCTAACGATGCTGTTGCTTCGTGAGGTGTCAACCAATCACGCACGACTCCATTGACTCGTCATCCCATTTGCCCAAGCCCCATAGGCGCGTAGAAAGGGCCGTCACATGCCACGGAAGCGGAAGAAACTGGTCGAGAACTTCGAAGAGCTGCTCGAAGCCGGTGACATGGATGCACTGAAGGCCGTCTATGACACTTGCGCTCTCGACGCAGTCTTTGGCTACAGCAAGGACACTGCACTGGCGCTCCGTGGCACCCCACCAGAGCTCATGCGCTGGCTAATCGACCAGGGGATCGACGTCAACACCGAGAACCGCTTCGGTAAAACCGCCCTGGCAGAGCACGCAAGCCGGGGCGACATCGACAAGATGAAGCTCCTGCTCGACTGCGGTGCAGACATCGAAGCGGGCACCCATCCGCCGCTTTTCATGGCTGCGAAGAGCCATCAGCCCAAGGCCATTGCGCTTCTGCTGGAAAATGGCGCTGACCTTCACCGCGAGAACCGGCTCGGTCACGGCCGGACAGCGTTCAAAGAGGCCGTCGCTACCGCCGATACCGATGCCCTAAGTCGAGTCCTAGAGAGTATCGAGGTGCTCCTGGACGCTGGGTCGGAAATCGACGACGAAGTCCGCGAAGAGTTCACCAAATTCGGTCGCCGCTACAACCGCATGTCAGACAAGCAGCGCGACAAGTACCAGCCGGTCATGGATCGCCTCTACGAGGGCATCGGTGCGGAACGTCCGGACGTGATTACGCCTCACGATGGCCACAGCGACATCATTGTCCCCGCAGGCAAGTCGACCAACGGCCAGTTCCGATACCTCTGGAACTACCTGGTGCCGGGTGGTGGCGCAGCCGCGACTGTGCAGGGCGAGGTTATTCGAATCGTTGGCCGGCTCGGGTACGAGGCCCTGGAGATGGGCTACGTCAACTGGGACGAAGACTTTGTCGCGATGACCGACTTTTGGCTGGAGACGGTTGGGGCTGCCGAGGATGCAATGGCCGTCGTAAAGCAGCGTAAAGCTGGTGAGCAGGACGTTGATGCGCTGACGGCAGGGGCGGTCGCGTGGGTGGCGGAGCACCCGCAGCCGATTGCATTGGGCGAGGTTCCGTACCGACGCTAGCTCCCAAGACGCTAGCCCCAGTCGGGTGGCAAAGAACGGTTAATGGCCAACCTCTGCATTTATCAGTTGTGTCAGCCGTTATCTTTGATGGGTGGAATCCGTATACCTAACAGCAATACTGTTTTCGATTATCGGCGGGCTCGGTGCGTCGTTGCTTCGGCTGCCGCCGCTGATTGGTTTCCTTGGGGCCGGTTTTGCCGTTCATGCAATGGGGCTCGAGGAAATCCCGTTCATTGATTCGCTGGCCGAGCTCGGTGTTACCACCTTGCTGTTCACGATTGGTCTGAAGCTAAATCCGAAGGATATCGTGGCGCCGCGAGTGGTCTTTTCGGGGTTGGGCCACGCATTTTTAAACACGGTAGTTTTTGCCGCGCTATTCGGTATCGCCAGTTTCTTGCCGCTGCGTGAGCTCACCGGGCTGTCGGTGACTGCGTTGATTTACATCGGCATTGCGACTTCCTTCTCGTCGACGGTGTTCGTGATGAGCCACTTGGAGGAGCAGAACCGCGGTGCTTCGGCCATCGGACGCATCGCGATTGGTGTGCTCATTCTGCAGGACATCATTGCGGTTGGTGTGCTGGTGGCATCGTCGGGTAAGACCCCGGAGCTGTGGGCGCTGGCTCTACCACTGTTGTTCTTCATCCGTCCGCTGGCGGCGCGTCTTCCCAACCGCATGTTCCGCACTGAGCTGCTGGTTCTCACCGGTATCGGCATCGCAGTGGCCGCGTACTCGGCTTTCGAGCTGGCAGGGCTGTCCGGCTCGCTGGGCTCCTTGGTTGCCGGTATTCTGCTGTCCTCGCACCCAATTTCTGACCGTCTGTCGGAAGCTCTGATTAGTATCCGCGAGCTGCTGCTGGTCGCGTTCTTTATCCAAATTGGCCTCGGTGGTCTGCCAAGTGCTGGCGGCTACGTTATCGCCGCGATTATGGTCCTGTTCCTGGTGTTCAAGGTCACTATCTTCATCGGGATCCTCAAGCGCACCGGACTGTCCCTGCGCACTAGCGCGTTGGCGGGCCTGACGCTGAGTAACTACTCGGAGTTCGGTCTCATTGTCATGGCAGCGGCGACGCAACAGGACATTCTGCCCGATGAGTGGACCTCGATCATGGCGGTCGCCGTGGCGGGTAGCTTCATTGCCAGCTCGCTGATGGTCCCGCATGAGGACAAGCTGGTCAGCTTCCTGCAGAAGTTCGTCCCAGAAACCCCAGAGGACCGCCTGGTCCCAGAAGAGGCAACGGTCATTATTGATAACGCTGATGCCCTCATCATGGGTATGGGGCGCGTCGGCGTCGGTGTCTACGGCAGGTTGGTTAATGAGTACGGCATGAACGTCTTCGGCGTTGACTTCGATGAGGATCGCATCGAAGAGCTGCGTGAGCAGGGCTACCAGGTTATCTCGGGTGATGTGACAGACCCAGAGCTGTGGCACCACATCGAGTTGGAGAAGAAACCAGCGCTGTACGTGTTGGCGCTGTCTGAGCACGCTGAGACCTACGCGATGATTCAGAACATCCGTAAGCAGGACACCGAAGCCGTGGTTGCTACCACCACTAAGGTGCAGAGGTTTAAGGATCAGCTTCTCAACGTTGGTGCCGACATGGCCGTCTACCTTTATGACGGTGCTGGCGAGGAGCTTGCCGACCGCGCAGTGGAAACACTTAAGCAGCGTTCGTAGCCGGATCCGTGACCCCGTGATGGGCTAGCAGGGCTGCCGCGGCTAACCGCACTTTCAGATAAGCCTAAGCTGGAACTATGACTGATTTATATCTCGTGCGGCACGGCGAAACTGAGTGGTCGCGCACTGGACAGCACACATCGGTAACTGATCTTCCTCTGACTGACAACGGTCGGGAAGAAGCCGAGGCCCTGAACGGCTGGCTGGATCCGAAGGACTTTGGGCTAGTGCTGGCATCACCCCGCCAGCGTGCCCAAGAGACCGCTCGATTGGCAGGATTCCACGACTTCGAAGTCGAAGAGGATCTCGCGGAATGGTTCTACGGCGACTACGAGGGGATTACCTCGAAGGAAGTGCAGAAGACTGTTCCCGACTGGCAGATTTGGACTCACGGTGTGCCCAATGGCGAAACCGCGGAAGAAGTCCGCAAGCGCGTTGAACGTGTAGTCAAAAGGGTTCGTGAATCGGGTGAAGACAAGGCGATTCTATTCGCCCACGGTCACTCGCTGCGTGCGCTCACTACGGCCTGGTTGGAACTGCCCATTGAACTTGGCCAGTCCTTCCCATTGAATACTGCGTCCCTGTCAGTGCTTGGTCGCTACCATGACCGGCCTGCGGTTCTGCGCTGGAACCTCTCGCGGGGGCTGTAGCGGCGTTGTGGCCAGTGTCTCGGTGAATTCGCCGACACCGTTCAAGCTCTGTAGTGGGCGCCCGTGAATCACAATTCCGGTGCCTTCGATATCGGGGAGACCACCACGGCGGTGTTGTTACGGCGCGCGCCGAACCCTTCACCAGGTTTTGGTGCATATTCGCAGGATAGGACCCAATTGCACGCTCGCCGCTCACGTCGACTCTCCTTTGTTTACTTGTCTCCTTTAGTTAACTCCTTTTCCCGACCAGCTGTCGTATACAAGTAAGCAGTGCGACGTTTAGGGGACTCGGTGAGTCCAGCCCTCCGTGCCGTATTTGGTGTCAATAAGATGCTGCGCCGCAGCGAAGTCCTCGTCGGAAAGCGATACCTCGGCGGCGCCGTAGCGGTTGATGAATGTCTGCTTCATCGCGTCAATGACTTCGGCGCGGCTGGCACCCGTCTGGCGGCGGAGCGGATCGACGCGCTTCTTTGCGCTGCGCAAGCCCTTGTCGGCAATCTTGGCCTTGCCAATGCGCAGGACTTCCATCATCTTGTCAGCGTCGATGTCGTAGCTCATGGTGACATGGTGGAGCACCGTCGAACCACGGCGCTTCTGCGCGGCACCACCAATCTTGCCGCCATCGGAGGTGATGTCATTGATGGGGACATACCACGCATTGACGCCGAGCTGCGCGAGCGCAGCGATAACCCAGCGGTCGAGGAATTCATAGGATTCGACGTAGCTAAGGCCAGCGACCAGCTTCTCTGGCACATAGAGCGAGTAGGTGACGCAGTTGCCGCCCTCCATGAACATCGCACCGCCGCCGGAAAGACGACGCACCACCTGTACGTCGTGCTTCTCTACGCCCTCGGGTTCGAGTTCGTTGACGTAGGACTGGTAGGAGCCGATGACGGTGGCACGGTCTTCCCAATCCCAGAACCGCAGAGTTGGACCACGTTGACCAGAATTGACCTGGTCAAGGAGGACTTCGTCGAGGGCAACATTCAGCACCGTTGGCAGGACACCCGGCTGCAAAACCTCCCACTCCAAATCGGTGAAGTCGACAGCCTGCGTCAGTGCGCGGCGAACGACCTGCGCAATAACGTGGGTATCAAAGCCATGCAGTCGCACCTCGCGGTCGGATTGATCCTCAAAATCCTTTAGCGCCGCATCGAGGCGAGCCTGAAGGCGTTCCGTGTTGTCCTCGGCAGGCGCACCGAGGAGAGCGTCATTAATGATGTCGTAGGCCTCATCGGGTTCGAGGAAAAAGTCGCCCGAAATGCTTATCGACGAAATAGTGTCGCCTGTGGTCTCGCAGTCGGCGACAACCAATTTGCCGCCGGGAACCTTCATCTCTGAGTGGAATTTCTGTGCGGAGGTCATAGGTTTCGATGGTACTCGCGGCGGGCGTTACGATATCCCCCGTGTTTACCTCATCGACTTTGGATCACCGCGCCCGCAGAATTGTCGCGTGGGTTGCAGGCCTGAATCTTCTCGGCTTCTTCATTGAACTAGTTGTTGCCTCAGTTATTGGCTCCGCAGCCCTGTTTGCTGACGCTGCGGGCTTTCTTGAAGATTTCCTCATCAACCTGCTGGTTCTCACCGCATTGGGTTGGTCGCTGGCGAGCCGTCGTAAAGCGAGCTTCGGCCTTGCCGGGCTGATTCTGATTCCGGCGATCGCGGCGTTCGGCACTGCCATTTGGAAGATGATTAGCGGTGAGCCACCAGAGCCGCTAACTCTGTCGGTGACGGCGATTATTGCGATGGTCATCAACCTGGTCTGCGCGATTTTGCTGATGAACCTGCGCAAGGCCGACAGTGCGCTCATGCGTGGCGCGTGGTTGGCGGCGCGTAACGACGTCCTGGCGAACCTGCTCATCCTCGCCGCCGGAGTAGTCACCGTTTTCTGGTTCAGCGCATGGCCGGACATCGTCGTGGGACTTGTCATCGGCGTCATTAATCTCACGGCCGCGAAGGAAGTTTACGAGCAGGCGCGTGCCGAAGACCCCGAGCTAGAGATGGATGATGACGACTAGCGCTGACTAGTCGTGGGAGGAAGGGGCCGGGGAGGGCCGGGGCCTACTTCCACATATCCTTCTGCCACTGCGGCTTATGAGCGTAGGTGAACTCGTAGTATTCCTTGTTCTTCAGCTCACTGGCTGCAGCTTGGTCAATCACAACCGTGGCTCGCGGGTGCAGCTGCAACACGGAAGCCGGCATGGAAGCGCTCAGTGGGCCCTCGATGGAGGCGGCAATAGCGTGCGCCTTTGCGGTGCCGGTGGCCAGCAGCAGGAGGTGCCCCGCACGTGAAATGGTGCCAAGCCCTTGGGTGACCACGTGGTACGGCACGTCTTCTGCAGAGTCGAAGAACCGGGCGTTATCGAGCACGGTCTGCGGGTGCAGCGTCTTAATGCGCGTTAGGGAACCAAAAGAGCTGGCGGGCTCGTTAAAACCGACATGGCCATTGGTGCCGATGCCCAGCAACTGAATGTCGATGCCGCCGGCCTCGATGATCTTTCGCTCGTAATCCTCGCAGGCCGCGCCGATATCGTCCGCGAGGCCATCGGGAATGTGGACCCTCGCCGGGTCGACATCCACGTGATCGGAAAACTCATTGTGAATCACGTGGTAGTAGCTCTGCTCATGCTCGATGGGCAGCCCCACGTACTCGTCTAGTGCGAAGAAACTGCAGTCTTCGAAGGTGACTTCACCAGCCCGATGGCGACGGATCAGTTCCCGATACGTCGCAAGCGGAGTCGATCCTGTCGCTACACCGAGGTTTCCACCTTTGTTGGCGTAGTGAGCGAGGTAGTCCGAAGCGATGCTCGCGACTTCGGCCTCAGAATCGACGATGATGATTTCCATGGTGGAACACTCCTGAAAACGAGGGCTCGTGGCAGAAATTGCAAAAGGTGCGAGACAGAGTACCAGTGACTCCACAACGCTAAGCGCTATAGCCCTATTCAGATGAGGTTAATCTGCCATGGGGTTAGACCTGTAATTGAGCCCTGTTTTTCCTGCGTAGGCTACTTCACCCAGAAGTTGCCGTCTTCATCCTTGTAGATGATGTCGCCAGCCTGAGCGACCTGGGTGTCGTTAACCTGAAGCTCAACCAAATCCAGCGTTTCGACGATTGGTTCAATGTAGACGCCACCGTTAAACCAAACCTTGAAAGCATCTGCTGAAGTCGAAGAACCGGAGAAACGGTGTTCTTCATACTTGTGCACTGGTGCAAAGGGGCAACCAATAGCCTGTGCGACAGCTGGAGAGGCAGCAACAGCGCCCAGCACAGTAGCGGCACCGATGGCGACAGCGGCGATAGAGCGAGAGAATTTCATGGTTAATTCCTTCCCGAGTCGGGGATATGACGGAGTTATGGAGATGCCGAAGTGTGCACTGTCAGCTGCTGTTGCTGTGGGCTAGACTGAGCCTTCTTTTTCAATGACAAGCATGCGCGCCTCGCCCTGCGGGTGCGCGACATGTTCGTCGCCGGCTTCTGCGAAACAGATAGTGCCAGGCGTTAATGTGCGTACGCATTCCTCTCCCGCATCGCGGTAGTGCATATCGACGGCTCCGTCGACAACCACAAAGACCTCTTCGCCATCATTGATGTGCCACTTGTATGGCTGATCGCTCCAGTGGAGCCGAACGCTTGTGGCTCCAGTCATAGTGACCACATCCAGTGCGCCCCACGGGCGATCAGCGGTGAAGTCTGCGGCTTCGATGAATTTCATGAGGCAATTCTATGCCGATTCAGTCCCGGATCGGAAGGCCGGGCTGAACGGCTGCTTCCCTGTATTTACCGCCACTCGGCAGTTGCCGGGTCAATGCCTTCCTTACGGGCCTGAGCTTCAATCAGCTCCAGCAGGTAGCCAGCATTGCCGCGGTAGTACCGATCAAACCGGGAATCAGCGACGTACATGCGAGCCAACAGAATCTGCTTTTCTCGACCAGCCTCGTAGAAGCGAGTAATAGAGGCCAAGTGACGGTCAACTAGCTCGGCCGCCTCAGCGGAACCGGGCTCGACGTGGCGCTCGGCGGCGTCGGCAAGCGCATCGGCAAAATCCTTAGCCTCTGCTTCAAGCTCGGCCCAGTCGCTGTCCTTCATCTTTTCCTGAGCCTGCTGAGACTGCTCCCACTCAGTAGTGTCGCCCCAGCGCTCCTCAGCTTCGGCTTCGAGTTTCTGCCAGTCACGGCCCAAAAGCTCTGCCTTCGTCTTTGCTTCCATCGTGTGTCCTTCCTCAATCAGTTTGTCCAAAGACTGCACCATGTGGTGCAGGTCAGCGATCTTTTCGGTGAGAACAGTTCGCTGTGCGAGCAAACGATCTTTTCGACTTCTCGGGGAGGAATCGCCGTGGATGAACTCCTCGATAGTCTTCAACGGCACACCAGCGGCGCGGTAGACCAGAATCTCCAGCGCGGTGTCGATGTCCTCGTCGGTGTAGAGGCGGTAGTCGGACCACGTGCGATACTGCGGGCTGAGTAGTCCGATGGCATCCCAATGCCTCAGCGTGCGCGTGGTAACGCCCAGGAGCTCGGCTGCCTCGCCGATGGTGTACTCGTTGTCGTTGTTGCTCACGGGAATCATCTTTCTGTTTGACGCCGCGTCAAGGTCAAGACCTGACGCCGAAATCCGTCGAGGAAGTTAGCTGGGGCAGCCGCAGGGGAGGGAGCGGGGCCGGGGTCCGCCAATCTTCGAGGCTCTACCGCAAGAGCCGAAGCCGATTGATTGCCGCTGCGACCTCCTGGACGCGAGGCTCGGCCAGATGACCAGAGTTGGTGAACTCAGCTGTCACATCGAAGAGTGAATGACAAAAGTTGTCGTACTCGCGCTGGATTAGGTCGGTGAGGTCAGTACGCCCATCGAGCTGCTTTACGACGGCGCCCAGAATCCGGGCAATTGCTTCTGTTTGGGAGGAGTCCATCAATTGGCTGACAGCGCGCAAATCAAGATTGTCCTTGCCCACCTGAATCAGCTCTAGACCACGAGCACGCGGTGGCTTAGGTGGTTTCGCACCGCCACCGCGCCCACCGCGACCGCCGCCGCGGCCGCCATGCCCACCACGGCCAACACCGGTAGGGAAGTCAGCCTGCAGAAAACGCTCACCGATCTGCGCAAAAGCAGGCGAAGGCTCAGCCGGAGTAGCCGATTCGCGAAGTTCACGGGCGCGCTCGGTGACGTCGTAAGGCGTGTACGCATCCATAGCAATCACGGTGTCCGCGACATCGATGAATGCGCCGGACCCACCAGCGACGATGACCGTGGAGATTCCGTGGTTTTCCCAGAGCTCGCGGACCCGTGCGACCAGTGGAGTAATCGGCTCGCGGTCATCGGGGATGAGGCGGCGCATGCGCTCATCGCGAATCATGAAGTTGGTTGCGGAAGTGTCCTCGTCGATGAGCAGCACGCGCGCACCGGAACCTAGCGCCTCCATCAGGCCCGCAGCTTGGGACGTCGACCCCGATGCATTCGCGGTGGAAAATCGAGTCGTGTCATCACCGGAGGGAAGGCCGTTGATAAACGGCGAGATATCCACACCAGTGATGGCTCGGCCGTCCTCGGCACGCAGCGCAACCGCAGTCTCGTCGGCGACTACAAACTCGCGGCCATCGCCAGCGACATGGTTATAAACACCCGTGACCAGGGAGGACAACAACGTGGACTTGCCGTGATAACCGCCACCGACAATCAACGTCACGCCCCGCGGAATACCCATGCCATGCACGGTTTTGCCCGACGGCAGCTGAAAACGGTGCTGCAGCGATTCCGGCGAGGTAAACGCAGTCGCGCCGGGCTTCGGCAGCTGGCTATTGCCCGCCTGACGAGGCAACACCGCACCGTCTGCCACAAACCCAATCAGGTCCGCGTCCGCCACTGCACGGCGCAAAAAGAGCTGGTCATGCTCCAATTCCGCAGCTGCTTCGAGCACATCGATGGGTGCGTTCACGATGGCGTCGTCAAGCGCGTCCAACAGATCCTCACAGATCAAGCGCGCCGCCTCACGCCCGAGAATGCGCCGACCGCGGGCGGGCAGCTGTATTTCCAGGCAGATTTGTAGGACATCGCCATGCTTATCGACGCCGTGCGCATCCCCACGGAGCTCCGTGATAGCTGCTCGGCGCAAGACCTGCTGACCTGGAGAATCAATGAATAGTCCGCGACCATACTTCTTCAAAGCGCGCACGAGGCGGCGGTTGAGCAAATCGAGCTCCGCCGTGCTGAACCTGCCGGGCTGTGACCGCGACGCACCGCGGTAGTCCAGCACTGACAGCGGAATGTGGACACGTGCCCGCGATGCCGGGGCGTAGGGGTCGGATTGGACCTTGTCGATAAATAGCGTCGCGTCCAGGTCTGGCAGCTCGTGGGAGCCACGAAGAGATTTGTATGCACCGTAGCTCTTGCCATCGAGGTTGGAGAGACGTCGATAAAGGTCAGCGGGCATATTTCTACTTTCGTTGAAGATGTTAGATGTTCTTCCCGCGAGTGTAATGGCAGAAGGGGCAAGCGCGTTTCGTGCTTCGACTGGCCTGAGCAGACAGTCGCGTGCGTCAGCGCCGTTGCTGCGGACAGGTAGCGTGAAAGGTATGACGGATAGCTCGGAAGCTGACAAACCTGTAGGGGACAACCCAGAGTCGGTGCAGAAACACGCCCGCGCGAATGCCAAGCGCTACGTCTGGGCGAATGGTCTGCAGAATATCGGCGACCAGATCGTTGCGGCAAAGACGTTGTTGCCATGGTTGCTGCATTCGGCTGGCGCGCCGGGCTTCTTCATCGCCATGCTTGTGCCGGTGCGCGAGTCTGGTTCGATGCTTCCGCAGGCAGCGCTGACACCCTGGGTAAAGTCTCGCCCGCGCCGCACAACCGTCTGGATCGCTGGTGCTTTGGGGCAAGCCATCGCGGCGGTGCTGATTGGTCTGGCGGCGTTGTTCCTGGAAGGCACCGCGCTTGGCATCGCTATCATCGTCGCGCTTGCAGGCTTTGCGACGGCACGAGCCCTGTGCTCGATGGCCTCCAAGGATGTTCAGGGACGCACGATTCCGAAGGGGCAGCGCGGTCAGATCAGCGGCCGAGCTGCGATGTTGGGCGGTGTCGCCGCAATTATCGTTGGTGCGGTGTTGTGGATCATCCGCGACAACGTCACCAAACCAATCGTGGCGGGGCTCATCTTTGTTGCGGCGCTGTCGTGGGTGGCAGCGGTTTTGATCTTCCGCGGAATTGTCGAGCCCACCAATGAAGATGACAAGGACGAGCCGAATAAAACCTGGTGGCAGGACACCTGGCGGCTATTTGCGGAGGATAAGAACTTCCGTGACTTCGTGATTGTCCGTAGCTTGTTGCTGGTCACAGCACTATCCACGTCGTTCATCGTCACGCTAAGTGCACAGGTGGGTGCTGACCTGGAAGCCTCTGACGGTAGTGGCGGGGGAGTGAGCGCAAACGTCGGCATCTTCATGCTCGCCGCCGGGTTCGCGTCGCTCATTGGCGGAAAAGTCGCCGGAATCTGGTCTGATAAATCCTCGAAGAAGGTCCTGACCTACTCTTCGCTGGTCGGTTCGATTGTGCTTTTCCTGCTGGTCGCCAGTTCACACTGGCTTTCCACCAGCACCAATGCCTGGATATTCCCACTCGGCTTCTTCGCAATGTCGGTCGTCCACGCCGGTGTTCGCGTGGCTCGGTCGACCTATGTCGTTGACATGGCAGAAGGAGACAAGCGCACCGAGTACGTCGGAGCGGCCAACACCATCATGGGCGTTGTCCTGCTCATCGTCGGTGCGTTGTCAGGTGTTATCGCTAGCTTCGGTCCCGCGGCAGCTTTGATCTTCCTGGCGCTGATGGGATTGGTTGGTGTCGCGATGTCCAGCAAGCTGAAGGAAGTCTCGGTTCCGCGCAAGGCAGGTCTTTAGAACTCTACGACCATCTTGCCGGTGTTGCCTCCGCTAAACAGCTCGAGGAATGCAGCTGGCATGTTCTCGATACCGTGGCGAGTGGTGACATCGTAAGCGACCTTACCGCTGACGACCAGCGGAGCCATCTTCTCTTGGAATTCTCCCGCCAGGTGCAGGTACTTGCCCAATACGAAGCCGCGCAGCGTAATGCACTTGCCAATGGCCAGAGCTAGGTTGCGTGGTCCGGTCGGAGCTCCGGTGTTGTTGTACTGGGAGATTGCGCCACACATAGCGACACGGCCAAAGGTGCGCATCGCGCCGATGGCTGCCTCCAGGTGGTCTCCACCAACGTTGTCGAAGTAGAAGTCAATGCCCTCTGGTGCCGCCTTTGCTAGCTGCTCTGCAACCGGGCCGTCGTTGTAGTTAAAAGCGGCATCAAAGCCGAGTTCGAGCAGGCGCTCAACCTTCTCGTCCGAGCCAGCGGAGCCAATGACGCGGGATGCTCCCAACTGCTTGGCGAACTGACCAGCAGCCGAGCCAACTGCGCCAGCAGCGCCAGAGATAAAGACGACGTCGCCTTCCTTCATCTCTCCGATGGCACTCAGCCCAACGTAAGCAGTAAGTCCAGTAAGACCAAGAATGCCCAGGTATGCAGCAGCTGGAGCAACGTTGAGGTCAACCGGTGTTGCCTCGGAATCGGCAATAACAGCATTGGTCTGCCAGCCGTAAGAGTGGCGGACAGCGTCGCCACCCTTGAACTTATCCGACTTGGACGCGAGGACAGTGCCCACAGCACCGCCAGTCATTGGCTGGTCGAGCTGGAATGGTGGGACGTACGACTTGACATCATTCATACGGCCGCGCATGTATGGATCGACGGTAGCGACCGAGTTGGCTACCAAAATGTCTCCGTCGTTAAGCTCTGGCAAATCGACAGTCTCAAGGCGGAAACTCTCGTCAGTTGGCAGGCCGGTCGGGCGAGAAGCTAAAACCCACTGCTGAGTGGTGGTGGGCAGATTAGTCGTGGACGATGCATCGGTGGAAGTCACTATTATTCTCCTGTTGCGCGTTCCCGGATTTATTGTCGGTTTAATTGTTGACTCGCAGGTTACGCCTCTTGTACCCAGGAATCGAGGCGCTCAATAAGAACGCCCAGGTCCGCTAGCAAAGGCAAGTCGGGCAGTCGTTCGGCAATCACGTTGCGGACGCTTGTGTACCACCACAGTTGCTGGCTCGGAGTTGAACGAAAGCGTTCCCACAGAGCGTGGCCATCGCGGTCTAAATCCTCCAGAGTCTGGCTGAGATTGTGGAACTTATCCGCAGCGGCCACGATGACAGATTCCTCGCTGCCATGAGAAAGCTGCTCCAGGTAGGCATCGGCACGCTCCTGCCACGAGGGCAGGGAAGAGTCTTTGGTGACGCCCTCGACGATCTCAACCACCCGAGGCCCGAACTCATCTTCCATCTCGGCACGTGAGTAGTTTTCCGGCACGTCTTCCAAAATGTCGTGGAAGAGGGCTGCCAACAGCACGTCTTCGTCGTTAGTCACGCTCGCCGCAATCAACATCACCGACATCGGATGGCTGATATAGGGAACGCCAGAGCCCTTTCGGTAGTGCCCATCGTGCGCGCGAGAGGCGATAGCGATGCCGCGCATGAGCCTGTCGCTAGGGCGTGCCGAAGCAAAGGTGTCAGCGTTTTCCATGGGTATCCCGACCTTTCGTTGATGCTTGAAAAATAGCAGCGTCTAAGCTTGAACATCATGAACGTCGCAGAAGTAGATCCGCTCATCGAGTCGATGTACCGGTGGTCCGATGTCAGTGGTGTCCTGCTCATGGGCATCATCGGTGGCACCATCGCCCGGCAACGAGGCTACGACATCATCGGGTTCTTCTTTATTGCGCTGTTCTCCGCACTGGGCGGCGGCATGATTCGCGATGTTCTGATTAACCAGGGCACCGTCGCTGCAATGAGTCAGCCGGAGTATCTAATCCTGGCGTTTACTGGTGCGCTCATTGCGCGATTTTTCTATTTCAAAGGAAAGACCTGGGAATACGTTCAGGTCCACGGTGACGCTGTGGTCTCGGGACTCTGGGCAGCTACGGGAACGGTCAAAGGCGTCACGTATGGTCTGCCCATTCTGCCGTGCATCATGATGGGCGTTTTCACCGCCACTGGTGGTTCCATGATCCGCGACATTGTGACCGGGCGAGTACCCGCTGTTTTCGGCGGCAACCAGCCCACGGTCATCCCGGCCGTGGCTTGCGCGGTCATTGTCATCGGAGGCCACCATTTGGGGTTTATGGCCGTGTCCATGGTCATTGGTCCTATCGTCAGCATCCTGCTTTCGCTGCTGGGGTACTGGGGTAATTGGCGAGTGTCGGCACACTCGGAGTGGGCGCCACTGAACGACACCGCGGCGCAGATTGCGGTCCTCGCACGTCGAGCAGAGGGCAAGAGCCGCGAGGTTGGTCGACGTTTCGAGCCCGCACGCCTCCGCAGCTGGCGTCACCGACAGATGGAAAAAGCGCTGCAGCGTCGCATTCAGGCTGAGGTTGATAGGGGAGTGTCGCGTTCCGACGCCGAGGCCAACGCGGAGGAATTCCTGGAGGAGTTCAATGCGGACTTCCCAGCGGATCTGCACATGCCGACGGCGCAGCAGGAGACAGTGCAGGATGACAGCGACGAATCCGATTTCGGTGTGGACCTATCCGGTGATTCCTATGATGACTACGGAGAAGATACGGCACTGCGGCAGCGGGAATACCGGGAGATGTTGGATCAAATTCTTGCGGACGATGAGGCGACCGATTTACTCGTCGCAAAGCTGATGAAGAAATACGAGCAGCGGGATTAGAGGAGCGGCAGAGACATGGCATCGACGAGTACTGCAAGCAGGCATTTTGGGTACATTATTAAGGAACACACCGTTGAGGTGCCCTGGGATCCTTTTACCGAAGCTGCGAATGCCGCGACATTTGAGCTTTTCGCCAGGGAAATCTATGCGCCAGGAAATGAGGATGCGCCGGCAATTGTCTATTTGCAGGGCGGCCCGGGATTTCCGGCACCGCGTCCGGTAGGTGCCAGCGGAGTAATCGGTGAGGCGCTGAAGGAATTCCGCGTCATCCTGCTGGATCAGCGCGGCACTGGGCGCTCGCATCGAATTGATGCGGCCAATATTGCAGATGTTCCGGCCGAGCGGCTTGCCCAATTGCGTCAGGAATACATCGTCGAAGACGCGGAAGCATTGCGAAAGCATTTGGGCATTGCCAAATGGTCACTGTATGGCCAGTCCTTTGGCGGGTTTTGTATTACTTCGTATCTCAGCCGCTATCCGGAATCCGTGGAGCACGCTTATCTCACAGGCGGTTTACCTGTTCTGGACCGTGGTGCTGACGACCTTTATCGCACGACGTATGCGAAGCTGCGCACCCGTCACGAGCGTTTTTATCGCGAGTATCCGTGGGCCGAAAACCGAATTCGAGAAATCTGCGCGCACCTCGAGCAATCTGCAGAAACTCTCCCCACCGGTGAGCGACTGAGTTCTCGCCGATTCCGCACCATCGGAATTGAATTAGGCCGCGGAGATGGATTCCACAATCTGGCGTACTTGTTGGAAGAGCCATTCCACATTCGCAATGGCGAAAAGCAATTGCGCACCGATTTTCTGGCCGATGTAGGGACCCGCGTGAGTTTCGCCGACGGTCCGCTATACGCCGCGATTCATGAATCCATTTATGGTGGCGTCGGGAACCAGCCCACAACTAATTGGGCAGCTCACCGTATTCGCGAGGAAATCCCAGGTTTTGAAGAAAAAGCCAATCCTGCAGGAGACGAGCCGTTTTATCTCACCGGTGAGCACGTTTTCCCCTGGCAATTCGACGAGGACCCCGCGCTCGTTCCTTTCAAGGAAAAGGCGGAAGCATTTGCGCAGCACACCTGGGAAAGCTCGCCGTATGATTCCGCACGCTTGCTTGCCGACGCCCCGACCTCGGCAGCCGCGGTTTACCTCGACGATATTTTCGTGCCGTTCGAGTACTCCATGGAGACAGCCAACTGCTACCGGGACCTGCGGCCACATGTGACCAATGCATTCCAGCATGACGGCATTCGCCACGATGGTGCGGCAATCTTTGCCCGGCTCCGCGAGCTCGTCGAGGATCACTAGATGAGTATTCGAGCGCTGAGTCTTAGCGCGGAGAGCTAGACCGAGCCTAGACCTCGGCGCGCGCAAGTCGAGCAAATGCGCCGTCTGCGTTGAGGAGGTTGTCATACGTGCCGCGTTCGATGAGCTGGCCGTTTTCGATGACCAGGATGTCATCGGCCTCGGCCAGTGTCTGAAGTCGGTGCGCAATAAAGATGCAGGTCGCTCCACATGCGCGGGCATTGTCTACGATACGAGCCTGCGTCAGTGGATCCTGGTGGCTGGTGGCTTCGTCGAAAATAACAATCTTTCCGGCGAGGTGTGCAGCGAGGTCATTGGGCTTAGTGCCGTCGGCTAGTACCGCGCGTAAGTAGGTACGAGCCAGCGCCAGACGTTGACGCTGACCACCGCTGAGCCGCTGCGCGCGGCGGCCAATGGGCCTGTCCAGCGGCATCTCAGCAGGGTTGATGGCGGCGAGTTCGAGCGCCCAGTGCATCAGTGATTCGGGAACCTCGCAGCCATCAGGCGCGCCGAGACATAGATTCTCAGCGATGGTGGCCTCCATGAGAAAGGGATTCTGATCTGCGACAACAACCGTTCGGCAGACATTGGTTGAGCCGAGGTCACGGGCATTGTGGCCATTGATGATGACCTCGCCGACATCCGGATCGACATGCCGCTGGATTAGCCGGGAGAGTGTGGACTTGCCCGAACCGGTGGGGCCGACCACACCGATGAACTGGCCTGAGGCAATGCGCAGATTGATCTTGGTCAGTGCAGGGTTATCGGCGCCAGGGTAGCGGTAGCTGACATCGCTCAGTTCGAGGGCAGGGACTGAGTCGCCGGAGTTGGCCCTCGCGGTCTGCGCGTGGTGCAGGTCCAGCGACTCCGGCTGCTTCGGCTCTTCCACAGTCGGCGGCTGCGCGGCCAGCTCCCTGATCCGAGTGACTGCATTGAGTCCCGCTGGCAGAGAAGATGCCAGGCGCTCGATCGAATCCATTGATGAAGCAGTTCCCGCCACCAGGGACGTCGTCACCAAAACAGCAGGGAGCATACGGTAGTCGGCTGAAAGCGCCGGGATACCAGCACAAAAGACGGCAATGCTGCCACCCCAAATCCGAAGTCCGGTCGCGCCAGAGCGCAGTCCAGCCCGCTTGCCGCCTGCACGCATTTTCTGAGCAAGCTGTTCATCGAGCTCACGCAATCCCCGCAGCCGCTGCTCGGCTGCGCCGTAGATGAGGATTTCCTCCCGAAGGCGCAGCGTATCGGCAATGTACTGCGCAATGTCCGTGCGTGTGGAGTTCGTTGCGGAAGCCTCCGTCGTCGCCTTCTTAGAGCCTGCGAGCGCAATCACAAAGCCAACCGCGAAGGTCAGCGTCAGAGCAATCGCAGGCAGGGCTCCGGCAGTCGATGCCGCTGTCACGACCGCCATCAGCGGAATCAGTACGGCCGTCACCGCGGGCGCAATTGTGTGCGCGAAGAAGACTTCCACTCGGTCAACATCACGAATCGCAATTGTGTGAATCCTGGCAGTACCCAGCCCATCGGTTACCGCGGGCGCCTGCGGGATAAGACGCTCGACGATCCACAGCCGCAGCTCGCCGAGCAGCCGAAACGCAGCCAGATGCCCGAGGTACTGCTCGACATACCGCAGAATCGCTTTCAACAGCGCCAGCCCTGCAACCACGCCAATGACCGCCCACGTCCACTGCATGCTCAAGCTTTGCGACGAGTCGGTTGCGTCCCACTTCGACAGCGCAATTGTGGCAATTGCCCAGGCGGGCACAGCCAGCATCAATGCACCCAGAATGTGCCCAGCCACGCGTGCGAGGATAGATGCACTGAGCGCTCCGCGAGCCTGTGCGGAAAAGCGCAGCAACCAGATGATGTTGTTCATGTCAGCTCTCCTCGGTCAGCGCTCGTGCGTAATACTCATTGCTTGTGCTCAGTTGGTCGGGTTTGCCCGCAGCCACGATCCGGCCTTCGGCGACGACAATGACCAGATCAACGTCCGATAGCGCTTCCATGCGGTGAGCGACCATGATGCTCGTTCGTCCTTCAGCAAGGCGGGTCAAGGACTCCTTGATGAGACCTTCCGTCCGACGATCGATGTCCGCTGTCGGCTCGTCGAGAAGCACAATCGGAGCGGCGCCGAGCAGACCACGCGCAATGGCCAGGCGGCGTCGTTGCCCGCCTGAGAGCCAATTGCCCTGATCGCCGACCTCCGAATCGAGACCACCAGGGCGCTGCTCGATTTCAGCGAGTAAGTGCACGTCGCGAAGTGCTTTTCGCATATCGACGGCCGTTGCGTCCGGGCATGCGATGCGAAGATTGTCCGCGACGGTGGTGCCGAAAATGGCTGGCTGCTGGGAGATGAGCAGCGAGTTGGCGAGCAACTCCGGGGTCGAAAGCGCGTCGCCGTCAAGGCAGACTTCCCCGGAATGCGGCTGTAGGCCTGCGAGTACACGCAGGAGTGTGCTCTTTCCGGAACCGCTGGGGCCAACGATGCCGACTCTGCTGCCGGCTGGAATTGTCAGGTTGATATCGGAGAGAATGCGCTTTTCGCCGATGTCAACGCTCACATCGCGGAGGGAAATCTCCGGTGCGTGCGGTGCGGAGGCTTTGGCGGAATGCGCTGTTCCGGTTGTGAACGCTTTAGCGGCAGGCTCACCGAATACCTCCACTATTCCGTTTCGATGCGTGCGCCCGCCGAGTCCGATGTAGAAAGTGCGGCCGACGCGATTGACGGGCTCGTAGAGCAGAACGGATAGGAAAACACCTGCGAGGGCCGTGCCCACGCTGATTGCATCTGCCTGCAAACGCAGCAAGACAAGACCGATTGCGGTCGTCGACATTGCAATACCAAAAACCGCGTCGTTGACAATAATCATCAGCTGATTGCGGGCGAGTAGGGCGGTGAGCTCAGACATCGCAGTGCGAGTTTGGCTGGCAAAACGTGCCATGACTCGATCAATTGCTCCAAGAACTTTGAATGTTCCCAGCCCTTCGAGCATCTCCAAGTAGGCATGCGTGGCCTTCGCTTGCTTTCGGCGATACGTCGCATTGGATTTCCGCAGAATCTTTCCCGCACCAATAATGATCAGCGGCGTGGAAATGAAAAATAGTGCCAGCCACAAGGCGGTTTTCGTATCCACCCACAAAGCCCAGACCGCCAAAATGATCAGTGGAGCACTAAACGAGGCCAACGTGGGAGCGAGAAATGTCGCTCGGTAGTTCGCGGTCTGTTCGACGCTTGTGGTCGCGGCATCGAAGAGTAGGCCTTCGCCAGTGTTGGACGCGCTTCGGTGTGAGTGACCGGATTTCCCGCCACCGTGCCCTCTTCCATGCGCGTGCTTCGGGGCTTGTTCAGGAGCGGAAAACTCCGGCTTCAGCACACTGCCAACCACATGTGAGCGCCACAGCTTTTCCTGCTCGCCAGCAAGCCGTGGTGGCAATGCCTCGGTGACATAAGCACAGAGGCTTCCCAAAATGACCGCCACAATTGCAGCGGACAGGGATTCATGAAGTCCCCACTGCCCAAACCAGTTGCCGCCACTGGTGTCTGCGACACCGCCGTACAAACTGCTGAGAGCATCGAGCGTGTATCCAAGAGACACGGCGCTGAGAGCGAAGAAAAAGCTGCGCCCCCAGCTGGATAACAAAACCCAGTGCATTCCGCGGGGTGGGGAAGTCAGTGCTTCATGAATCCACATAGCGACGTGAAAACCTATTTTCTATTTAGCCAGTGCGTCAGCGATCTCACGCAGTCCATCGGGCATGTGCATTCCGGCGGTGCCAGAGGTCGTCTTCGCATCAATTAGTTGCACTCGATCATTCTTGACCGCAGCGACGTCGGCAAGCGCCGGGTTATCCAGCAACTCCTGGAATGGAGCCTTGCCCTGGCCGTGGAAATCCTGAATCAGAATGACATCCGGATTCAGCTGCACAATTGTCTCCGGATCAGCGGGAACGGCACCCGGACGCTTGCCCTTTGGCGAGATCGGCTCGCCACCGGCCAGCTCAACGAGATTCGTCGTCGCCGACTGCATGCCCATAATCATCTTCTGACCACCGCGGGCAAACAGGACCAGCGTCTTTGGCTTAGTTGTGGAATCAATTTCCGAGAGAATCTCTTCGGTTTCCGATTCAATCTTGGCAACCATTTCAGCCGCCTTATCTTCGGCTCCGAGCAACTTGCCGAGTTTGGTCACCGACTCTGCCAGCGCCTTCGGCGAGGCGAAATCACTGCTGGCAAACGCCGCGGTCGGAACATCGCTGGCACCCAGCAGCTCACTTGCCGACTGCTCCTGATCATGGCGGCTGGTCATCAACACCATGTCCGGCTCATAGGACAGAATCTGCTCCGGATCCGGCTTCGTGGAGTTGGCAATCGCGTTAGGCACCTGACGCGCCAGCTCAACCTGATTACCCGAGCTCTCATCGAGCGCATTCTTCGTCACGGCTACGACACGCTCTGGCCCAACCAGTTCCAACGCCAGATCCGCAACCTCGGTCGACAGTGCAACGATGCGCTTCGGCTGACTCTGCACCGTAACGTCGTGGTCACCGACGGTCACAGTACGCGGCCACTGCGCCTGCTGGTTTGTCGAAGTTTCGCTTGACGACGACTGCTGCGCCGTCTCCTCCGAGGAAGAACAAGCGACCACCGCAGCGAGGGGGAGTGCTGCAATCAACGGCAGAGTGACGGCCTTTTTAGAGTTTCGCTTCAAGGCAGAGATAGGAGAAGTTGGTGAAAACACGAAAGTACTTCCTTGAGTGTTGAGTTTTGATTGTTGGGGAGTTTTCGGTTGCGTTGGTGCTAGCTGGAATCAGACAGTGTGAGTCAGACAGTCTGAAACAGCCAACTGCAATCAGTCAGCCGGGCGAGCCCGAGCCAACGCCGTCACTCGCACCGAACCGGTATGTGGATCGGTATCGACAGCGCTGGAGATGCGATAAATCGCATCTATTCGGGGAGGCGTCAGCACTTCTTCGGCGGAACCAGTGACTTCCAATCCGCCGTTGTGAATCACACTGAGCCGGTGGCAGCTGCGGGCCGCGAGGTTGAGGTCATGAAGGACGACTCCGATACCGTGGCCCTCGTCGGCAAGCTCGCCGAGGAGCTCGAGGATTTCCAGCTGAAACCCGATGTCCAAGGCCGCAGTGGGTTCGTCGAAAAGCATGACCTTGGCCTGTTGTGCCAATAGCTTTGCGATGAACACCAATTGCCGCTGCCCGCCGGACAGAGCCGTGATGGGACGGTCGGCGAGTGCGGTGACACCAACGCGGTCGAGGGCATAGGCGACGATGTCGTGGTCCGTGGAGTTCAGTGAACTGCGGAAACGGTCACGCCGACGGTGGTGCGCGTACCTGCCGAGTGCCACGACAGTTCGAACGTCAATAGCGGCATCGGCCGGTGTGTGCTGCGGCAGGTACGCCAACCGGGTGGCGCGTTCGTGGGCACGAAGCTTCGTCAGCGGCGCACCGAGGAGCTCAACCTGCCCCGAACTCGGTGTCACAATGCCCGCCATAGCACGGAGCAAGGAGGATTTTCCGGTGCCATTGGAACCGATGATGCCGTGGACCTCGCCAGGTCGAATAGCGAGGTTCACGCCACTTACGACGGTCCGATTGCGGTAACCGACACTGAGGTCGGTAGCCCGCAGCAGCGCGGTGCTATCGGCGTCTGGCTTAGTGACGTGGTCGCTGAGGTTTTGTGTCTGCTGACTCATGACTGGCGGCCACCTTGCCGAAGAATCAACGCGAGTAGCGCCGGTGCGCCAAGGAACGCGGTGACTGTGCCAGTTTGCAGAGCAACTGGGGAAAAGAGACTGCGGGCGACGAGGTCGGCGAGAATGAGAAACACTGCGCCGAGGCACATAGAAATGGGCAGCAGGCTGCGGTGATCGGGGCCGATGGCAAGGCGAATCAGGTGCGGGACGACCAATCCGACAAAGGAAATAACGCCAGTGACAGCGACGCCCGCTGCCGTGACTAACGCAGCCAGGGCGAGCAGCAGTTGCCGGATCCACACTGTGCGCATACCAGTGGCAGCGGCCTGTTCTTCGCCGAGGAGGAACAGGTTGAGTTCGGGAATGAGCATCATCAAGATAACCGTGCCGACGGTAATGGGGCCGACTGCCAGTGCAATGTCCTGCCAATTCGAAGCAGTTAAATCGCCGTTGAGCCAGAACATGGCCTGTTGAGCGTCATCGCTGTGTGGCGCGTTCGCGATGGTGGCGGAGATGACTGCGCCGAGGAACGCGTTGAGTGCAATACCGACGAGCAACAGGGTTGCTCCACTGCCGCCATTGAGACCGGCGACGATTTGGACAAATATGACAGCCAGCAACGCGCCTATGAATGCGCCAGCCGAAAGAACCCACGGTGCTTTCGCGGCCACGCCAGTGACGATGAGAATGACGGCTACCACTGCTGCACCGGAGGAGACACCGGTAACACCGGGTTCGGCCAGCGGATTGCGAAAAACTGCCTGCATGGTTGCACCTGCGACAGCGAGCGAGGCACCGACCAGTCCAGCAAGGAGGACACGGGGCAGCCGGATGCTCCAGACAAGTGATTGCGTGGCAGGGGATATCTCTGGCAGAAGGTGGTTGAGAGCCGGGAGGTCGTCGGAAAGCGTCTTGATGAGCGGGGTGAGCAGCGCGACGATGCCGTTGCTGAAACCTGTTCCCGCGGGGCCTATGGAGATCGCCAAGAGGATTGTGGCGGGGACGGCCAGGAAAAGTAGAAAGCCGAAGAGCCGGGCTCGAAGTTTTTGTTTTCGAGTGCGCGGAAGAGAAGCTCTATCGACAATAGTTTTCACTTGGTTAATGATGGACAATTTGAAAATAATTGTCAATAAAGGCGTGTCGGTGGGGCTGTGGGGTCCCCTAAGAACAGCAAAACCCCGCACCAGCTCCCTTGTGAAAACAGGGTGCTAATGCGGGGTGAAGAAGCTCTGTAGCTTACTTCTTGTCGCCCAGGCGCTCGTCTGCCATGTCGCGAACCTTCTTGATCTGGTCGGCCTTGTCCTCGCCGAGCTTGTCCTTGCCCAGCTGCTCAGCCTTGTCCAGAACCTTGTCGGTGTTCTCTTCGTTGCTCAGTGCTTCCTTGGCCTTGTCCATAAGTCCCATGGTGAAGTCTCCTTCCATTCGTAATGTCTACTCGCGTTTTTTCGTTTGTGACATAGAGTGTACCGATGAATTGGCGGCCTTGCGACCGTATTGGCCCCACGGAGTGAAGTTGATATTCGACTAGCAACACCGTGACCGACAGTTATTGAGCTGTTTTGGTGCGGGCTTCATCTGCCTTGTGCATGACATCGCGCTCGTACTTGCCGACGAACATCATGAGGACAAACGCTATAGCGACAACGCCAATGAGGGTTACGAATGTAACATTCCAGCCTGCGAAGTCGATCAAGAGGCCGACACCAGTCGAGGCGAGTGTTGCGCCGAGAAGGTATCCAAACAATCCAGTGAAACCAGCTGCGGTTCCCGCAACATACTTAGGCGAGAGGTCGATGGCCTGCAGTCCGATGAGCATGATTGGACCGTAAATGAGTGCGCCGATCAGGGAGATGAGCACGTAGAACATCCACAATGGTGCCGTGGCGGGTAGCTGCCAATATGCGAAAATGGTGATGCCGGTGCCAATCAGGAAGAGCATGCCGGCGCCTGAGCGCCAACCCTTGAAGACCTTGTCGGAGACCCATCCACACAGCAGGGTGCCAACAATTGCTGCGCCTTCGTAGAGCATGAATCCGATGATTCCGCCCGTGACGTTGGTCTTGTGCAATTCGTTTGTCAAGTAAATCGGAATCCAGTTAAGAACTCCGTAACGGAGTGCGTAGACGAACACATTGGCCAGCGCCAGCATGACGATAACCGGATTGGTAAGAACGTGGTTCTTGACGATTGTGAACCAGGGTTCTTGTGCCTCGTCATTAGTTCCTTCGACCTTGTCCGGGTCGTTCCGGTATTCCTCTACCGGAGGCAGGCCCATGGATTGCGGGTTATCTCGAATCAGCAGGAATGCGATGGCGGCAATCACGAGCGCGACAATTGCCGGTAGCCAGAATGCGGGAGTCCAGTCGGCGTCGGAAGTGGCGAACGAATGCAAGCCCCAGGCTGCCAGAGCACCGCCGACGGCGGCGCCGACATTGTGGGCAGTGTTCCAGATCGACATCAAAGTGCCGCGCTCGGATGTCGAGAACCAGTGGACGACAACTCGTCCAGAAGGAGGCCAGCCCATGCCTTGGAACCAGCCATTGATGAACATGACTGTCGCGAAAATTGCAACAGAGGCACTGATTGCTGGGACGAATGCAACAAAGAGGTTTACGACCGCGGACAGTGCTAGGCCAAGTGGGAGGAAGTACCTGGCATTGGCCCTGTCGGAGAGCATGGCCATGAAGAATTTGGATAGGCCGTAGGAAAACAGAACCGCATTGGCTACGATGCCAATTCCGGCTGCGCCAAGTAGGTCGTGCTTTTCCAGTACGGCGGACACCAGGGGGATGTTATTTCTGATGAGGTAGAAGCCCGCGTAGCCGATGAAGATGCCCATGAATACGTTGAACCGCCAGGTCCGGTAGGTCGGGGCAATCTTTTCCTCGGGAAGGGGAGCTGCTGGACCGGGGGCGCTGAGCCAGCCGAGTCTCTGACTGCTCATAATGAGAGTCCTTTCGCTGAAGGCCGCCGTTGCCTCTGGTGCAACCTGTGCGGGTGGCTAGGGCGGCAGGCGGATAGCTTTATCGTTTCAGCAGTGAGTTTACAGCGGCTTTATCCTCTATTAACGGGTTGTTAACTTCCCGGCCTTGGAGGCTTTTGAAGGGGGGTGGTGTAAAAGCGATTAACGCTTGTCACTGCCTAGAGAATGTCATTAATGGCTTCGGTGGGGCGTGCCATCCTTACCCCCTTATTGGTGACGACAAATGGGCGCTCAATCAGGCGTGGGTGCGCGACCATTGCGTCCAGAAGTTCCTCGTCGCTGGAGTCCTTGGAGAGTCTCAGTTCCTTGAACTCTGCTTCCTTGGTGCGCACGGCATCGATGACGTTCAGGCCGGCCGCCTCGATTAGCGAGCGCAGCTCGGTCTTGGTTGGAGGAGTGTCTAGGTACTTGATGATCTCCGGCTCGATTCCGGCTTCGCGCAGTACGGCGAGGGTCTGGCGGGACTTTGAGCAGCGGGGGTTGTGATAAATCTTCGCTTCCATGCCTCCATCATGGCTGATGTTGTGGTGTGGCGGTTGATGGAGCGGTGTAACTGTAAGGGGTGAGACCTTGTTCATTATTTATCCTGAAAGGCTGTAAAGCCAACAACACTTAAGTTCAATAGGTTGAAAAAAGTTGTCGTTAGGTTTACTCTCACACGTGATAGATGAACGGCGAAGTGCGCTCCAACCGCCCCTAAGGTGACCAGATTTACTGAAGCGGCCGGTCAGCGTAGCCGTCGTAAAGCAATAACAAACAATCAAGAGCGGACACCAACATGACAATTTCCGGAAAACTTTCGCGATCAGCTAAGTCCATGTGTGCGGGCCTTTCGATCTTGCTAGCGGGCGCTGGCCTTGCAGCGTGTGGCGATGGCAGTGAGGGAGCCAGCGGCGAGAACCCAATCAACGTCGTGGCTTCCACGACGCAGATTTGTGATTACGTGAAGCAGCTGGACATCGATGAAGTTGATTTGACCTGCCTGTTGGCGCCGAATGCAACAGCACATGAGCTGGAAATGACCCATGAGCAGCTGACCAAGACTGGTAACGCCGATCTCTTGTTCGTCAACGGAGTCGATTTGGAGCACTTCCTGGACCAGGCGATTGAGTCCTCGGGCTTTTCCGGAACGATGGCAGTAACCAGTGGCGTTCTCACTGCAGGTGACGTAGATGCCATGAAGGCAGCCAAGGACACGGACAAAACAAAGCCGCTGCCACCAGAGAAGGCGAAGAATGGTAACTACACCATTGACCGAGGGGTGGAAAAGATTGATGTCGCCCCATGGCCATTCCCGCCGGAAGAACCCGGTGAGGAGGCGGAATTCCGCTTCGATCCGCATGTATGGACCTCGCCGAAGAACGCCAAGATCCAGGTTGCCAATATCGGCTACGCCCTGGAACAGGTCGCTGAGGAACGTGGCGACAATGAGCTGAAGTCCACCATCGCCGACCACGTTGCGGCCTACCAGGACAAGCTGAATCAGCTGGATGAGTGGGCAAATAAGTCCATCGCCACCGTGTCGGACCCTGTGCTGTTTACCAGCCACGATGCCTTTGGATACTTCTCCCACGAGTTCAATATCAACTTCATCGGCGCAGCGCTGTCTGATTTCAACGAGCAGCAGGATGCCACGGCCGCGCATATCGCCGAGGCGGCAAAGACCGTGAAGGACGCGGGTGCAACCGCGCTGTTTGCGGAGAACTCGAACAACTCGAAATCAATTGAGGCGATCGCCAAGGCCGCAGGTGTCAAGGCCATCGTTGGTGAGGACGCACTCTACGGCGACTCCCTTGGTCCGGCTGGCAGTGATGGCGAGACCTACATCGGTTCCATCATCCACAACGTCACTCAGGTTGTGACGGCATGGGACGGAACTGTCGCGCCGCTGCCAGAGGGCATCAAGTGAGCGGTAACCACTTAGCCAACCCCATGTCTGCCGAGCCCATAGTCACGCTCCGCGATGCCTCATTCGGCTACACGGCGGTACCCATCGTCAATCACATCACCGCCAATGTCGCGCCGGGTACCGGGCTTGCACTCATCGGCGCCAATGGCTCTGGAAAAACGACCGTGCTGCGCGGAATCCTGGGTGGGACTCGTCTTCTCTCTGGTGAGATGCACAACAACGCGAAGATTGTGTCCTACGTCCCGCAGTCGGCAGACCTCGATCGCACTTTTCCTGTCACGGCGTTCGATGTCGTCGCCATGGGGGTGCTGCACGAACTGCGCCCCTTCCAACCGCTTGGACACCGCAAAGAACGCATCCACGCAGCGCTAGCCAAAGTCGGGCTTGCCGACCGCACCAGTGAACGTTTCGGCAACCTCTCCGGTGGTCAGCAGCAACGCGTCCTGTTGGCGCGCGCCATCGTCGCACGTCCGCAACTCGTGCTTCTCGACGAGCCGTTCAACGGCCTCGACACTGAAAATCGGGCGATGCTGCTGAATCTCCTCAACGAACTGAAGGAAAATGGCACGGCAATTATCGCGGCCACCCATGATCTCGTGCTTGCCGAGGACACCTGCGAAAACACATTAATCGTGGCAGAGCAGCCAGCTTTTGGTGCGACCTCGAAGTTGGTGCCAGCCTATGTGGACTGAGCTTGCGAATGAGCTTGGGGTAGCGCCTTTCATGTTCAGGCCACTAGTGCTGCTGATTGCCCTCGGGGCGGTCTCTGGCCTGGTCGGTGTCATCGTGAACCTGCGTGGCCTCGAGTTCAATGCCGAGGCCATGGTGCATTCGATTTTTCCCGGAATTGTGGCCGGTGCCGTATTCGGTGGCATCGACATGATTATCCCGGTGGCTGCAGCATGTGCGGTGGTAGTGGCAGTAGCACTGACCTTAGTATCGCGCTCGCACATGTCGGAAGCTGGAGTTGCAGTTGTACTGACCAGCTTCTTTTCCATCGGTGTGATTCTCTCGCTGAAGAAAGGTGACCAGTCAGGACAGCTGGAAGCGCTCATGTTCGGGCGACTGCTGGAAGTCACTGACTCCCGTCTCACCAGCGCCCTGATTGTCTGTGCCATCGCCTTGGTTCTTATCGCAGTGACCTGGCGCCGGCAGGTGTTTGTTGCCTTTGATCGCTTCGGTGCCAAAGCCGCAGGCGTCAATGTGTGGGGCATCGACCTCACCATTAACGCGGCGATTGCTGCGGTCGTGGTGTCGTCGGCAAGCGCTGTGGGCGTGCTGCTGGTAGTCGGATATCTGGTCGTGCCGGGAGCGGCGGCGAGACTGCTGACTCGCCGAGTTCATGTGATGGTGCCGATTGCGATTGCAGTGGGCTGCCTCAGCGGAATCGTTGGTTTGGCACTGGTGCCTTTGGGGCCGGTGTCGCCTCAGGCAGTCGTCGCGCTGACCTCGGTGGGACTGTATTTCATGGCACTGGGGCTGCGCGTCGTGCTGGGAGGAGACCGTGTCTAGCATCCTGATTTTGCCAATTATCGAACTGATACTGGTAGGAGCCCTGGCTGGAGTAGTTGGGGTGCTCGCGGTGCTGGGAAAACAAGTGTTCTTCGCAGAAGCGATTACACATGCGACTTTTCCCGGCGCGGTTGTGGGCGTTGTTATCGCGGCAGCGCTCGGCCTGAGCCACTCGTGGATTTCGGTGTTCCTCTTTATCGGGGCATTTCTGATGTGCATTCCGATTGGGGCCCTGTTCGGTCTGTCGAAGGTGGGGACGACGTCCTCGGCGGCGGGAATTGTGCTGACATTCGGGTTCGCGCTGGGCTACTTCCTGAACAAGTGGTTCGCCCCGTTGCCGGTGAAGGTCGAGAGTTTCCTGGTCGGCAGCGTACTCAACGTGAACAAGATTGATATTGCGCTGTCGGGTGGCCTCTTGCTGCTGGTGGCGTTGGTGCTGCTTGCTCGGTGGCGTCAGCTGATTTACTTCACGTTCGACCCGGAGTCTTTCGGGGTCGCGCATTCGCGGAGAAAAGCACAGCTGGTCATCAGCGGGCTAATCGTTCTGACTCTGGTGGCGCTGATTCCGGCTGTCGGCACGATTCTATCCATCGCGCTGCTAGCTGCCCCGGCAGCTGCGCTCGTTGGGGTAGTGAACGATACCCGTTTGCTATTCGTGTTGGCGCCATTGATGGGTATCGCGATTGGCCTGGTGGGGCTATTCATTGCGGTGGCGGCGAATCTGTCAGTTGGTGGCTGCATTGGCGTGTGCGCCGGTTGTTTCTATGTCCCCCTCAAGATTGCGGCAACACGCAATAACGCTAAAGTCTAAAGAATGCACGTGGAGGATTTACCAGCGAAGACCCAGGACTACCTCAAGGTCATTTGGGATTTGCACGAGCGCACCGGTGAAAAAGTGGCACTTGGCGACGTCGCTGAGCGGATGGGCGAAAAGAAGCCCACCGCCAGCGAGGCTGTGAAGAAGCTAGCTGCACGTGGCCTTGTCAACCACGAGCCGTACCGGGGTATTAGCCTGTCGGACCGTGGGCGAGACATTGCGCTGATTATGGTGCGTCGCCACCGGCTTATTGAAAGCTTCTTGGTCTCGACTCTGGGATACACCTGGGATGAGGTTCACGAGGAAGCTGAAAAGCTTGAGCATGCGGTCTCGGATGATTTCATTAGTCGCATTGATGCAATGCTGGGATTCCCTGAGCGCGATCCGCATGGCGATCCAATTCCCAGCGCCAGCGGTACCATCGCCAGCGCAGTGCGCACTGACCTGACGGATATCGAAGCTGGCGCGATGGTGGTAGTCGATCGTATTAACGACTCCGATCCTGAATTGCTGCGCTATTTGGCTACATCAGGGGTAGGCCCGGGGACCGTGCTCCGAGCCGAAGCCGCACCATATGCAGGTATGCATGTCTTTGCCATCCTCGATGAGGTGGACGATACCGAGCCAAAGAAAATTCATGTGGCAGACTCGGCACTATGGGCAATCAAGGCGACTCCAACAACGAACTGACGAGGGCCGCAGCGCGCTCTTACTATAAGGTGTCGCGGAATCTCACTGGGCCAACTAAAGTGCCACCCGCACCGTCAGTTTCGTTCGACAGCGTGAAAAGTGCTCGTCGACAGGCATATGCCAGTGTCGAGAGCGTCGATGTGCCACTCAATGCCATCGCTATCTCGCCTGCTGAGCAGCAGGAACACATGGTTGACCTCGAACGTCGCTTGAATGCCTCGACCAAAGACATGCGTGCCCTGGTTGACTACGAAGAGCAGCGCATTGCGGTCACTAGCACCGTCAAAGAGGCAATCGTCTATACGCTGCTGGCAATACTCCTTCTGGCAGCAGCCATCGGACTTGGCTACGCCAGCCACCTGGGGGCCGATGCGATTTTGAATGCTGCGGCGGAGGTGACGCCGCGGTGAGTAAACGTTCAGGCTCCGACAACGGGTGCGTGACGGTCATTGTCGTATTTTTCTTCTTCGGCCTGATTATTCAGCTCTTCGGTGTCACGCTGTGGATTCTGCAATATGCATTGCCAGTGGCGGGTTTGGTGCTTGCGATCCTCATTGCATACCAGGCTTGGGCTGGTGTGAGGCGCAGCGCTGAGGCGCAGGAGCTCGCCGAGCGCAATCACGCTGAGCTGCAGCAGATTGCCATGGACACGGAGTACCAGCTGACTGCAATTCTCGCTGCCTGGGACAACGTGAACACCACAATGGGCGTCGGCACCATTTACAAGGATGTATTTGCCTCCGGAGAGGCTACGCCGGAGCTCATTGAGCTGCGCGGCGAGCTCTCGCGTGCCCGGGAGCTGAGCAACCGCCTGCGCGAGCAGCGAGAAACTATGACCAACCGGGAGCTGGTGGAAGCCATCTCTGATGCCGACGAGTTGTGGTGCTCGCTGACGAAGACGTATCAGAACGCTCGTCGCGAGCTGTAGTAACGCACTTGAATTACTCGACGGTCATCACAATTTTGCCGTCAGCGTGCCCGTCTTCCAATACTCGGTGGACCTCGGCGACTTCGGTGAGATTCTTAGTCAGTCCGATAGGAAGTGAAATCTCACCGGCAACCACGCGGTCGGCCAGGTCGGCGTAAATAGTCGTGTCATTCGAAATAGTCGGAATGTGTGCCTCAATGCCACGTTCCTTCGCCGGTGTCAGGTCGGCCAGTGAAGGCAGCGCCACAATCCGACCATCCGATGCCAACACATCCAGCGAGGGTAGGAAAGTGTCGAAGTACACGCCATCGAGCACAACATCTACGCCCTCGGGGAACCGCCGGCGCACAGCCTCGAATACATCTTCCGCTGTGTAATCAATATGCTGGGCGCCAAAGCCCACTAGTTTTTCATGATGGCGTGACGACGCACTGGCCAACACAGTTGCGCCACGGGCAACCGCCAGCTGCGTCATCAGCTGGCCCACGCCACCACCGGCACCATGAATGAGTACAGTGTCACCGCCTTTCACCTTTGCAAGCTGCTCGACAGCCACGGTCGCCGTGATTCCCACTAGGGCAAGGCCCGCAGCGGTAACGTCGTCAAGCGAATCGGGCGTTCGGACCACACCGTCGGCGGGGAAGACGTTGTGCGTTGCGTAGGTGCCGCGGAAGTCGTCGAAGCTGCGCATACCGAAGACACGGTCGCCGGGGGCGAAGCTGTCCACACCTTCGCCGACGGCAACGACTTCGCCAGCAGCTTCGCGTCCGAGCACTGCGGGAGGGGCGAACTTTGCGCACAGACCGGAAGAGCCATCGCGCATCTTGTAGTCCAGCGGATTCGCGCCGATGGCTGTGGTCTTGACCAGGATTTCGCCGGGACCGGGCTCCGCAGGCTCGATAGGTGTCCTGGTGAAAATGTCAGCGGGGCCGAACTCCGTAATGGTCATTGCGTATGCGTTGCCTGAATTTGCTGCCATGTCCATCACTGTAGTCCTAGTAGCTAATTATCAACGGTCGGCAAGCGGGAGGGCAGCGGTGACGGCACCGAACGACTCGTTGAGGTAGGCGCTGAGGAGGTCGGCGGCGTGGTGTGGGGTGTCCTCGATGAGAACCTTGGCGATACTGATGTGGCGATCGGCGTATCGGGCATGGAGCTCGATGCTTTGGGGGTAGGAGAGAAAGCAAAGACGGAGTTGGGCCTGAATGGATTCGGCGGTTGCTAACAGGTCGGGAGACCCGGAAGCTCTGACGATGGCGAGGTGAAAGGCATTATTCCGTTCGGGAAGGTTCAATGATGACTGCGAACCACAAATAGAAAGAATCTCCTCGCCGAGGAGCTTTGCTTGGCTCTTGCTTAGCGATCGCAGTGTTCCGCATTCGACGACATGGCGAAAGGCATACAGTTCGCGGATGCGTTGTTTGTCGAAGGAAGCGATAAACACGCCGTGATGAGGGATATGAGTAAGAAGCCCCTCAGATTCCAGCTTCCGGTACGCCTGTCGGATGGTGTTGCGACTGACCTGCAGTCGAGCAGCAAGTTGGGTTTCACGGAGCTGCTCGCCGCTGTAGTGCTTTCCGGCGAGAATCTCTCGGCGCAGGACAGTTGCGGTGACATCCGCTACTGAAACGTCATGTTGTTTTTCCCCAGAGGACGTGTGGGTCTGATCGTCGAGGATGCTTCCGGGGGTAGTCATGTAATACAGACTACTAAATCACTTTTGTGTGGCGGCCATCACCAATTAACATACGAGACATTGTTCAACAATCTCGGTGCAGGCGATCTTCAACGTAGGAATCCTTCAACGTAGGAATCGTCTGACTTATAGGGAAAGGCCTTACGCTATGGACGCTGCAACATCTGCCCACAAGGCGCGTCGAACGGCACTCCTCGGCGCTATATTCCTGATGGCGACCAGCGCTATCGGGCCGGGCTTCCTCACCCAGACCGCAACCTTTACGGCCAAGCTTGGCGCGGCTTTCGCCTTTGCCATTTTGATCTCGGTGCTACTTGATATTGCGATTCAGCTCAACGTGTGGCGAGTGATCGCTGTCTCTGGACGCCGAGCGCAGGAGCTCGGCAACGCCGTGATTCCGGGGTTGGGCTGGCTTATGTCAATTCTCATTGTCATCGGTGGTGTGGTCTTCAATATTGGCAACGTCGGCGGAGCTGGACTTGGTGCGAACGCGATGTTGGGGGTGGACGCAAAGATCGGTGGCATTGTTACTGCAATCCTCGCCATTGGCTTCTTTCTCTCCCGGCGGGCGGGTATGGCGCTGGACAAGGCGCTCGTTGTGCTCGGTGTAGTGATGATTCTGGTCACTGGAATTGTGGCGTTCAGCTCTAATCCGCCAGTAGGGGAAGCGCTGAAAAACACGGTCATGCCCGACACGATTGACTTGCTGGCAATCATCACGCTGGTCGGAGGCACTGTTGGCGGTTATATTACATACGCTGGCGCTCACCGCATGCTTGACGCTGGTGCCGGCGGTGTAGAGAATCTCGCGCAGACCACTCGCTCATCTGTGACGAGCATCATCGTCACGGCCATCATGCGCTTTCTGCTTTTCCTAGCTGTTTTGGGAGTGGTCGCTGGTGGCGTGGTCCTCAATACGGATGGAAACCCCGCTGCAGAGGCATTCCAAGCTGCGGCAGGAGATTGGGGTATGCGCTTCTTTGGCGTTGTCCTGTGGGCTGCGGGAATCTCGTCGATTGTGGGTGCCAGCTACACCTCAGCAACATTTCTGACTCGTTCCTCGGGTGCTGGAGCCAAGACTCAAAACACGATCACCATTGTCCTAATTGCAATCTCCACGCTGCTCTTCGGTCTCATCGGTACGGCTCCAGCGACGCTGTTGGTTTTCGCCGGAGCCTTCAATGGTTTGGTTCTTCCAATTGGCGTTACTGTGCTGATTTACATCGCGCTGTTCCGTGCGGATCTCATGAATGGTTACAAGTACCCGAAGTGGTTGGCGGCTATCGGAATCTTGGGTGTCGCAGTCGCCTGGTTCTTGGCGTGGCGCTCATTCGGCGGTGTGTTTGAAATGCTCGGCTAATCCCCCCCCCCGGTTTCTCGCACAGCTCAGATGAGAACCAACATAACAACGGTACAAAGACCAGCATTATTACTTGGAAGGAGCGGTGACGTTTATGGGCGCCACTATCGATCTCAACTCTGACCTTGGGGAAGCGTTCGGCTCGTGGAAGATGGGTGATGATATCGCTCTGCTGAACATTGTGACCAGTGCCAATATTGCCTGCGGGTATCACGCGGGTGACGCTAGCGTCATGATGGAGACCTGTGAGGCAGCTGCTGCGCGCGGAATTCGCATCGGCGCGCACGTCGCCTACCGCGATCTCGCCGGATTCGGACGACGTCGCATGGATTACGCACATCGAGAATTGCGAGCCGAAACCGTCTACCAGATTGGTGCACTTTCGGCATGTGCACGGGCGGTGGGTACCGAAGTTTCCTACGTCAAGCCCCACGGTGCCCTCTACAACCGCATCGCAGTGGATGAAAATCAGGCCGCTGCAGTGGTGGAGGCGCTCCTGCTCGCTCGCTCCACCTGCGGAGATGAGCTTGCCATTATGGCGCAGCCGGGGTCGGTCATCGAACGGCTCAGCCTCGACGCGGACCTCCCTGTGATTAGGGAAGCTTTTGCAGATCGCGCTTACAACTCCGATGGAACTCTGGTGTCCCGAGTACTCGAGGGGTCGGTCATTGTAGAACCCGATGCCGTCGTCAAACGCGTCATTGCAATGGCTAGCGGGGAACCAATCGTCGCCTACGACGGTTCACCGTTGACCGTGCAGGCTGACTCTATTTGTTTGCACGGAGACACCCCTGGTGCGGTCGAACTCTCCCGTATGATTCGCCAAGGGCTCGTCGACGCCGGAGTCACCGTCGCTGCCCACGTATAGCGCGGACTCGCACACCGGTCTTATCAACCGCAGTTTTTCAACCCCGCAAGAAAGAAAGGATCAGCACCGCCATGGCCGAGATTCGCCCTATGGGAACAAATGCGCTGCTTATCGACTATTCATCATCGGCCAATCCGTTGGCGAAGGTACTTCGTGCACACTCTGCTGCGGCTGAGATTGAGGGACTCGTTGACAGGGTACCTGCAGCCCAAACGCTCCTCCTTCGCTTTCGCGGACCGGCTCGCCGTTACCTCGGCGCAGTAGAAACCGCGCTGCGGGGCAACAATACGCAGAAGCAGACCGTCGACAAGCGAAAAACAATGACGATTCCCGTTCACTATGACGGCGCGGACCTTGAGTCCTTGGCACAAAGCCTTGGGATGAGCCCCCAAGCGTTGATTGATTGGCACTGCGAGCGCCCTTGGACGGCCGCGTTCGGTGGATTCGCGCCTGGCTTTTATTACATGGTGCGGGGGAGCGGCCAGGGGTGGCCAGAGCCGCTTGATATTCCCCGCCTTACGACGCCGCGCACTCGAGTTCCCAAGGGCTCTGTCGGACTTGCAGGCCAATTCGCAGGTGTGTATCCCATCGATTCGCCCGGTGGCTGGCAGCTCTTGGGGCATACAGATGTGGAGATGTGGGACTTAAATCGGCCTACTCCGGCGCTGCTTGAGCCCGGGGTTGAGGTGCAGTTTGAAGCGACTTCTACGGTGAGTGCGGCGTAGAAAAGGGTGCGGAAGAGATGAAGAATTCTATCCAGATTATTCGACCCGGTATTTTGACGACGATTCAGGATATGGGCCGTGCAGGGCAAGGCAGCCTGGGCGTGAGTACCTCCGGTGCGTTCGACCGCGAGTCCGCGGCAGCTGCTAACAGGATGGTTGTCAACGAAGAAAGCCTGGCGGTGCTCGAATGCGTCGTCGGTGGGTTGGAGTTCCAAGTAGCGGAGGGAGCAATCATCTCCTTTGCAGGAGCCCACGGTGAGGTGACTGTCGAGCAGGATGGCAAGGTCATCAAGACCTCGATGAATAGTCGAATTGTGGTCGGGGCGAAGGCAATTGTGCGGCTTGGTACCTTCGATGCAGGTCTTCGCGGGTACGTCGCGATTCGAGGGGGCATCGATGTCGCGGAAGTGCTGGGCTCGAGGTCATACGATACGCTCGGCAAGCTCGGCCCAGCGCCTTTGCAGGCCGGTCAGGTCTTGCAGGTCGGCGACCCGGAGTATTCGACGGGGTCGTCAATCGCAATTTATCCCGCGCCTCATTGGTCGAGCGAGGCTGCGCGCTTAGATGTTGTTCCTGGCCCTCGGGCGGACTGGTTTACGCGGGAAAGCGTCAGTGATTTCTTTCACGAGACATGGACCGTGACGCAAGAGGCCAACCGCGTCGGACTTCGACTGAGTGGGACTACTCTTGAGCGCCAGGTCACCCATGAGTTGGCAAGCGAGGGAATGGTCCCCGGTGCGATACAAGTGCCCGCATCGGGGCAGCCGATTATTTTCGGTCCTGATCATCCGGCGACGGGTGGATATCCGGTCATTGGTGTGTTGACGGAGCCGTCATTGTCGAGGGCCGGGCAATTGGTGCCCGGCGCGAAGGTACAATTCCGCCGGGTGCGGGCGGTATAGGTCTGCGGCTTCATTCTGCGCGATGGTGCGCCACTACGTTTGCCAGCTATCAGCGTCACACCGTTCTTCGCAGTAAAATCAGCCACCATGATTGAACACGCCTCCTTTTCTCAACTCAGCGCGACGGATGTTTATGCCATCTCGGCGTTGCGTACCGATGTGTTCTACCTCGAGCAGGCCTGTGCCGAGCCGGAAATGGATTGGCGCGACCTGGAAGATACCGCAGAGCACTATTTCATCCGCGACGACAATGACTCCCGCAAGATTATTGCGTACTTGCGTGTGATTGACACGCTCGATGAGTACTCGTCGAGCTACCCGCGCACCATCGGCCGAGTTGTCGTCGATGCTGCGAGCCGGGGTAGGGGGTTGTCCTCGAAACTGCTGCAGCAGGTCATCGCTGACCACCCGGATAAGGGGCTGATTCTGCATGCCCAGACGCAGGCGAAGGCTGTGTACGCAAAAGCCGGCTTCCATGAGATCGGGGAGACCTTCATGGAAGCCGGCATTGAGCACATCACGATGGTTCGTGATGCAGCCTGTGGCGAAGCCTAGGAATTAATCGCCTAGGCTCCGATTTGTACGGCGTTGCTTGCCTGAAGTTTTAAGCGTTGACCTTCGAACTCGCCAGGATGCGGTTCAGAGAGTCGACGCTGGCCTTCGCATCGCCGATAAGCATGTCGGTGTTTTCGTTGAAGAACAACGGGTTCTGCACGCCCGAGTAACCCGAACCCATCGAACGCTTGAGAACAATCACGCGCTCAGATTCCCACACCTTCAGCACCGGCATACCCGCAATCGGGGAGCCCGGCTGCTCTGCCATCGGGTTGACGGTGTCATTTGCACCGATGACCAGGGTGACATCCACATCAGCGAAGTCATCGTTGACCTCGTCCAGCTCCAGCACGATGTCGTAGGGAACCTTGGCCTCAGCCAGCAGCACGTTCATGTGACCCGGCAGGCGGCCAGCGACTGGGTGGATACCGAAGACCACTTCCTTGCCGGCCTCACGCAGGTTACGGACTAGGTCAGCAACAGCGTACTGAGCCTGTGCCACAGCCATACCGTAACCCGGAGCGATGAGGATCTTGTCTGCATCACGCAGAATCTCGGAGGTGTCCTCGTGGCTGACCTCGGTGTGGGAGCCTTCCACGGCGCTTCCCGACGAAGCCTCGGAGCCAAAGCCACCCAGAATAACGTTGGCAAAGGAGCGGTTCATGGCCTCACACATGATGTACGACAGGTAGGCGCCGGAGGAACCAACCAGCGCACCAGTGATGATGAGCAGCGGGTTGCCAAGCATGAGACCGGTGAAAGCGGCAGCCCAGCCGGAGTACGAGTTCATGATGGACACGACAACCGGCATATCGCCGCCACCGATGGCGATGACCAGGTGCCAGCCCAAGAACAGGCCCAAAGCAGTGACTGCAACCATGCATGCCCATGCGATGGCGCCGCCCTCGGTGCCGGTTGCGATGAAGACAGCCAGGAGAACCAGAGTGACCACCAGAATGGCAATGTTCAGAGCGTTGCGGCCCGGCAGCAGTAGCGGCGAGCCCTTGATCTTCTCAGACAGCTTCAGGCCTGCGACGATGGAGCCAGTGAAAGTCACAGCGCCGATGAAGACGCCAATGTAAACCTCGCCGAAGTGGAACTTCAGGGCATCGGGGGCGACATCTTCGGCGAAGATGTAGGAGTTGAAGCCGATGAAGATAGCGCCGAGTCCAACCAGACCGTTGAACAGTGCAATCAGCTGCGGCATACCAGTCATGGCAACGCTGCGTGCGCGACTGATACCGATGACACCACCGATGCCGATAGCGACAGCGATGAGAATCAGGGTAATCAGCGGGGAGAAGTGAGAATCCGGCTTGGTGTCAGCGGTGACGAGTGCCTGGAAGATGGCGATGACAACGGCGACGGCCATGCCGGCAATACCGAAGGCGTTTCCGCGGCGAGCGGTCTCCGGCTTGGACAGGCCCGAGAGTGCAGCGAGGAACAGGACGGCGGCGACAATGTAGCCGACGTTGGACAGACGGTAGGTCCAGTCCAGAAGCGAAGCAGTATCAATGCTAGCCATTAGACTTTATGCCTCCTCTTTCACAAACATGCCAAGCATGCGGTCGGTGACGGCGAAACCGCCGAAGATATTGATGGAGCTGACTACGATGGCCGCGAACGCGAGACCGGAAACTAACAGGTTGGAGCTTCCCACCTGGAGAATCGCACCCACCAGAACAATGCCGGAAATCGCGTTGGTCTCAGACATCAGCGGTGTGTGCAGGCGCGGCGTGACCGCAGAGATCACGTAGAAGCCAAGCACGATAGCCAAGGTGAGAACCATGAAGTTGGCGCTCACGCTGTGCGGTGCGCTGAGCATAACCACAATTGCCAGCAGTGCCGTCAGGCCCAGAGCAATCTTCGAGCCCATGCCCGATCCCATGAAGGAAACCTTCTCCGGAGCGTTTTCTTCAAACGCAGCCTGCTGAGCCTGCTGCTCCTGCAGTGGGGCAGCAGGGGTGACAGCGACCTTGATGGGCGGTGGTGGCCAGAGAATCTCAGCTCCGGTAGCGCCGCCGCCATTCTGTGGGCGAGCCTTTGTCACCGTGATGCCACGGATAATCTCGTCCTCGAGATTGAGAACTGGAGAGCCATCCTTTTCTGGCGTAATCAGCTTGAACAGGTTGAAAATGTTCTGACCGTACAGCGACGATGCCTGCGCAGGCAGACGCCCTGCAAGGTCGGTGTAACCGATGATGGTCACACCGTTGTCAGTGACAATGGTCTTGCCTGGAACGGTCATCTCGCAGTTGCCGCCACCGGCGGCAGCCATGTCGACGATGACGCTGCCTGGTTTCATAGCTGCAACATCGGCAGCAGTCAGCAGCAGTGGAGAGCGACGGCCAGGGATATTCGCGGTGGTAATGACAATGTCAGCCTGCGCGGACTGCTCGGAGTAGAGCTTCGCGGCAGCGGCAGCCTGATCATTGGTCATTTCCTTGGCGTAGCCATCCTCGGACTTCTCGGCGGCGGCCGGAATCGGGATGAACTCTGCACCCATCGATTCGACCTGCTCACCGGCTTCAGGGCGCAGGTCTGTTGCCTTGACAATCGCGCCCATCGAGTTGGCCGTACCGATCGCCGCAAGTCCGCCGACACCAGCGCCGATGACGTAAACGGTAGCTGGTGGCATCTTGCCTGCAGCAGTCACCTGACCAGTGAAGAGGCGACCATATGCAGAAGCCGCTTCGACTACTGCGCGGTAGCCGCCGATGTTTGCCATCGACGACAGCACGTCCATCGACTGTGCCCTGGAAATGCGGGGAACTGCATCCATAGCAAGGGCAGTGATGTTGCGTTGCGCGAGCTCTTCGACCAGTTCTTCGTTTCGGCCTGGCGCAAGTCGGCTAATCAGCATGGCACCGTCGTTAAGCAGTGCACGGAACTGCTCCGGCGGAGTGTCGAGCGTTACGACGATATCGCTGTGCCAGACAGACTCGTCGACAATGGTGGCACCGGCGGATTCGTAGTCCGCGTCGGTGAACTTAGCAGCCAGGCCGGCGTCAGCCTGCACGGCGACCTCGTAGCCAAGCTTGACGAGTTTGCCGACGGTCTCCGGGGTCGCAGCCACAATTGTTTGCTGGGGATCGGGTTCTAAAGGGATGCCGATTCTCATTGTGGGAGTTCTTTTCTGTTCGGGGGTTTTATTAAGGGCCATGCGCACTCGGTTGTCGGTTAACAGTGAGTGTGGGCGTGGCCACTTTGTCCTTGGTGTCAATAAGGTATGCGCTGGTGGGGAGGCAGCGGAGGCGTTTGTGGAAAAAGGTAATAAAAATATGTGGGTAACGGTGGTGAGGTGGGTTTTCTGAATTTGTGCACTCGTGGAAAGGGGGTAGGAAATGGGGGTGGTGGTGTTAATTTTGGGCGAGAGTGAACATTTGTAGCGCCCTGAATGATTGTTTGAGGGGTGAAGTATGGGGGAGGATGATTCTGTCTTTACGTACGTCTTTACGCATTAGGTAGATTCGTATTCCAAGGCTTTTGGCAAGAGTTAAGGAAAAACGATGATTGGTTCACTAAGTGCCGCCGGAAAGGCCGTGTCGGCATCCCGCCGAGGGCAGGGGCGTACGTTCTCGAAGGTGGCTGCTCTCTCGCTCGCAGCTGGTGTAGTTCTCGGCGGACAGGTGCCAGCGCAGGCGGCACCGCGCATTGGTCAGCTGCCGGATATCACTGCACGCGAAAGCACTATTGACTACCAGAACTCGGAAACCGTGGACAAAATTGGCGGTGGTCTGGTGGATGTCATGGGTGGCGTGAACCGTGTCATTTCCGGTGGCGAAAGTGGCCATATCACCGAGCCGTTCGCCCCAGAGGCGGGGCAGCTGCGCAAGGAGTTCGGAGCGATGGGCTCCCATCCAGTTGCCGCAACCCGCGAAGCAATGCCATGTGATGGTGTCGTCTACACCATCTATAACCGCGTACTGCGGGACCTCCACGGTCTCCACGGCACCACCGGCTGCTATGACGTACTGCCTGAATCGGCCAACGCCTCCCCAGTTGGCGCGCAGCTTATCTACCCGGCGGATATTGACTCGATGGAGTCTGCGCCACTGATGGTTCTCAGCCCTGGCATTGGTACTGAGCCGGGTATGTACGACGCGCAAGCGCGACTCTATGCAAGCCACGGATACGTCGTGGCTCTTGGCTACAACTTCACCAACTGGTTCGCGCCACAGATGGTGCTGGCAGCTTCAGTTGCCGCAGCGGCCAATGGGGATGAGTCCACACCACTTGCAGGCAAGATCGATTTCTCCCGCACGATGTTGGTCGGGCACTCTGCGGGTGGTGGCTCCGCAATCTTCCTGAACAACAGGATGGATAAAGCCTTCCAGGCTGCGGGTATCGATATGGTCACCCGTGGTCTGGTCGCCATCACCCCAGGGCCTTCCGACGCTGGACTAATCTCCACACCGCCGGAGATTCCAAGCCTGGTGGCCATTGCGGAGCACGAGGACATCGTTCCTTTTGATGCGGATCGACGTGGCTACCGCGACGCTGAAGGGCCCGCCTGGGAAGCGGTAGTCACCGGTTCCTACCACGGTACCTACCTGGATGATCCGTCCAAGAATGTGCTTGGCTCGCTGGTGCTGTCTTTTAGTGAGTATGTGCTCGGCGGAACGAGTCGAGCAAAGGCCGTCTATGAGGGTGCTAACTACGGCCTGGCTACTGACTCCGAGCTCAAGGACGTTCAGCGCAAGGGCGTTTAGAGCTGGCTACTCCATCGACTCTGGAATCAGCTTTGCCGCGGCCTCGGCGATTGCCTTACGCTGTGCTTTCGTGAGCTGATTGCCGTTGAGGTAGTCGTTGGCCCAGAGTCCATCGGAAATCATTTGGACAACGTAGGCCATGCAGGCTTCCTCATCGGTGGCAATCTGTTCTACCGGCGGATTCCACCGGCGCAAAAGGCGCGTCCAGATCTCGCGCAGCTCCGGGTCGGCGGCAGAGTCGATGGACATGAGTAGCTCGGCCCTCGTTGCTGTATCCAGCGAGACCTGGAGGTTTGCGCGTAGGCGGTTGGCGGGGGATACCTCCTCTGCGGGCCCACCCGCGGCTTCGATAAGCTCCTCTTCCCATAACTGCGCCATGTGCTCATGGACGCTGCGAATCATGTCTTCGCGGGAGGGGAAGTGGTAAATCAACCCTGATTTACTCATTCCGCATTGAGTTGCGACATTTTCGTAGGTGACCTCGGAAAAGCCATTTGTCTCGATAATCTCAACGATTGTGTCGAGAATGGCAGTGCGCTTACTCGTGCGCATATTCAGTCTCCTTCGGGTTGCCGCGGAATGCCACCGCAGTCGCAATCGCTGCAATGACAGCAACGACAGCCAGGATAATCAAAATGGCCAGGTAGGAACTGTCGAGGCCGGCGCGGGCGCCGTCGTTAAGCGCTGGCGTGTGAAGTGCATCGGTGAGTGAGATGCTGGCGTCGACAGGCGTGAACAAGGCGTAGAACATGGGTAGGAGGCAGCCTGTGATTGCGACGGTGATCAGTGTGCCAAATTCGTAGGACACGGATTCCATCGCCGCCGCCATACCGGCCTTTGACCTCGGGGCTGAGCCGATAATCGCGGTCGACGACACCGACATCACAGAACCTGCGCCCGCGCCGAGCAGTATCAATCCTGCGATCATGAGCGGGAAATTGCCCGAGGAAACACCGTAGTACATGCCTGCCAGGCCGATGGCGTTGAGGAGGAATCCGCCGGTGATGAGTGTGCGGAAACCCACTCGATGCAGCACCATGCCGCCGATGACACCAACTGGCAAGGACGCCAGTGCCGCGGTGGCAACTAGCAAGCCCGCGTCGAGTGGTGTGTATCCGACGGAAATCTGGAAGCGCTGCGTCGTCATCAATTCGGCGCCTGCCAGGACAAACATGGCAAGCGCGGCTGCCAGCACGCCACCGGAAAACATCCGCGAACGGAAGACGGAGAAGTCGATGAGGGGTTCAGTGAGACGTGCCTGACGACGCTGAAACAGTACCGCGCCCACTAGCCCGCAGGCGATAGCTGCGACGATGACGGTGGAGGAGCGATGACCAGCGAGTTCCTTAATGAGCGAAACCAGGCCCAGCATGGACAGCATCGCGTAGAGGCTGGTGAGGAAATCCCAGCGCTTGGCTGGGTTGGGCTGATTCGGCGGAGCAAAAATCAGCGTGCCAATGATTGCGAAAATTACTACAGGGATGTTGATAAGGAAGATTGAGCCCCACCAGAAGTGCTCCAATAGGAAACCGCCAACGACGGGGCCAGCGGCGGCACCCAGTGTTGCCGTGGCAGACCAAATGCCAATAGCTGTGGCAAGTTCACGAGGGTGGCGGAAGGTCTCACGTAGCAGTGCGAGGGTCGCCGGCATCATGGTCGCGGCGCCCAGTCCTAGACAGCCGCGGGCGATGACCAGCGCCCAGGCGTGCGGCGCAAAGGCCGCGGCCAGGGAAGATAAGCCAAAAATCGTCAGGCCCACAAGAAACATCTTGCGGTGACCGATGCGGTCGCCCAGAGTGCCTGTGCCGAGGAGGAGTGCGGAGATCACCAGTGGGTAGGCGTTGATGATCCACAGGCCCTCCAGCTCGGTTGTGTGGAGCTGCTCGCGCAGAACTGGCAGGGCAGTGTAGAGCACCGAGTTATCTATGCCGATGAGTAGTAGGCCGGCGCTGATGATAGCGAGGAAGACCCACCTGTGGGTGACTGGAGTGGACGGATTAGCCCTCGTGGAAGCGGCGTGGTCGGTACTTGTCATTCCAGTAACTGTAACGAACGTTCGGTTTAGTTACAACTTCTGGAGAGTGCCGATGTAGGCCTAAAACTTCAAGAAAAGTAAGCCAATCCCGCCCAAGGAGCCGGTGAAAAAGTGTCTAAGTTGCAGGCGTTGTTGAGGTGCGAATTCACGACCGCCGTTCGATCCGTTACCGTGATGGTGTCCCCCTCACGGGGCGCGGTCACCGGGCCCGGTATGGCTTATCTGCGTGAACATTTCCATAATCCGG
>NZ_KV801856.1:0-14114 GCF_001810555.1 Corynebacterium sp. HMSC063G05 | reverse complement strand
TGAAAGTCAGACACACTTTTTGCTACTTAACCCGAAATTGGTTGCCTAACAAAGGTTAAACGAAAACTCCCTCCCGGATACCCGGAAGGGAGTTGGTCTGAGCGGATGACGGGACTCGAACCCGCGACCCTAACCTTGGCAAGGTTATGCGCTACCAGCTGCGCTACATCCGCAAATACGCTCGCCCATAAGGGCTTACGTGGTGCGCGATACTAGGATTGAACTAGTGACCTCTTCCGTGTCAGGGAAGCGCTCTCCCACTGAGCTAATCGCGCTGGGGTAAAAGCTATATAGAAGCTTTCAAGCGCAACCCCCTTCCAGGAGAAGGGGGTTTTGCACTGAGCGGATGACGGGACTCGAACCCGCGACCCTAACCTTGGCAAGGTTATGCGCTACCAGCTGCGCTACATCCGCAAATACGCTCGCCCATAAGGGCTTACGTGGTGCGCGATACTGGGATTGAACCAGTGACCTCTTCCGTGTCAGGGAAGCGCTCTCCCGCTGAGCTAAACGCGCATTACATCGAAACCGGTAAGGAATCTCTGCTGAGGTGGAAACGGGAATCGAACCCGTGTACACGGCTTTGCAGGCCGTTGCCTCGCCACTCGGCCATTCCACCGTGAGGCTGCCGCCTCAGTGGTTGCCTCGAAGTTATACCACAGAGCTTAACTTCTTGAGAAACCAGAGCGGATGACGGGACTCGAACCCGCGACCCTAACCTTGGCAAGGTTATGCGCTACCAGCTGCGCTACATCCGCATCACGTTGCAAGGAGAGCGAAGAAGAATCTCAATTGCTCTCTTGCGGTGCGAAAGATACTTTAGCGTGCTTGTGCGATTGATTACAAATTACCAGGTGAACATCTGTATTGTGCCTGTGGGCGTAGGGCTAAAGACCAACCTTTGATGCCTCTGAATCGCAACGATGTCATTTATTCGCTTTCGTGGGTTGGTTACTGGGGGCTATCGAGTCGCTATCGTCATGGAGTTCCATCGGTGGGGTAATAAATCGTCGAACTGCGCAATCGCAAACGCAATGCAACCCAATTAGGGAAACTTCCAAAACGCGTGCTAACTTATTCCGCAGAGCAGCAAAGGCTTAGTGCTTTTCTGTCCGAGTCCCATAGCTCAGTGGAAGAGCGTTCCGTTCACACCGGAAAGGTCGCTGGTTCGAACCCAGTTGGGACTACCATTTAAAACCCCGGTCGACGCATCGTATAAAAACTGCGCGGCCGGGGTTTTGCTGTGTGACCTGAACTATATTCGTCCCTCTCGGGAACTTTTCTGGACTACCATCCGACAATAGGTATAAGGGCAGCGGTCAGACTACTGCTGTTCTTCTCGAACTGTCCCGCTTAAAGGAGTTGAACTGTTCTAGTGAGTCCCCGGGTCGCTTCAGGCGAAACGTTTCGGTTCTCAAAGTCGGGTTTCCGGCGTGCAGTAGCCGCTGCTGCGGCGCTTGTAGTCTTTGCAGGTGCGTCAGTTATTAATGCTGGCCCCGCGCATGCTCACGATTCCGTGCTGTCGTCTAACCCAGGCGACAAGCAGGTTCTCGATGAATTTCCGCACCACGTTTCTCTCAAGTTCTCCGGCAACCCCAAGAACAATTTCAACACCGTTGCAATTAGTGATGCAGATGCCAAGGAAGTCCTGTACTCCCACGAGCCAGAGGTAGTGGGTAATGAGGTCTCTTTGGATATCCCTGAGGATATTAATCCAGGCCCTGGTAACTACATCATTGGTTTCCAAATCACCTCCTCTGATGGTCACTCCACCCGAGGAAAGACCTCTTTTTCAGTGGCTGATCCGGATGCTGCTGGCGCAGCCGAAGCCGGGGCAGAATCTCGTCAGACCGGTGCGCACGCCGAGGAAACGAAGTCAATACCGCTATGGGCTTATGGCCTCGGTGGTGGACTCATCGTCATCATCGCCGCTGTCGTCATCGTTATTAATCGAAAGGCAAAATAGACACATGAAGCTCAATCGCACTGCAACTACACTGATCGCTGGTTCCGCAGCTCTGACCCTTGCTCTGGCAGGATGCTCGTCCGACGATAACACTGCTGCTGAGGTGACTGAGTCCGCAACCTCCGCTGCGACCGAAGCTACCTCTCAGATGGAGAAGAGTGATGCTGCTGTGCAGCTGGCCGATGCCTACATCAAGGAAAAGCCGGCTGACAAGGGCATGACCGCCATCTTCGGTACGCTGACCAACAACACCGATAAGGACATCAAGGTTTCCTCCTTCAAGCTTGAGGGGCTGAAGGAAGGCACGAAGTTCGAGCAGCACGATACCAAGGACGGCAAGATGTTCGAGGTGCCGGAAGGTTTGACGATTCCTGCTAATGGCGAACTCGTTCTCGAACCGGGTAGCACTCACTTCATGATCATGAACAATGATGAAGCTATGGATGTGGGAGCTGAGTACAAGCTCGTCATTGAGCTTTCCGACGGCTCTAGCATTACCCAGGACGTTGAGGTTCGTGTCCAGCCAGCAGGTGAAGAGGACTACGGTAATGACGGTGACCTGAACAACCCAGAGCACATGGGTGGCGGTGAGATGGATCACTCGGGCCACTAATTTTTGTGACAAGTTGATCAAGCAATCGTTCGTCGTAAAGCGGGCGTGAGCTCAGGTACGTCGAGGAATTGACTAGCTGAATCTAATGGTGGCAGAAGCGCTGGAGTTGGCAGGTTATTGCAGCATATGCAACGAACTCCGGCGCTTTTCTTTTTCCGAAAAAGGTTTTCGATACGGTCGAATTGGATAGGCCAGTGGTTGCGTTGAAGCTATTGAAAAGTTGGCGGATCCCCAGCCATCTCATGTGTTCCAGTTCGAAGTAATCAGAAAGGTAAGAGTGCACAAAATGTCCGAAGGCTTTTCCAGAAGGCGTTTTCTTGGCGGGCTCGGCACCGCCGCAGGAGCCTCAGCGCTCGCCCTGGGGGCGCCGGAAGCCCAGGCGATTGGGTTGGAACGTCCACAGGAAGAGCCGCCGAAACCGCCTTTGCAGACAGCAACCGTACCTTTTGATGGCGCCCACCAGGCGGGGATTGCGACGCCCGCACAGGCGAATCTATGGCTAATTGCCTTCAACGTGAAGAAGGGGGTCGATCGCAATCGCCTCCAAAACCTCATGCGTGCCTGGACGGATGATGCCCGCCGAATGACAGCCGGCAAGGCTACTCGAACGGACTTGGAACCTGAGCTCATGGGGAGTCCGGCCAATCTGACTATCACTGTTGGATATGGGGAGAATTTCTTCACAATCATCGATAGGGAAGACCAGAAGCCTGAGTGGCTGGGAGATCTGCCAAAGTACGTTAACGATGAGCTCCGCCCGGAGTGGAACGGCGGAGACCTGTGCCTGCAGATTTGTGCGGACGACCCAGTAATGGTCTCCCATGCGGCCCGAATGATGATCCGAAATGCAGGTTCTTATTTGGATGTTCACTGGGTGCAAGCTGGTTTCCAGCACGCCAATGGTTCTACGCAGGAAGGCGAGACCCCGCGCAATCTCTTCGGTCAGAAGGACGGTACGGTCAACCCGCGCACTCGTGAAGAATTCGACAAGCAGGTGTGGATTGATAGTGGTCCGGATTGGTTGCGGGGCGGTACAGCGATGGTTGTCCGCCGTATCGAAATGGATATTCCAGGCTGGGATGTGTTGGACCGCGAAAGCCGCACTGTTATTACCGGCCGAGATATCGGCACCGGCGCGCCAATTGGAGGTAAGGACGAGTTTGAGACCGTCGACCTGGCGAAGACTGATGAATATGGTCTGCCTCTGACGGATCCGAACAGCCATGTTGCGCTGTCAATGCCTCCGAAAGAGAAACCTAATCAGCGGATTCTGCGACGGGTCTACAACTATGACCTGCCACCGGAACCGAATGGTCGATTCGAGACCAACACCGGCCTGGTATTCATTTGTTTCCAGAAGGACCCGTTGGAGCAGTTCAATCCGATTCAAGAGCGGCTGTCCAAGAACGACCGTCTCAATCAGTGGATTTTCCACATTGGATCCGCCGTGTTTGTTATGCCACGAGGAACTTCTGAGGAGGAGTACTGGGCCCAGGACCTTTTCGAGGCCTGAGTTTTGACCGTGCGGTAAAGTGTGTGAACGACTGACGAAGGTCACCAGGTATGTGATTTTCGAAGACACTTTGAAAAGGAGTACACGCACGCCGTGTCAGAAGAATTTGCAACCCCAGCACCGTTTTCCGTGCCCGCAGGAGTTTCTGCGGGCGAGGCGATGAGAGACCTGGGTTTCCCGAACAAGGGCGTTGACGCCATCGTTTGTGTCCGCGACCCTGAAGGCAATTTGAAGGATCTGTCCTTTAAGCCAGAAGTGGAAACCGTCTTCGAGCCCGTTCCGGCGAATACTCCGGACGGTCGCGATGTCATCCGCCACTCTGCGACTCACGTGATGGCTCAGGCCGTGCAGTTGGAGTTCCCTGGGACGAAGCTGGGCATTGGCCCTGCCATCGACAATGGTTTCTACTACGACTTCCGTGTCGATGAGCCTTTCTCGCCGGAGGATCTCAAGCGCATCGAAAAGCGTATGAAGAAGATCATCAAGTCTGGTCAGCGATTCGAGCGCTTCGCGTTCGAGTCTGCCGATCAGGCGCAGGAAGCGCTTGCCGACGAGCCGTATAAGCTCGAGCTGATTGTTGAAAAGTCGGCCGGCAAGGTGTCCGAAGATGATGAGGCCAATGTCGACGTCGGTGGTGCAGGTACGACCTTGACCGGCTACCGCAACGTCAATCCGCGTACTGGCGAGACCGAGTGGTTTGATCTTTGCCGCGGCCCGCACGTGCCGACCACTCGTTACATCCCTGCTTTTAAGATCACGCGTTCTTCCGCTGCGTACTGGCGGGGTGACCAATCTCGAGATAACCTGCAGCGTGTTTACGGCACTGCGTGGGAGTCCAAGGAAGCGTTAGACGAGTACCTTGACCGCATGCTCGAGGCTGAGAAGCGCGATCACCGCCGTTTGGGCTCCGAGCTGGATTTGTTCAGCTTCCCGGATGAGATTGGTTCTGGTTTCCCGGTATTCCATGTCAAGGGTGGCATCATCCGCAACGAGATGGAGCAGCACTCCCGTCGCCGTCATATCGAAGCGGGCTATGACTTTGTGAACACGCCGCACGTAACTAAGGGTGACTTGTTCAAGAAGTCTGGTCACCTTGACTTCTACGCGGATGGCATGTTCCCGCCGATGCAGCTCGACGGCGAATATGACGAACACGGCAACTGCACCAAGGCTCCGCAGGACTACTACGTCAAGCCGATGAACTGCCCGATGCACAACCTCATTTTCGCATCGCGTGGTCGCAGCTACCGTGAACTTCCGATTCGTATGTTCGAGTTCGGCACCGTCTACCGCTACGAGAAATCAGGCGTTATCCACGGTCTTACCCGAGCCCGTGGCTTTACGCAGGACGATGCCCACATCTACTGCACCGAGGATCAGCTGGAAGAAGAGCTTACTAATGTCCTCGACTTCATCATTTCGCTTCTGCGTGACTACGGCCTGGATGACTTCTACCTGGAGCTGTCTACGAAGGACGAAAAGAAGTTCGTCGGCTCGGATGAAATTTGGGAGAAGTCCACAGCTATTCTCCAGCGCGTTGCCGATGCTTCTGGCCTCGAGCTCGTTCCTGATCCGGGCGGAGCCGCTTTCTATGGTCCGAAGATTTCCGTCCAAGCCCGCGATGCCATCGGCCGTACTTGGCAGATGTCGACGGTACAGCTCGACTTCAACCTGCCGGAGCGCTTCGAGCTCGAGTACACCGCACCTGACGGAACCAAGAAGCGCCCGATTATGATTCACCGTGCGCTTTTCGGCTCCATCGAACGTTTCTTTGGCGTCCTATTGGAGCACTACGCAGGTGCTTTCCCGGCTTGGCTGGCTCCGGAACAGGTTGTTGGTATTCCGGTTGCGGATGACTGTATCCCACACCTGGAGGGCTTTGCTGCACAGCTGAAGTCTCGTGGCATCCGTGTCCACGTGGATACGTCCGATGACCGCATGCAGAAGAAGATTCGCAACCACACCCAGGCCAAGGTTCCGTTCATGATTCTGGCTGGTGCCCGTGACATTGAGGCAGGTGCCGTCAGCTTCCGGTTCCTCGATGGCACTCAGATTAACGGGGTGGCAGTTGAGAAGGCTGTGGACATCATCTGTGATTGGGTTGCTTCGCGGAATAACGAACAGCCGAACAAGGAGAATATCTCTGCTCTCTAGAGGTCGTTAACGCTCTCTAATTCGACCGCGTTGTTTTAACTGGTGAACCACGCGTGGTAATCCAAAGAAGTTGACCGCGAGGTCGTAAACTACAGCAGAGAAATATATGTGGTCGGGGCTCGAATGGGGTCCCGGCCACGCAACGAAGGGGATGGCAGTGAATCAGTCGGGAAGTGAAGAGTTGCCTCCGCAGCAGCAGGGCAATGCCGGCCAGCAGGAATCGTCTGATGGCGTATACGTCGACAGCGGTTACGGCGAACCGGATCGGCTCACGCGCTTATGGGCACCGTACCGGCTGGATTACATCGTCAAGCGTGGTGTGCATAACTCCAAGCCATCCCGTAACCCCTTCGTTGATTTGCCGAAGCAAAGCGATGAGGAAGCACTCATTATCGCTCGCGGCGAGTGGGTGTACGCCGTTCTGAATCTGTTCCCGTACAACCCAGGGCACCTCATGGTGGTTCCATATCGCGAAGTCGCCAACCTTGAGGACTTGACCGACGAAGAAACAGCCGAGATGATGCGATTTGCCAAGCATGCGGTTCGTACCCTCAAATCGGTTTCGCGTCCGCACGCCGTCAATGTAGGTTTCAACTTAGGCAAGGCCTCCGGCGGTTCGGTCGCCGATCACCTGCATATGCACGTCGTACCGCGCTGGTCGGGTGACAGCAATTTTATGACCGTGATCGATGGCACCAAAGTGTTACCGCAGGCTCTTCGTCAGACTCGCGAGTTGCTTGCCGACGGCTGGCGTGCCCTTAATCAAGAGGATGGGGCAGCATGCTGAGTGTCCGTGGCAGGGCTCCAATCCGCCCAGTAGTTGAACCGATTGCCGCTGCACTTTTGCGGGTCGGCATTAGCCCGAACACGGTCACCCTGGTGGGAACGGTAGTTTCCGTTCTGCTTGCGGTAATCCTGATTCCTACCAACCATCTTTTCGCAGCTGCGGTGTCAATCGCTATTTTCACTGCTTTTGACCTGCTCGATGGCACGATGGCCAGACTGCGAGGGCGGGGAACGAAATACGGAGCGACGCTGGATGCTTCCTGTGACCGTATTACGGATGCTGCACTGTTCGGGGCGATAGCGTATTGGGTGGTGTATCGCCATGGCGCGGATTCAGTGCTGCTCATTCTGACACTGATTACCATGGGATCGTCCCAGGTCATTTCCTACGTTAAGGCTCGAGCAGAGGCTAGCGGCCTCAAGGTCAACGGTGGTCTCGTCGAACGTGCGGAGCGCCTGATTATCGGTCTAATCGGCATTGGGCTCCAGGGGCTTGGCGTGGACTATGCCCTCTACGTCGCGATGTGGCTCCTGGCGATTGGGTCGGTATTCACCGTCGTTCAGCGCTTGTACATGGTGGCTAAGCAGCCAGGAGCGTTGGATCCCATCGCCCCGCCAGAAGGTGCAGCTGATAGTTCATCTATCAACCCTGACTCTGCTACGAAGTCCACGGGTTCGGCTGATTCCAACAACTAAAGGAGGATACGATGACTAGTTTCTTCCTGCCTCGCTCGAAAGATGATTTCGTTGCGCTCGGCTATATGGCCGGGTGGAAGATTTTTGGTCTGCTGCCGGAACGCGTGGCCTACCGCATCGGCAACATAGCCGCCGATCGTGTAGCAGCAAATCCAGCGACTACCCGCCAGCTTCGCAAGAACCTGGCTCGCGTTATGGGCTGTCCGCCTGAGGAAGTGCCGCAAGGTCTTATTCGGGCTTCCATGCGTTCCTATCTACGCTATTGGGTGGAGGCATTCCGGTTGCCCTCCATCGCGTCGCCAGAGTTGGCAGACACGGTCGAATCCACCAGCGATGGGCTCGAACGAGTTGCTGAGGCCCTCGAGGCCGGAGATTCCATCGTCATCCCACTGCCGCATTCTGGTAACTGGGATATGGCAGGTATGTGGCTCGTTTCCCGCCATGGTCGGTTCAGTACCGTGGCGGAACGGCTGAAGCCAGAGGTACTTTACGACGCTTTCGTGGAGTACCGCGAATCCCTCGGATTCCACATTCTCCCGCTTACCGGTGGCAAACCCGCGATGCCGGAACTGCAGAAGCGATTGGAAGAAGGTGGCGTTGTGTGCCTGCTGTCTGATCGTGACTTCGGCGGCCACGGGGTCCCGGTCACTTTTTTCGGCGAGCAGACGACAATGCCGGTCGGTGCAGCAAAGCTGGCACAGGACACGGGCGCTCGGCTTATGCCCGCGGGCCTGTCCTACACGCGCGATGGTTGGCGTTTTGTAGCGCATCCATTCGTGCCGACTGAGGGGCGCGATCTACCTGACATTGTCCAGGACATCGCTACTGTTTTTGAATCTGATATTGCCCAGCATCCAGCGGATTGGCACATGATGCAGCCACTGTGGCCGGCGGATAAGAAGAGGTCAAAGTAGCCGTGCGAATCGGAATGGTGTGCCCGTACTCGTTCGATGTCCCAGGAGGGGTTCAAGCTCACGCGATTGACTTGTGTGAGGAGTTTATCCGTCGCGGCCACGAGGTCAGTCTTATCGGCCCAGCTAGCGCGCAGGCGGACGTGCCGGATTTCGTTGTTCGAGGTGGTGCCGCCATCCCGATTCCGTATAACGGCTCGGTCGCTCGGCTATCTTTTGGTCCCCGCACCAGCCGTCGAGTCCGCACATGGATTGAGGAGGGTAGCTTCGACATTCTTCATATCCATGAGCCGAATTCGCCCAGTTTTTCAATGCTGTCGTTAGTAAACTCGGTCGGGCCGATTGTCGCGACCTATCACTCTGCGGCGACGGACTCCCTAGCATTGAAGTTGGCCACGCCATTTTTGCGGAAGTACCTTGAACGCATTCGGGGAGGCATCGCTGTCTCGGAAGTGGCTCGTCGCTGGCAGGTTGAGCAACTCGGCGGCGACCCGGTTCTCATTCCCAATGGTGTCCGTGTTGGAGATTTCGAGTCCTGCCCGGCCGCCTCATCGTTGCCTGAGATTCCGCCACGGCGTGAAGGGGTCTATCGGCTTGTCTTCCTCGGACGCTTCGACGAATCTCGTAAGGGCTTTGACGTCTTGCTCGACGCGTTGCCAACAATACGTGCGGAGATTCCACAGCTTGAGGTCTGTGTCGTTGGTGATGGTGATATCGCGGCAGCTCGTCGTAAAGCGGGCAGAAACGCAGATGTCCTGCATTTCGTCGGCAGACTGTCGGAGGATGCTAAGGCGTCAATACTCGCCGATGCGGATGCGTACATTGCCCCGCAGCGTGGTGGGGAGAGTTTCGGCATCGTGCTGGTAGAGGCGATGGCGGCGGGTGCGCCGGTGATCTCCAGCGACATCGATGCGTTCAAACTCGTGCTTGACGACGGCCATTACGGGCTTCACTTTGAAAACGGTAACTCCGCAGACCTTGCGGATGCAGTCGTACGCCTTTTGACGCAGCCAAAGTTGGGGGAGGAGCTTCGCGCACTCGGGCATAAGCGGGCTTGGGAGTATGACTGGTCGCAGGTCGCCGACGGCGTTCTGCGTGTGTACGATACGGTGCGCATGGATGGCGAAAAGGTCGTCATTGCGCCATAGAGATTTCCGTCGTGGCAGCTGATTAAACGCAGCGGAGTGAAAGTGGGTTTTCGGTGGACGTAACCGTTCCAATCTGGGTCGTTGTCCTAGTCATTGCGCTGATTGTCGTACTCGTTGGCGGTTTGGTGGCTTCATCGACAGCGACGCGTTTGAACCGTATGCACATTCGCACGGACTTGGCGCGTTCTTCACTGGAAGCGGCGTTGGGGCGAAGGGCCGCAGTCGCTCGTGCCGCCTACCCGGAACTCGCCGGGGTAGTGGCGAAGGTGGAAGCCACACCACTTAGAGCCAACAACACTGGGCAGCGTGCAGACGTGGAAAACGAACTGACTAGGAAAATTGTGGCGCTCTATGAGGAACAGCCCGTGGACCGGACGATGGCAATTGAGCTTTCTGACGCCCATACGCGGCTCGAGCTCGCCCGCCGTTTCTACAATGATGCGGTGACGGATACGAAAGCACTGCGAGCCAGGCCGCTAGTGCGCGCGCTGCGGCTGGCGGGCACTGCACCTGAACCGGAATATTTCGATGTTGCAGATGGACTGACAACGGCTTAATTGTGGGAAAACCCGCTGTTGTGCTGGAAGTTCGCGGTGTTTTCTGACTCAATGAACAGCACTGTCTAGTTCAGGCGTTATAGTGTTAAACGACTACAAACAGTCACATTCACCAGTTTTATTAGGGAAGTAGGGTTCGTTGAGCACGGTTGAGAACAACTCCGGGCAGGGCACCGCACGCGTCAAGCGCGGTTTCGCTGAGATGATGAAGGGCGGCGTCATTATGGACGTCGTTACTCCGGAGCAGGCCAAGATCGCTGAGGATGCCGGCGCAACTGCCGTGATGGCGCTGGAGCGCGTCCCCGCCGATATTCGCGCAGAGGGTGGCGTGTCACGTATGTCTGACCCGGACATGATTGAGGGCATTATCAATGCCGTCTCCATTCCGGTTATGGCCAAGGCCCGTATCGGCCACTTTGTTGAGGCACAGGTTCTGCAGTCCCTCGGTGTTGACTTCATTGACGAGTCCGAGGTTCTGACCCCGGCCGACTACTCGAACCACATCGACAAGTTTGACTTCACCGTGCCGTTCGTCTGTGGCGCGACCAACCTGGGTGAAGCTCTGCGCCGCATCAACGAGGGCGCTGCCATGATTCGCTCGAAGGGCGAGGCCGGTACCGGTGATGTCTCCAACGCTGTGACTCACATGCGCACCATCCGCGCTGAGATTAACCGTCTGCGTTCTATGGCTCCGGACGAGCTCTACGTTGCCGCCAAGGAGCTGCAGGCACCGTACGAGCTGGTACGCGAGGTCGCTGAGACCGGTAAGTTGCCAGTCGTGCTGTTCACCGCAGGTGGCATTGCAACTCCGGCTGACGCTGCAATGATGATGCAGCTCGGTGCTGAGGGTGTCTTTGTTGGTTCCGGTATCTTCAAGTCCGGTGATCCGGAGAAGCGCGCCAAGGCTATCGTCCAGGCAACCCAGCACTACGATGATCCGAAGGTCATCGCTGATGTCTCCCGCGGTCTCGGCGAGGCAATGGTCGGCATCAACGTCGACGAGATTCCGCAGCCGCACCGACTCGCTGAGCGTGGCTGGTAAAAATGGCTAACATCCGCGAGGTATTAGATCTGGAGCAGATTGACCGGGACATTTTCCGTGGCCCAGTCATTAAGTCAATCCTGCAGCGCACTTTCGGTGGCCAAGTTGCCGGCCAGTCCCTCGTCGCGGCGACGCGCACGGTGGGTAATACCTTCGCGGTGAACTCCCTCCACGCCTACTTTGTAGGCCCGGGCCGCCCCCATATCCCGACGGTGTACATGGTCAAGCGTATTCGCGATGGACGGTCTTTCTGCCACCGCTCCGTCGAAGCTGTGCAAGATGGCCGTACGATTTTCGTAATGCAGGTCAGCTTCCACCGTAAGGGGGATGAGGGACTCGAGCACTCTGACGTGATGCGCAAGGTGCCAGATCCTGAAGATGTGGTCACCGACACCTCTGAGATGACGAACACACGTCGTCTACTAATGCGCGAGTGGGCGGACTGGGATATCCGGGTAGTGCCGGATGATCAGTTCGAACACAACAAGTACACCCCGTCCCAGCAGCTGGTATGGTTCCGGTGCAAGGATCGCCTGCCGGATAACGAGACCTTCCACGTCTGCACGCTGGCGTACATGTCGGATATGACTTTGCTGTCATCGGCACTCGTTCCGCATCCAGGCGTTGAGGTCCAGGAAGCCAGCCTCGACCACGCGATGTGGTTTATGCGTCCGTTCCGTGCGGATGAATGGCTGCTCTACGACCAGATTTCGCCATCGGCGCACGCGGGTCGCGCATTGACTCACGGTCGCATCTTTAACCAAAAGGGCGAGCTCGTGGCCGTCGTCACGCAGGAAGGGCTGACCCGAAGCCTGGCCCCGGGTGTCGAGCCCGTGCCAGTGGCGACGAACTTCGATGCTCGCAGTGAGAACCTAGATTAATGACACAGGAAACAATCGGTATCCTCGCTCTTCAGGGCAACGTTGCCGAACACGGATATGTGCTTGACCAGCTCGGCGTCCCGCACCGAAAGGTGCGCTTGCCCCGTGATCTGGAAGGGCTTAGCGGCCTAATTTTGCCCGGCGGCGAGTCCACAACCATGAGCAAGCTGATGGTCTTCAATGAGCTTGAAGACCCGCTGCGGGAAGCCCTCCGCGATGGCCTTCCGGCATATGGCACCTGCGCCGGCATGATTTTGCTTGCCGACGAAGTGCTCGATACCCGTCCGGATGCCGTTAGCCTGGGGGCGATTGACATCACCGTCCGTCGTAACGCATTTGGCCGGCAAGTGGATTCCTTCGAAACTGACTTGGATATTCCGCAGCTGGCGATCAGTGGTGACCAGCCGCCTGTACACGCCGCCTTTATTCGCGCACCGTGGGTCGAGCGTGTCGGTGATGATGTTGAGGTGCTAGCGCGGGTGCCAGAATCGGCTGGAGAGACCGCAGGTACAGTGGTCGGAGTACGGCAGGGGGCTGCGATGGCCACCAGCTTTCACCCGGAGTCGACGGGGGAGACGCGGCTCCACGAGTTCTTTTTGCGAGAGCTTGTCGGCATTTAAATCCCCGGTTTGTATAATGAACACCTGACGAATTCCCATCTACATGGGTATTGACGAGAGGAATGGTAGGAACTAGCACATGGCGGGTCATTCAAAATGGGCAACCACAAAGCACAAGAAGGCTGCTAATGACGCCAAGCGCGCCAAAGAGTGGGCAAAGATGATCAAGAACATCGAGGTCGCGGCTCGTACCGGCGGCGGTGATCCTGCTGGTAACCCCACCCTCGATGACATGATTAAGAAGGCCAAGAAGGCCTCGGTTCCCAACGACAACATTGAGCGTGCCCGCAAGCGTGGTTCCGGCGAGGAGTCCGGCGGTGCTGACTGGGAGACCATTGTCTACGAAGGCTATGCACCTGGCGGTGTCGCTTTGATTGTGGAGTGCCTGACTGATAACCGTAACCGTGCTGCTTCCGATGTGCGCTCGGCGTTCAACAAGAACAACGGCAACATGGCGGACAACGGCGCCGTGGCTTACCTGTTCGAAAAGAAGGGTGTCGTCGAGCTGCCGAAGGGCGAACTGACCGAGGATGACCTGCTTATGGCGGTTCTCGATGCCGGTGCAGAGGAGGTCAACGACCTGGGCGAAAAGTTCGAGGTTGTCTCCGCCTTTACCGATCTGATGAATGTCCGCACCGCTCTTGTCGATGCCGAAATGGAGTATGACTCCGCAGATCAGGACTACCGGGCTTCTACCACGGTCGCTCTCGATGCTGACGGTGCACGCAAGCTCTTCCGTCTGATTGACGCTCTCGAAGAGTCCGACGACGTGCAGAACGTCTACTCGAACGCCGACATCAGCGACGAGGTTATCGCCGAACTCGACGACTAGGCGTTTGCTTGGCGACGGTTCCGCTGACCGGCTTCCCGGCGTTAAAGGGGTGCCCGCGCAGGGTAGTCCGCAGCGCTGAATTGCGCGGTGAGCTGGTGTGAATGGAAGATCCCCATCGGAGAGTCGTCCGATGGGGATTTTTTTGGGGGGGGAGACAGGCAGAGTCAAAGAGTGTGTCTGATCCTCAAGATAGCGACTGGTCAGAGCCCGCCTGCGGGTAGCTCCACACCCTGGGGGGGTAAGGAGAAAAACCGACAACCCGACACACTGGCAACCTCAAAAAATTACGGGCTGCGCGTGTGAATACGGCTGCAAATGTGAAACTGTGCGAGTTTATGTCACTATCAGACGATTTTTCAGGGGTAGGTTCAGGCGGTGAATGCATCACCACTTTC
>NZ_KV801855.1:0-29143 GCF_001810555.1 Corynebacterium sp. HMSC063G05 | reverse complement strand
CCGGAAAAGACACACTTTTCTTTACTTAACCCCCATAAGTGCCAGAAGAACGCCGGGGATAAAAAAAAGGGGACCCCACGCACCCGTCAGAGCTCGCTGACCCTTGCTGCATTCCTGCCCTGGGGGAGTTCACGAGATGGACGCCACATGGGATCCGTGAAGACAGCCTACTACAGGCCCACGCAAAAAGTCACACTGCTAGCGCTCGCCGCACCGTTCAGCGAAGAACTGCCACACTAATCAGGGCGTTGCCACCACGGATTCGTCACCAGTTTCGTGACAGCATTCATGACAGTTCCCCGCCTCCCCGCAGCCCCCGGCATACACTGCAAATCCACTCACCTGCATAAATACAAGAAAACCCCCGGCGTAAACCGGGGGTCTTCACTCTGCGGAGGATGTGGGATTTGAACCCACGAGGGATGTGACTCCCGCACGCGTTCCAGGCGTGTGACATAGGCCGCTAGTCGAATCCTCCAACGTCGTTAAAGACTACCCAACAAACCCCATTTTCCCAAAACGCGCCCCCTACCTGGGAAAACGAGGCATTTAAGCGACACTCCCGCGCAACCGGTGCAACCAACAGCAACCAACTCCGGTTGCCGAATGCTGTTTCGCCCCCCACTCCCGGAATTTTTCCGGGAGTTACTTAGCCAGCCGAGCAATCGCCGCCGAGGCCTCCTCCAGCTTGGCGTCCAACTCCTCCGGGCCGCCCTCAGCCGCATGCACCACACAGTGATGAAGGTGAGCATCCAGAAGAGTTAACGCCAACGACTTCAACGCCGAATTCACCGCCGAAATCTGGGTCAAAACATCGATACAGTACTCTTCGTTCTCAATCATCCGACCAATGCCACGAACCTGCCCTTCAATGCGACGGATACGGGACTCATAACGCCGCTTCTCCGCGAGGTAACCGGGATCAGTGGTGTCATGGCAGCAAGAATCGTCGTCAAGCGAATGCGATTGCGACGAACAACAAGACTCACTCATGAGTTACTCCTTTTTAACTATCTGGTTGACTCGGAGAAAAACCGCGCAGACGCAGACTGTTGCCGACCACAAAAACCGACGAAAACGCCATCGCAGCGCCAGCCAACATCGGATTCAACAACCCCAGCGCGGCGACAGGAATTGCCAAAACGTTGTAGAAAAACGCCCAAAAAAGATTCGAACGAATCGTGCGGAGCGTCCGGCGTGACAACCGCAGCGCATCCGCAGCCGCCAACAGATCACCACGCACCAGCGTGATATCCGCAGCCTCCATCGCCACATCGGTGCCCGTGCCCATCGCCATGCCCAAATCCGCCTGCGCAAGTGCCGCAGCATCATTGATGCCATCGCCGACCATCGCCACACACGCGCCGCCAGCCTGCAACTTCTCAATCGTCGCGACCTTATCCTCCGGCATCACTCCCGAAATCACATCCTCGCGAGCAATACCGACCTCATCTGCGACCCGAAACGCCGGGTCGGCGGCGTCGCCGGTCAGCAGAATCGGCCGCACCCCCCACTCCCGGAATTTCGCGACCGCAGCCGCCGACGTCAGCTTCACCGAATCCGACACCTCCAACGTGCCCAGGAGCTCGCCGTCGCGGCGCACCGCAACCACCGTCCCCCCACTCCCGGAATTTTCCCCGGTGCGGCCGACCTCGATGCGGTGGCCATCCACGGTGCCTTCAACCCCCACTCCCGGAATATCCCGGAAATCCGAAACCGGGAGTAGAGAATCCGGATCCGCCGCACGCACAATAGCCTGCGCAATCGGGTGATGCGACGCCGCCTCCACCGAAGCGGCAAGCGGCAGCAGATTTTCGGGAGTGGGAGGGACCTCCGTCAACTCCATCACACCCGTAGTCACCGTGCCGGTCTTATCCAGCACAACCGTGTCGACCTTCCGCGCCGACTCCAGCACCTCCGGGCCACGCAGCAGCACACCAGCCTTGGCACCTTCACTCGTGCCGACCAGGAGCGCTGTGGGCGTCGCTAAGCCAAGCGCACACGGGCACGCGATGATGAGCACGGCGACCGCGGCCGTGACCGCCTCACTCGCGCCGTGCCCCGTAAACAACCACGCGCCCAGCGTGACCGCGGCGATCACGATGACGGCGGGCACGAACACTCCCGAAACCCGATCCGCCAGCCGCTGCACCGGCGCCTTACCCGTCTGCGCCGCCTCGACCATCGCCGCCATCTGCGCCAACTGCGTCTCCGAGCCCACGCGCGTCGCCCGCACGAGCAGCCGCCCTGACGTATTGATTGTCGCTCCCGTCACCTCATCGCCAGGGCCGACCTCGACAGGCATCGGTTCGCCGGTCAGCATCGACGCATCCACCGCCGACGCGCCCTCCACGACAACGCCGTCCGTCGCGATCTTCTCACCAGGCCTAACGACGAACACCACTCCCGGACGGAGCTGTTCCACGGGCAGCCGCTTCTCCACTCCCGAACTTTCGAGAACGGAGACATCCTTGGCGCCAAGCTTCATCAACTCCCGGAGTGCCTGACCGGCGTTGCGCTTGGAGCGCTTCTCGAAGTAACGACCAATCAGCACAAACATGATGATGCCGGCCATCGCCTCGAGGTAGATGTTCATATCGGCATCACCAGGAGTGACCGTGAAGTGGAACTCGTGCTTGAGCCCCGGCAGCCCGGCACGCCCGAAGAACAACGCCCACACACTCCAGAGGAACGAAGCGGTCGTCCCCATAGTGATCAGCGTGTCCATGGTGACCTCGCCATGACGCAGATTCTTCAGTGTCGCGCGGTGGAACGGCCAGCCGGCCCACACAAAGACCGGCGCCGAGAGCGTGAGACACAGCCACTGCCAATTAGTGAACTGGAGGGCAGGAATCATCGACATTGCGATGACGGGAGCAGTGAGGATGACAGCGCCGATGACTCGGTTGCGCAGGTCTTCCAGCTCCCGGTCTTTCCCTTCGGGAGCAGCACCCGGTTCCTGTTCGGGCTCCTCCTGCGGAAGCTCAGCGGTGTACCCCGCTGCCACGATTGTGTCGATCAGTTGCTGCGGGTTGATGTCCGCCGGCGCCTCCACATGCGCCTTCTCGGTCGCATAGTTCACGCTCGCGTTAACGCCATCAAGTTTGTTCAGCTTGCGTTGGATACGGTTTGCGCACGACGCACACGTCATCCCGCCGACGGGGATATCAAGGGTGAAAAGTTGCTGCTCAGACATCCGCTTTCCTCTTTGGGGGTTTAGTTTGCGACCGCCTTGTAGCCAGCTTCATCCACTGCTGCGATTACGGCAGCGGTGTCAATGTCTGCATCCGAGGTCACGGAAAGGAAATTCCGGGAGCGGTCAACCTGGACATCAGTGATTCCCGGGAGTTCAGAGACTTCCTCCCGCACCGATGCCTCGCAGTGTCCGCATGTCATGCCAGTAACAGTAAAAGTTTGATTAGCCATACCCCAATATATACCCCCTATGGGTATATCTGTAAAGCTATTCGCGCTGACGGTAGCCCGAGTAGGCCCGCCCCGCGAGAGCTGTCGGGAAGGCAAGGTTGAATTCGGGCGGCGCGTGCGGAGACGGCGGGTGGCGGTAGACCGCGCCGGAGCCGTCGTCACGCTCGAGGTGCCCGTTGAGGCCTTGCCTGTCGTCATCGTTGGCGGCGTTGTGTTCTTTGCAGGTCATGACCATGTTTTCCATAGTCGTGGCGCCGCCGTTTTTCCTGGCGACCAGGTGATGGGCCTGCCCGGCGTGGGCGGGGCGCGGGCACCCGGGCCACGCGCAGATGGGGTTGTCGAGGATCATCGCGATGCGCTGTTCCTCCGTCGCCAGGCGCGGGTTGTGTATCGGGAGTAGGTCGGTCGGAGTGTTGTGCTCGTCGTAGACCAGCACCCAGCCGGTGTCCGCGAGCAATGCCTCGACGAATTGTCCGGGAGTGAGGACGGATCCGTTGGAGGTCGCCGCAAACCGCGGGCTGTACTCCACGATGTCTTGCGCGGTTACGATGAGCGCGGGCTGGTAACGGAGCTTGTCGACGTCGTCAAGCGGCCCCTCCGACCCGTGTGCCAGGCGTTCTGCCAGCGCCTGACCGACACACCGATCCCGGGTGTAATCCTCGTGCGCTTTGGCGATTTCAGCTGCGCGCACGGTCAGCGGCGCGACCAGGTCGTCAATCATGTTCGCCGGACCAGTGACCTGCAGATGCTTCATCCCGCGGATGTCCGGATTCCGGGAGACGTGGGCGCGCAGGTGCTGCGGCGGCTCGTCGGTGCGGTTGAGCTCCTTGACCTTGGTGCGCATGTAGGTGTCGAGGCCCTCGAAGTCGTATGCTGCGGCGGCGCGGGTGAAGTCCAGGCGGTAGTACTCCCGGATTTCGACGTTGTTGAGCTGCCCGGAGCGCTTGTCGATCTGCATGACCGTGTCCAGCGACAGCTTCAGCTCCCGGGCGATCGCGACGGCCTTGTCGCGGGATTCGACGTCCACATCGCCCTCGACCGTGCCGAACAGCCGCTCGGCACAGCGCAGCAGGCGCTTGAGGCGGAAGGGGTCGAAGCCGATGCTGGCTGCCAACTCCCGGTGCCCGGTGGATTTCTCCGGGAGTGCGGCGCGCAGGTCGGCGAGCACGTCAATACCCCGTGTCGCCAGCGCGCTGAGCAGTCCCAATGTCGTCATGGGGCTAAGGCTAGCGTCCGGGAGGGGACGGCTTCAATCGCTTTTTGGCGTTGTCCACAGCCGTCGTAAAGCATGCACAATCTGCACAAACGGGCTTGACGACGCACTCCCGAAAGTGCCCTACCGGAACGCAACCTCTCCCACCGGCCGACGCAACTTCCGGGAGTGGAGGGTGTCGGGAGCGGTGGCCATGTCCTCGCACGCGCGCACGGCGGCCATGAGGTGCTCCTCCTTGGAGGATTGGTAGAACTCGCGGGCGGATTTCGGGAGTTTGGGTTTGTCGTGCAGCGGCATGTCGGAGACGCTGAGCAACGCGCCGTAGGGCACGCGGAAGCGGTAGCCGTTGGCGGCGATGGTGGCGGATTCCATTTCGACGCCGATGGCGGTGGATTTCTGCAGCTCTCGGTAGAGGTCGGTCTGGGAGCGCCACTCCCAGTTGCGGTCGGAGGTCGACAGCACGGTGCCGGTGCGCAGGCGCTTTTTCAGTTCGTCGCCGGTGAGTCCGGAGACGCGGGCGAGCGCGTTAGTGACAGCGAGCTGAATTTCCGCAATTGGCGGGATGGGTTTTTCCAGGGGCACGTAGTTGTCGAGGACTCCGTCGGCGCGGTCGTAGCCGTTGGCGAGAATCATGTCGCCGATGCGCATGCGACCGTCGAGACCGGCGCAGTGTCCGACCATCATCCAGCAGTGCGGGCGCGTGACGGCGAGGCAGTCGGTGATGGTTTTGGCGTTCGAGGGGCCGACGCCGATGTCGATGATGGTGATGCCGCATTGGTCGTCGCGGAGCAGGTGGTACGCCGGCATCTGCGAGGCGTGCGCGTGCTGACGGCAAACTCCGGGAGTGGGGATGGCGCCGATGTCGTAGCGCTGCCCACCCGGGCACGCCAGCGCCGTGTACCCGTGCGGATTTCCGGGAGTGAGGGTGGCGGCGTATTCGAGGAACACGTCCGTGTGCAGCTGGTAGTTGGTAAATAGCACGAAGCGCTGGATGTTTGCGGCGTGCGACCCGGTGTAGTGCTCGAGGCGCTGGAGGGCGAGGTCGATGCGCTGGGCGGTAAAGAGGCTCAAGGGTTTGATGAGCAGGCCCAGGTAGTCGGCTTCGCCGTCGGCGATGGTGTCGTCGATGCTGGCGGAGTCGATGGGGGTGAACGTCTTCTCCACTGCCGCCAGCATGCTTGCCGACGCCCCTTCCCTCCCCGCCGCTTCCTCGGCGGCCGCGTCGAATCCGCGGCACATCCGGAGTGGGATGGGCTGGTCGGAGACGCGCACCTCGACTTCGCCGCCGTGGTTGGCGAGCAGGTCGGTAATTTGCTCGATGAGGTAGGTGCGGAACATCACCGGGCGGGTGATGGTGGTGGCATACACTCCCGGACGGTCGACGAAGCCGTGTGACAGGGAGGGGTCGACATCCTCGACGGCGCTGCCGGCCGGGACGGTGAAGCGTAGTTCGGGGTAGTAGGCGCGCACCGGCCCACTCCCGGAATTTCCTTCGGTGGCGGCGGTGTACTGCTCGACTAGGTAGGCCATCCCTGCCCGGTGGATTTCGGTGAGCCGGTCGACGGCTGCGGCGGCGTCGGTGTAGAAGTCGCCTTCGCCTTCGGTGGGCCAGAACGGGGGTGTTGCGGAGTCTCGTACCTGCATAGCCCAAGGCTAGGCGGAGAGGTTCCCGCGCGCATCCGCGCCGCGCTCATCACGCCAGGCACGCGCACGAAACCAGCAGCTCAGTGCCGGCTCCACACTCCTTCGCGGCTGCGGCGGACCTCAAAGACCTGGTGCACGTGGTAGCCGCCGATGGTGGGGATGGTGAGGAAGTGGCGACCGTCGTCAAGCTCGTGCCAGAGGATGCGGCCGTAGCGCACGCCGTCGCGGACGTGGGCGCTGAGGTAGTCGGCGCGTTGTTGGCCGCGGAGGGTGGCGTAGAAGGCGGGGTCGACGGGTAGTTGGACGAGATTCCGGGAGTGGGGGTCGATGTCGACTTCTTGCAGTCGGATGGCGACGGGTCGGCCGTCGACGAGAAGGTCAGCGGTGTGACGGCTGAGGTGGATGATGTGGACGTCGCTTATTGAGGTGTGCATTTGGCGCTCCTATTCGCTCTTCCCCGCAGGCGGTCTGTGGGGCTGATCTTCCTTTGGGGCACCGGGTCCGCGAATCGGGCGGTTGCCTATCGACGCTGTCAAAGGCCATTTCTCGTCGATATCTTGTGATCGTGCCGCCCACCCTAACACCAACTAGACAGCTTTGTCTACCATCTCCCGCACGCTTTACGACGAGACCCCACCCCGCCACTCCCGGAAGCTACCCCTTCCCCATCAGCACCAGGACCACCAGCGCCACGTTGAGCGCGATGATGAGCCCGCAGATAACCCATGCAACCCGGCGCAGTAGTGGGGTGTTGGCCCAGATGCCCATCTCGGCATGCGAGGAGGTCATGCGCACCAGCGGGACCAGCGCAAACGGGATGCCAATCGACAGCACCACCTGGCTGAGCACCAGCGCCCACGTCGGCTCCACGCCGCTGGCGATAATGAGCAGCGCCGGAATGATGGTGACTACGCGGCGCACCAGCAGTGGCACACGCACCTTCAGCAGGTCGCGCATAATCAGGTCACCGGCGTAGCAACCGACAGAGGACGACGCCAGCCCGGAGGCCAACAGCCCAACACCGAAGAGCACGCCCACCACGGGACCAAGCACGCTGGTCACGGCGGCGTGAGCACCTTCGATGGAGTCAGTCCCCTCCACTCCCGGAAGTGCTTCGGCCGCGAGACACAGCATGCCGATATTCACCGACCCAGCCAGCACGAGGGCACCGAAGACATCGATACGCGTGGCCCGTAGGTGCTGGCGCAGCGAGGAGTCATCTTCCACCTTGTACTCGCGGTCGCGCACCAGCCCGGAGTGCAGGTAGACCGCATGCGGCATCACGGTCGCACCCAGCATGGATGCCGCCAGCACCACGGTGTGCGCGCCTTGGAAACGCGGCAGAATTCCGCTGGCCATCTCCCCGAGACTCAGGCCCGTGACAAACAGCCCGGCCAGGAACCCCACCGTAATGACCAGCAGGAACGCCACAATCACGCCCTCAAAAGTGCGTTGCGAACGCCCACCCTGCAGCAGCAACAGCCCCAGCGAGACCACGCCAACAATGACACCACCGAGCAGCATCGGCGTCCCGAAGAGCAGGTACAGCGCGGTGGCGCCACCAATAATTTCCGCCACATCCGTCGCTGCCGCCACAATCTCGGCCTGCACCCAGTACGCCAGCCGCCCCGGCCGGTTCGAACCGAAGCGGTCGGCAACGCCCTCAGTTAGCGACCGCCCCGTCACCAGGCCATACTTCGCCGACAGATACTGCACAACCATCGCCATAAGGTTGGACACCACCAACACCCACAGCAGCAGATACCCGTAGCTCGCGCCCGCAGACAGGTTCGCAGCCACATTTCCGGGGTCCACGTAGGCAATCGCCGCCACAAACGCAGGCCCCAGCAGACTCATCATGGGCTTGCGGTTTTTCTCGCTTGACGACGTCACTTGCGACCCTTGTGCCCCTGAATCTTTCACCCGGCCATTATTTCACGGCCTCGACACTAAATCTTCAATCAGCCCAAAATTTGGGCAGCCATGGTGCCACCGAGATTCACCAGGCGGTCGGGGATGTCGTCGTCAAGCGAACCGACAAACACGACGGGCTCGGCCGCAAGCTCCCACTTGTAGCCGGTCGTGATGGTTTTCATGGCGTTTTCCGCGCCGGTGGTGTCGAAGCCGCCGCGGATCCAGTAGGAAAATGGCAGCCCCTTAGTGGCTTCCTGCGCCTCCCGGAAGGTGGTGTCGAAGAAGTGCTTGAGCGCGCCGGAGATGTATCCAAAGTTGGCGGAGGTACCGAGCAGGATGGCGTCGGCGCTGGTCAGGTCATCGATGGTGGCGTCGAGAGCCTCGACAACCTTGACATCCACGCCCTCTAGCGCGGGGTCGTTAGCGCCCTCGAGCGCATGGCTTAAGACTTCCTGCAGGAGCGGGGTCGGGGAATGGTGGACGACTAGAAGAGTAGACATGCCCCGAGGGTATCGGCAGTGATAGGGTAAGCGCAGGTTTCAGCAACAATCCAATGTTTATCAATTCGAGTAAACGTGGCGTCCAGTAAGAAAGCCTCAAATTCGTACTGAACTAGGCGGCAATCGAAGAACGGAAAAATAGATGGAACCATACATCGGAATTGCAGTTTTTGAGTTAACAAAGCAAAGAGATTCAACCTCGGCGAATGAGAGCTTCTTCCGTGAGGACTTATACATTGTCTTTGCCGATTCTGATAGCGCCGCATACGCGCAGGTCGAAGCATTAGCCCACGAAAATGAATTAGCCCCAGAAGATCCTTCCCACTCGGGAGGATCTGTCACGTTGCGCCACATCGTCGATGTCGCCCCCGCTCTTTACGGTCGCGTCGATACAGACATCGACATCTATTCTCGCCACTTCGCATCCCTCGAGGATTACAAACGCTTCGAAATGAAATTAGGTGGCAAAGATCCTCTAGCGGAATCCTAAGACCCATATCATGAACCGCTCCCGCAATTTTGCAGTTGCTGCACTTCTCTTAGCCTTGACCTGCTACATTGGACTGTTTTTCGTCAGCACTGCGCTCTCCGATGCCTGGACAATCCCCCTCGCCGTCGGAGTCTTCGGATTCGGCCTGGTTAGCTTTCTTGCAGCACTGAAGGCCCGGGCAAACGGTTTGACAATCGTGGCGGCACTAGTTGCATTCGCACTCTTGCCCCTAACGTATGTACTAGCCGTAGTTCTCGGCAGCCCCTAGAAAATCACCTGTTCGCGAGGAATTTCCAGACCCGCACGCAGGGCTTCCGGGAGGTCAGCGATGGAGTCGAGCTCTACGCTCCCGCCGCCATCGCTAGCATCACCGCCACCGCTCAGCGAATCCAGAATCCACCGCTGCGCTGCATCCACCGACACCTCGCCGAGAGTCACGTCGCCATCGCGCTTGGACAGTCGCCGCCCTTCAGAGTTCACCACCAGCGGAACGTGCACGAACGAAGGTGCGGTGTGACCGAGCAATCCGGCTAAGTACGCCTGCCGCGGGGCCGAGGACATCAGGTCATCGCCACGCACAACCTCGGTGACACCCTGCTCGGCATCATCGACGACGACCGCCAGGTTGTAGGCCCACATGCCATCGGCACGCTGGAGGACAAAGTCATCGATCGGAGCGGCAATCTCGCCATACAGCTCATCGGTCGCGGCCCCCTCACTCACCTGCGATTTCAGGCGTATCGACGGCCTTCTCCCCGCCGCCGCAAATTCGGCCTTTTTCGCGGAGAGGTGCTCGTCGTCAAGCGAACGGCACGTGCCGGGATACTGCCCTGGCACGCCATGCGGCGCGGAGGAGGCGGCGAGGATTTCACGGCGCGTGCAGAAGCAGGGATAAGTCAGGCCGCGTTGCGTGAGGTCGGCGAGCGCGGATTCATACAGGTCAGAGCGTTCTGACTGGCGGACCGGGGCGCCATCCCAGTCTATGCCGATGGCCTCGAGATCGGCGAGCTGCTGCGCCTCATACTCGGGGCGGGAGCGCTGGCGGTCGATATCTTCGATACGCACGATGAAGCGACCGCCCTGCGCGCGGGCGTGCGCCCAGGCGAGAACCGCGGTGCGCAGGTTTCCCAGGTGCAGCCGACCGGTCGGCGAAGGGGCGTAGCGGCCGGTGGGTAAAGTGGAATTAGTCAACCGTTGGGAACTGGTCACAGGAATATGTTAGCGAGACCCCAAGATGATAGTTGAAATCTTGGGGAAAGATCTCCGGTTGAATAATTCAAATCATCTTGGAGGAAATTCATCTATTACTCGAAAGGCATTCATGACCTCTCAATAAAATCAAGGGTTAATGTATGCGTGACTTTTTGTAAGCGGATCTTTTAGAGGAGAACAATGTCATCACGTTTGCGCGTAAATTGGCTAGCATCGATTTCCATTATCGGACTAGTCGTGAGCCTCCTCTGTCTCCTGGGCATCGCAAATGGGATGTACACATTGAGCAAACTAGCTAACCAGACTGCCGTTATGAGTACAGCAGCTATTACGGCAAAGACAGATCGCGCGCTGCTCTACTGCTTAATCGCTCTTGCCAGCCTGATTGTAAGCTGTTTTACATTTATTGTTAACGGAATGCGCAGTAAGCGTGGAGCTAAGAAAACAAATAATTAAACCCGCTCATCCTCTAACTCCTGCGGACTCAAACCCACAGGAGTTAGAGGATGAGAGGCAGAGTCGGCCTCGAAGACTTCATCGGCACTCGCTTGGAGCCCTGAGCGGCAGGTAACATTCCCTCCCGTGACAAATAACGAAAACCTGCCCAAGTCTGGGCCGGGCAACGCCGAGGCTGCCGCTGTGAGCACCTCGCACGCGCCCGAGAACGCAACTAAGTCCGAATCCACAGCAACCACGCCACGCCACATCCCGGTACCGAAATCGCTGTACCCGATGTTCACGGCCATTTTCATTGGCGTGCTGATTGTCTCCAACATCACCGCCACCAAGGGCGTGGAAATCTTCGGCCTGGCCACCGACGGTGCCTTCTTCCTCTTCCCCTTGAGCTACGTCATCGGCGACGTGCTTTCCGAGTGCTACGGCTACAAAGCCACCCGCCGCACCGTGTGGACCGGGTTTGCCATCCTCGCCGGCGCAATGCTCTGCTTCTTTGCCGCCATCAAGCTCCCGGCGGCACCGTGGTACGAGAATCAGGAAGCATTCGCCACTGTGCTGGGCACCGTCCCGCAGCTTGTTCTCGCAGGTCTGGCCGGTTATGTCGTCGGTCAGCTGCTCAACGCCTGGTCGCTCAACGCCATTAAGAAGCGCACTGGCGAAAAGGCTCTCTGGGCGCGCCTGATGGGCTCGACTGTGGTTGGCGAGTTCGTCGATACGCTCATCTTCTGCTCCATCGCCGCCACCGCGATCGGCATCGATACCTGGGGCACCTTCGTCAACTACGTCATCGTCGGTTTCATCTGGAAGACCGCCGTCGAGATCGTAGTCATGCCACTCACCTACGCCGTCATCGCGTGGGTCAAGCGCCGCGAAGGCTACTACGACACGCACGTTCCCGCTTAACGACGAAAAAAGTGCCGCGACCTCGCCTGAGAAGCGAGTAGTCGCGGCACTTTTCTGTTTTACTTCACATCCCGTTTGGCATTGACCCACTGCGCAACGCCAACCGCCACAACAATCCAGGCCACCAGCACCACGATGTTGAACCACATCGGCTGCGTCATGCCGGCCTCAAACCCGATGCGTGGATTCTCCGGATTTGCCATCAGACCGCCCAATTGCGTCGACAACTGCTGAATGCGTGCACCCGGCGTGACCAGCCACAGTGGCCGGAAAATCGCATACGCCAGCGCCGCGAACTCCAGCATGCTTTCCACCACCAGAATCCACACCAGCGGAATAGCGACAGCGGCCACGCGCGAGCGCGTCAGCACTCCCAGCGACATCGCGATTAGTCCAAACACTACAAAGCCAAGCACTCCGGCGAGCATGTCCGTGGCAGCGTCGCCGCCCTTGAACTCCACGCGCGGGGAAACCGTCACCGATAGCCAAGCAAGCGCCACACCAATGACCCAACAGACAGCAATCAGCACAAGGGTCAGCGTCATCCGTGCCGAAAGCCACAGGCTCCTTCGGTCCTGCGTCAAGAACGCATGCGCATTCATCTGATCGTTGTACTCACCCGCCAGGGTGGAGCCACCAAAGGCAATCACGATCATGTTGAAGATCACGGTCCCCAACAGCAGCAATTCCCAATCAGCGGTCGCACCAGCATCCGCCGCCATGCTGAAAGCCGCCATCGGCCCAGCTATCGAGCCCACCAACAACACCACATACACCCACGTGCCACGCAGGCTGGCTAGCTTCGTCCACTCCGACCGCAAAGCGTTTCCAAAACTCATCTCAGTCACTCCCCTACTGCCCAATCGCCTGCGCGCGGTACTCCTGCGATTCCTGGGTCGCAGCCAGGAACTTCTCCTCCAGGTTGTCGCGCTTCGTGTGCAACCGCGTCACCAATAGCCCCTCACGCAAGGCAGCAGCCGCAATGTCGCGGCGGAGTTGCTGCTCACTGATGCCGTCGTAAAGCGGAATGCGCAATTGCTTATCGACGTCAACCCCCTGCGCCACCGGCCCTAACGCCTGCAGCAGCCGAGCCGGATCATCGACCTCAACTTCGATGACCGTGCCGTCGGAGAGGAATTCGTCCATGCTGTACTCGCCGATCATGCGGCCGCGGCCGATGACGACGATGCGGTCGGCGGTGAGCTGCATCTCGGAAAGGAGGTGCGACGACACGAGGACTGCGCAGCCCTGTGCGGCCAGCGCCTTGATGGTGTGGCGCATCCACGAGACGCCTTCGGGATCGAGGCCGTTGACCGGCTCATCCAAGATCAGATGCTGCGGCTTGCCGAGCAGAGCCGCCGCCACTCCCAGACGCTGCTTCATGCCCAGCGAATAGCCGCCGACCTTGTCCTTCGCGGCTTCAGTCATGCCGACCTGCTCGAGGCACTCCTCCACGCGGGTGTCGGGGATGCCAGCGCCGCGGGCGAGGGCCCGCAGATGAGAGCGGCCCGAACGAGCTTTGTTGTGCCAACCGGCATCCAGAATTGCGCCGGCGATGCTGGGCTTATTCTTCAGCGTGGAAAAGGGCTGGTTGCTGTAGGTGTTGCCCTGGGAATCCGTCCCGGTGAACAAGGCCTGGCCCGTGGTCGGGGTATCGAGGCCCAGCATGCAGCGCATGGTGGTGGACTTGCCGGAGCCATTTGGGCCGAGAAAACCTGTCACTACACCGTCGGGAACGGTGAAGGACAGGTCATCGACGGCTAATTTCGAACCGTACTTCTTGCTGAGTCGTTCAACCGTGATCATGTCCTCCATGATGCCGGTTGAGACTGCCTCGCGCAGTAGAGCTAGGTCTAGTTTTGGGGCCTTTCCGGTTGCTCCCTCCACTTCACGCCACGGGTGTCACCTCATGCCACCTCCACAGCTGGCACGAGGTGACGTAGGTGTCGTGAAGTGCGAAAAGGTAAGAGCAGAGCCCCAACCCAGCGCCTAATTCCCCACTGCACGGCCACCGTTGGCGTAGTAGCGGCCCATGAACTCATCGCGATACTCGAAGAACCGGTCCTCCAGGATCGCAGCGCGAATGTTCTCCACCAGCTGCACCATGAAAAACAGGTTGTGAATCGTGCACAGCGTGCCAGCCAGGTACTCCTTGGCCTTCAACAGATGATGCAGGTAGGCCCGGGAATAATTCAGCGAAGTGTAGGAGGGCACCTCCGCATCCACGGGGCGGAAGTCGTTCTTGAAGCGGGCATTCGTCAAGGTCATCCGGCCATCGAGCGTGTACACACCACCACGGCGGGCAAGCCTCGTCGGAGCCACGCAGTCAAAGGTGTCGGCACCGGCCTCGACAGCGGCGAAAATATCGTCCGGCTCGGAGATCCCCAGTAGGTGGCGGGCGCGGTCGTCGGGAAGCTCGTCATTGACCCAACCGCAGATCAGGCCCAGATTCTGCTTCTCAATCGCCCCACCAATGCCATAGCCGTGGAAGCCGAGCTGGCCGGCGTCCTCGAACTCGCGGGAGAGCTCCACCAGCCCGCGGGCGGCCTTTCGACGCAGGTCTTCGTACTGCGCACCCTGCACGACACCGAATAACTGCTGGATGGGCAACTGGCCGTCGTCAAGCGAATGGACGTGCGCGTCAACCTGACCGCGCGAAATCGTCAGCTCGTTGTGAGCCTGAAGGCAACGACGCGCCCAGCGGTGCGTGCGCTCGACGGATGCCTCCTGGTAGCCGCGGGTGTTCATCAGCGTGGTGAGCTCGTCGAACGCCATCATGATGTCGGCGCCCAGCGCGTGCTGAATACGCATGGACACCTCCGGCGTGAAGCGATGCTCGGAACCATCGATGTGCGAGCGGAAGGTCACGCCGTCCTCATCGACGAACGCGTTGCGCTCTTTGCCCTCGGCGACGATGTCGTCTTTCTGCATGCCGGTGACGTCCATCGCGAGGGTCTTTTTAAAGCCCGCGCCGAGGCTGAGCACCTGGAATCCGCCGGAGTCAGTGTACGTCGGGCCATTCCAGTTGGAGAACTTTGCCAATCCGCCGGCCTGGTCGACGATTTCCTCGCCGGGCTGCAGGTACAGGTGGTACGCGTTCGACAGCATCGCCTGCGCACCGGTGGACCGCACCTGCTCCGGCGTGAGCGTCTTCACCGTCGCCTTCGTGCCGACCGGAATGAACGCCGGCGTAGCAATATCGCCATGCGGGGTGTGGATGGTGCCAGCACGTCCGCGCGCGCCTTCGATTTGCTTTACGACGTCAAAGCCCGTCGTCCTCGACTGCGACATGAAGCTCCTTGGTTGTGGTCCAGTGCTAATGCCTTGAGGTTACCTGGGTGCTATTCGCGAGTTACTCAGCGCTGTCGTTTTCCTCGGGTTGGGCAGCGTTTTCCGGGTCCCACACGGCGCGGCTACGACGTGGCGCTTCCTCTTCGAGTCCTTCGCGCTTCATCAGTTCCGCAACCGTAATCTTCTTCCGCTTACGAGCCGGGCTGTAGTACGGGCGGACCTCGACGTCCTTGGCATTTTCCGGGTTCGGCTGGGCGTCGGTTGGTTCAGCTGGCGCGGGCTGCATGAGCTGTTCGGTCGGCTCCGCCTGCTCTGGCTGTGCCGGCTGCTCCGGATCAAAAGGCGCCGTAGGGGCGGACAGTTCGGCCTGCTCAGCCTGGTCAGCGGGTTCGGCCTGCTCAGCCTGGTCAGCGGGTTCGAGCTCCTTCAGCTTTGCCTTCTTCCGCTTCGGAATCCAGCGGTTACGCTTCTTGGTCGCGACAGCCACAGCAGTACCACCAGCTGCGCCCGCCGCGCCCTCTGCACCAGCACCGACTTCACCATCGGCACTGTCTGCTTCGTCCTCGTCAGCGTCAGCCCCGCCAAAGCCACGCCCAGCGCCTTCGCTTTCGGGCAACAGGGACTCACCGCGAGCCATACGCTCGCGGCGGCCCTTCTCCACCAGCTCCTCGGAAACCTCTTCCAGGGCAGAGCCTTCGACATCCACAGAAGGCAACACCTTGTCCAGCCACTTCGGCATGTACCAAGTAGCGCGGCCAAGCAGGAACATGGCTGCCGGGATGAAGGTCATGCGGATAACGAAGGCGTCGAAAAGCACTGCGGCACCCAGCGCGAAACCGAATACCTTGATGATCGCCAGGGGTTGCCCGGCGAACGCCGCGAAGACGGAGATCATAATAATCGCAGCGGCCGTGACCACACGAGCGCCAAGAGTAAAGCCTTCAACGACCGATTCTTCGACCGCGTTGTACTTCGATTCTGGCGAGGATTCACCCTTGTTGTGGGTGTAATGCTCGCGCATGCGGGAAACCAGGAAGACTTGATAGTCCATGGCCAAACCGAACGTCACACCAATGAGGAAGATTGGCACAAAGCTGACCAGCGGACCCGGAGTGCTAATCACACCCCAGAGGCCATCCTGGAAAAATGCCACCGTGACACCGAATGCGGCTGCGACAGAGAGCAAGAAGCCCACACCGGCAGTCACCGGCACCATCAGGGAGCGGAAAATCATCAGTAGCAGAATCACTGCCAGCCCCACGACAACGCCCAAGTAGAGCGGCATTGCGCCCTGGAGACGGTCGGTGATGTCAATTTCGATAGGAACCAGGCCAGTGACACCGGTGAATAGGCCGGTGGTTTGCTCAATCTGCTTCTGCTGATCGCGCACCGCGTTCATCAGCTGCTTGGTCGCAGGATCGAGCGGACCCGACTTCGGGGTCATAATCATCTTGACCGCAGTGCCGTCATGATTCATGCCAATCATCTGGATGTGCTCGACACCGACATTGGATTTGAACTGGTCGACAGCGTAGCTATAGGAAGCCTTACGGGCGGCCTCGATGTCAGAGAGTTCCGGGTTGGTCTGTTTCAGGGACTCGATAAGTGGTTTGAGCACCGGTGCGTCGGGCTTCACATCATCCGACTTGGCAATAATGATGAGCTGTGAATTACGTCCCGCGCCGAAGCCCTCTTCAATCATGGTGATGGCCTTGCGGTTCGTGCTGTCCTTCGCCGCAGTAGAGTCCGACGGCAGCGCCAGCTTCAAGTGCATGGCCGGGTAGGCCAACGCCAACAGCAAGACGATACAGCCGACCAGGAACAACCCTGGGGCCTTGTGCACGAAGGTGACCCAACGGCGCCCCATCGTCATCTCGCCGAAGAAGGAAGAGCGGCGTCCCTTGCGCGCATTACGCGAGGGGTTGCCAGCAACACCGGGCACGCGACCAGCGAAGACCTTGTCGCCCAACAGAGACATAACTGCCGGCAGCAGAGTCAGAGAGACCAACACTGTGAAGGCCACCGTGATTGCCGCCGAAATACCCATCAGGGACATGAACGGCACCTTGGCAACCGTCAGCGCTGCCAACGCGACAATCACAGTGAGGCCAGCGAAAACCACAGCGGAGCCAGCCGTACCGGTAGCCATGCCGATGGCGTCTTCGTTGGTCATCCCTCGGGCTCTTTCTGCCCTGTAGCGAGAGAGGATGAACAGTGCGTAGTCAATACCGACAGCCAGGCCGAACATGACGGCAAGCACCGGGGTAATCGAGTTGACGTCAGTGAATGCGGTCATCAATGTCACACCGAAGACACCGATGATGATGCCCACTACCGCCGTCACAATAGGCAGGAACGAAGCCACCAGAGATCCGAAAGTGACAACCAGCACGATAAACGCCACTGTCACACCGATAATCTCCGAGGTCGGAGCCACCTCAATCGCGGGCTGCATGCCCGGGCCAGAGGCCTCGACCTTGATACCTGCGTCACGACCGGCCTGCATCGCGTCGAGAAGCGCCTGCATATTCTCCGGCTCGATGTCCTGCGGCATCTTGGCATCGAAAACGAAGGTGGAAATACCGTAGCGACCGTCATCGGACACGGTACGCATGGCATTGGCATCGGCCTCGGCGACATCCTTGGGCAGGCCAGCGGCCATGCCCTGTTCCTTGACCATCGCCTGCATCTTCGGATTGAGGTCTACCGGGTTGTGAAGTTGCAAATCGTCGGCGATTTGGCCGACATTGTCGCGGATGCCGTTAATGACCTGGTCAACAGCTTCTTTATTCTGTGGATCATCGAGCCTCTGCCCCTCGGGGGCCTCGAAGGCGACATAAATACGCTGCTCTCGAATTGGGTTCGGAACATCGGGGAACTTTTCCTCAATCACGTGTGAAGCCGTTGCCGACGGCATGCCGGGGATCGAGAACTGGTCGATGAACCCCTTCTGGAATGCGGCAACTGCACCGCCCAGCCCCGCCAAAATCAGGAACCACGCGATGATCACAGTCCATTTATGCAGGTAGGAGAACCTGCCGAGTTTGAACAAGGCCTTTGCCATGTCAAGTTTCCCTTACGTCTAATATTCGCCTGGACCGCCCCCAACTGCAGCTTCCCCAAGTTCGCGCTACCCAAGCACTCCCTCGGACTTCACCTGCAGTTTGAAGCCTCTTCGCTACTCCGATGCTAGCGACCACCCCGGATTGGCCAACATCAACTCTGGCGCTGACACGGTCATTGGGGGCGGGCACGACATAAAAACCGGAAATACTTTTGCTAAGAGTAGCGGACTTCCCGGATAAACGTGAACAATGGGGTGTGTGTTACTGATGTTAATTTTGTGATTTAGGTGCTCCAGGTCGGACGCCTCACCATTTGCCGCTTTACGACGGACACCTCCCACACCTCCACCACACCCAGGCAATCAGGGCCGATTAAATGCAAAACCCCCGGGGCTCCTACTTAAAGGAACCACCGGGGGTTTTATTGGCGGTGACGGAGGGATTTGAACCCTCGGTACGGGGTTACCGCACAAAGCATTTCGAGTGCTTCACCTTCGGCCGCTCGGACACGTCACCGCTAGAAAACGTTACAGGTAGCCCCTTTATCTACCAAATCCCCAGGTCAGAAGGCTCAGCTGTCCGCACAGAACCACAACCCCCGCCATCCCAAATCACTCCATCTACTGCACCATCCACGTAAACCACCGCGCTCTTCGGGGTGGCCAACGCCCGCTGAGATATGAAGGAATAGTCTGTAGCTTGAAATCTAGAAACTTAAACACAGAAGTGCAGCCACACAGAAAGGGTTCTCCCTCATGATTCGTTCCGCCATCATCGGCTACGGCAACTTGGGCCGCAGCGTCGAAAAGGTCATTGCCGACCAGCCGGATATGGAACTCGTCGGTGTTTTCTCCCGTCGCGATTCGCTGGACACTGAGGCCCGCGTGCTCCCGGCTGCGGATGTCGAAAAGTACAAGGACGAGGTAGACGTGCTGTTCGTGTGCCTCGGCTCGGCCACCGATGTCCCGGAGCAGGCCCCTGAGCTGGCAAAGAACTTTACGACGGTCGACACCTACGACAACCACCACGAGATTCCGAAGCACCGCGCGGCCATGGACGCCTCCGCTCGTGAGGGTGACAACATCGCCATGATCTCGACCGGTTGGGACCCGGGCCTGTTCTCCCTGAACCGCGTCCTGGGCGCTGCCATCCTGCCGGGCGCAGACCAGATGACCTTCTGGGGGCCGGGCCTGTCGCAGGGCCACTCCGATGCCGTGCGTCGTGTGCCGGGAGTGAAGAAGGGTGTCCAGTACACCAAGCCGAACCCGGAAGCTATCGAGGCCGTGAAGAAGGGCGAGGGCGCAGACCTGAAGGGTAACGAGTGCCACCTGCGCCACTGCTTCGTCGTCGCTGAAGAGACCGGCAACGCCGAGGAGGACGCCAAGCTCAAGGAGCAGATCCGCGAAACCATCGTGACCATGCCGGATTACTTTGCCCCATACGAGACCATCGTGGACTTCATCTCTGAAGAGGAGTTCGACCGCGACCACCAGGGCATGCCGCACGGCGGCCAGGTCATTACCCGTGGCCAGGCCGGTACCTCCGGCCACGTCATCGAGTTCGGTCTCGAACTGGAGCGCAACCCCGACTTCACCGCAGCCGTCCAGGTTGCCTACGGTCGCGCTGCCTACCGCCTGAAGCAGGCTGGCGAGACTGGTGCCCGTACCGTCTTCGAGATCGCCCCGTACCTACTGTCCGCCGAACCACTGGATGACCTAGTGGCTCAGAAGCTGTAGCCAGCCCCAACGCTGACAGCCGGCCATCGAAACACAAAGAACCCCAACCGTCTCCGCACATCAGAAGCGGAGAAGGTTGGGGTTATCTCTACCCGAAAGCTAAGCGCTTTACTTGTCAGTCAGCTTGCCCAAGGCCTCAGTAGCCTTGTCCTTCAGGTCCTCAGCACCCTGCTTGACCTTGGACGCAGCCTGCTCGCCCTTGCCCTGGTTTGACAGGTCGTCATTGCCAACGGCGTCGCCGGCAGCTTCCTTAACCTTGCCGCCCAACTCGTCGGCCTTGTTCTGCAGCTCGCTCATTATGTAAGCCTCCCATGTAAACGACTTAATCTATTTCTATAGAGCCACCGTCTAGCAGCCCCACTAGTTCCGACGGTACGTGAAAATGGAGGCTCGTCACGGCCACAGCGGGAATTGTGACCTAACTGTGACCCCGCTCACGCTCCCGACTGCCGTTGCCGTTCGAAGAATTCGCGCAGGTAAACGGAGCATTCGTCGGCAAGCACACCCCCGCGCACCTGCGGCGTGAATGCATGGGCGGGATCGCGGATGACATCGGCGATGGAGCCGCACGCGCCGGTCTTGGGCGACCACGCGCCGAAGACCACGCGCCCCACGCGCCCCATGACGCACGCGCCGGCACACATCACGCACGGCTCAAGTGTCACGACCAACGTGCACTGCTCCAGCCGCCAGCCGTCACCAACGACGCGGGTGGCCTCGCGCAACGCAATAACTTCGGCGTGGGCAAGCGGGTTACCATCAGCTTCCCGACGGTTTGAACCCCGGCCCACAACCTTGCCCTCGGCATCCACGACCACAGCTCCCACCGGCACATCCCCGGGTGCCGTGTGAGCAGCTTCGGCAATAGCCAGGCGCATCCACTCTTCGTCGAGAATGTCCTGTTTTCGACGGGGTAGCGCGCTTGGCCGCTCGGTCAGGTGACCTTTGTCAGGGTTAGTCGTCATAGGGGTCGTAGTCGTCATCGTCACCGTCGTAATCCAGGTCGGCGACATCGGCGAGCTCCTCGGCGCACCCCAGCTCCTCGGCGATGGCCAGAAGCTGCTCGGACGCCCACAGCGACTGATCGTCACAGATGGACTCCAGGGCTTCCTCCGAACAGCCCAGGTCAGCGAGGATATCCATATCTCCTTCGGCCCAGGCGTCGACATCGTCGAGCTCGTCCTCGTCGAGGTCGGGGATATCCAGATCCAGCTCGTCGAACACATCTGCCGCAATGTCGTCGGTGACGGCGGCGGTGGCGTCGGAAAGCACAACGCGCAGCGACCCAACGCCCTGGCGCACGAGAATGAAGTAATCGTCGTCGATATTGAGCATTCCGACAGCGGCGCGTTCCGAACGCAGATTGCGCAGCGCCTGTGCAGCGTCAGCGAGGGAATCGGTGGCGTCGTCCCCAAGATCGACGACGCGCCAACCGCGCTCCCCCATAGTTACGGCAACCGCGAAGGAGCGGTCGTCATCGGAGGTGTACCCTCCGGAAAAGGTCGTGCTCATAACCCACAACGCTAGTCGCTGTATGTCATGCTTGTCAGGTGAGCAATTTCGAGTCCCCCTCCCCTGCTTCGTCCTCCCTGTCAGCTGCACAACTACCCGCGGTATGCATCCTCGGTTTGGGCCTCATCGGTGGCTCCATGATGCGCGATCTGCGGGCCCACAACGTCGAATGCTTCGGTTGGAATCGCTCGTCCACGACGGTCGAGGAAGCCACGAAGGAGGGATTCGACGCCAGTACAGATCTTCAAGCCACGCTCGAGCGCGCTGAGGCCAGTCGCGCGCTCATCGTAATTGGCACCCCCATGACAGTCGTCGGCACGATGCTCGACGCGATCAACGAGCACGCCCCCAGCTGTGGCATCACGGATGTGGTCTCCGTGAAGGCGGCCGTCGCCGCCGAGGTCTCCGCTCGCGGGATGGAGGAACGCTTCGTCGGCGCGCACCCAATGGCGGGTTCCGCGCAGGCGGGCTGGTCCGCCACGCTCGAAGGGCTTTTCGACGGCGCCCCCTGGGTCATCACCTACGACCTGGCAGCTGCTGCCGACGCTGCAGGCAAGCCCGTCCCGGAGCGGTGGATTGAAGTCTTTTCGCAGGTCGCCAACTTGGGAGCAGCTCTTGGCAGTCAACTCATTCCAGCGCTGAGCGATCACCACGATGCCAGTGTCGCCCGCATCTCCCACATGCCCCACCTAGCGGCCTACGCAATTGCCGCCGCCGGTGAAGCCGGTGGCCCCCTGGCCATTTCGCTTGCAGCCGGCTCTTTCCGCGACTGCACCCGCGTCGCCGCCGCTGCTCCTGACATGGTCATGTCCTGGTGTGAGAACAACACCGAACCCGTGCTCACCGCGCTTGACGACGTCATCGAGCGCCTCACCGCCGCGCGCACCCAGTTGGCCACCGAGGGAACCGCTATGGACCTGGCCAAAACCGGTCAGATTGCCCGTGTCCGCTACGAGGCCCGCCCTGCTCACCGCCCGATTTTCCGACTGCGCGTCGGCGAGGGCGGCTGGATCAACCAGTTGAAGTTGGCCGAAAGCGTCGGCGGACAGATAGATGTGTTCTAGTGTGGAACTATGTTTTCCCCCGAGCTGCACACCAGCCTCGCAGGCATCACTGTCGTCAACTTCGCCATTAACGTACCGGGACCACTGGCCGCTCAGCACTTGGGCCAGCTAGGCGCCCGGGTGATTAAGGTCGAGCCACCAACAGGCGATCCGCTCGGCGCCTTCGGCCGCTCCTGGTATGAAGCTATGTCCGCAGGTCACGAGATTATCCAGGCGGATCTGAAGAGCAATGAGGGTCGCGCACAGCTGAGCTCGCTGATCGATGAGGCCGATGTGGTCATCACCTCGGTTCGCCCCTCCGCGCTGGAACGCATGGGGCTGGCGGGCCTCCACGAGCGCCCGAATGGGCCGGTACATATCGACATTGTCGGTGATACCGAAGCTCCAGAAACCCCTGGCCATGACCTGACCTACCAGGCGGAGGCCGGAACCCTCACGCCTCCGGCGATGCCGCCGGTGCTGTTGGGCGACATTCTGGGCGCGCACTTTGCGGTCACCGCTGCCCTTGCCGGGTTGATTAAGCGGGCGGGTGCTGGGGCGGACGTCGTAAAGCAGCCTGGACTGCACTGCCGCATCGGCCTAAAGCAGGCGGGCGAGGCCGGTGCCGCGCCGCTGAAGTACGGCATGACGGCGCCCGGCGGACTACTCGGTGGCGGCCTGTGGACGTACGGCCTCTACCCCAGCGCCGACGGCTACGTGGCCGTGGCAGCGCTGGAGCCGCACTTTGCCGCCGCCCTGACCGAGGCCACTGGCGCGAGCAACCGCGAGGAACTTGCGGATTTCCTCCGCGAGCGCACCAACGCCGAAATCATGCAGCTTGCCAGCGAAAAGGCGCTGCCACTGGCTGCGGTGGAGTAAGAGGGCGACTTAAGGCCGCGTGCCTCGACGTACTCCTGGGCCTGGAGCCTTACGCGGTCAGCCCCGTGGCCTCCGCGGTGAGCTCCACCGAACGCAGTCGGTCAGGAACCTTCAACGACTGATGAGCCACGATCAGCTCATCCGCCGCCGAGTACTCACCGAACTGCGCAATCTGCTCACGCACCTGTGCCACCGTGCCGACTGCCGTATGACGGAACATATTCTGCACCTGGCGCCCCTGCGGGGTATCCATCAGAATCTCTGCCTCATCGTCGGTGAGGTGGTGACCACCGCGGCTGAGGAACCGCCTGACCATGTTCCTGCGGGTAGCGAAGTACTGCTGCTGCGCATCCTCTTCGCTTTCCGACGCAATCACGTTCATGGCCGCAAAAGCGTACGGCTTATCCAGCTGCTCAGAAGGCTGGAACTGCTCGCGGTAGACCGCGATGGCATCGCGAAGCGCGTCCGGCGCGAAGTGCGAAGCAAACGCGTACGGCAAGCCGAGCGCCGCCGCGAGCTGAGCACCAAAGAGCGAGGAGCCCAGGATGTACAGCGGCACGTGGGTGCCGCGGCCCGGAATCGCGTTGATGCCCTTAATCAGCGACTCGTCGGAGAGGTAACCGCGCAGCTCCTGCACATCCTGCGGGAAGGAATCAGAAGAGCGCGGGTCACGACGCAGCGCACGCATAGTGGCCTGGTCAGTGCCCGGAGCGCGGCCAAGCCCCAGCTCGATGCGATTCGGGTACAGGTTCGCGAGCGTGCCGAACTGCTCCGCGACCGTCAGCGGTGCATGATTCGGCAGCATGACGCCGCCGGAGCCGAGGGTGATGCTCTCGGTTTTTGCAGCCACGGCTGCGATAAGAACTGCCGGCGACGAGGACGCGATGGAGTTCATATTGTGGTGCTCTGCGTACCAAATACGCTGATAACCAGCCCTTTCCGCTGTCTGCGCCAAATCGATGGAGCCCTGCAGGGCGTCGGCGTGGGACTGCCCCGAGGCTACGGTAGCGAGGTCAAGAATGGACTCAGTACGAATCATGGTTCCACAGTCTAGACCGTTAGGCGGATATTGCGAGTTTGAGATGTTTCGAATACTGAGGCGCTGGGGGTTGGGTTTTGGGGTTTGGGTGCGGGTGGCTCATGGGTGGCTCGTGGGCGGCTTGCGGGTGGACGGGCTCATGGGTGGCTCGTGGGCGGTATTCACTTGTCGATGAGGTATTCACATATCGATGAGCTATAGCCTGGCCACAAGTGAATAGCTCATCGATATGAGCGCAGGCAAAGCCAATACCGCGCGCATAAGTGCCGGAAAACCATCGATAAGTCGGGCAGACAAAAAGACCCGCACCTTACCGGTGCGGGTCTGCGTTGTGCGCCCGAAGGGATTCGAACCCCTAACCTTCTGATCCGTAGTCAGATGCTCTATCCGTTGAGCTACGGGCGCATTTTGTTGTTATTCAGCGACTCTGGGGTAATTCCCTCGGCCCCTGCAACGAATAGATACTTTACTCATCCTGCTAAGTTTTACAAAATCGCCTGTTCAAGCAACCTTTTCGGCACTTATTCAAGTACATATTCGTTGCACATCAACAACAGGTTTCGTAGCGGTTACCCCGGCCTATCCGAACAGGACCGACCGAGGTAACCCTGACCGAGGTAACGGAGAAACCGAGGAACTACTCGCCGCGGACCCAGCGGACAGCGTTGCCAAAGATGTCCTGCTCACCAATGCCCGGAATGTTGCGCATCAGACCCTCACGGAAACGCTCCGGGTGGCCCATCTTGCCCAGAATCCTGCCGTCAGCACTGACAATGCCCTCAATGGCGTAGGAAGAACCGTTCGGGTTGGCTGGCGCTGTCATCGTCGGCACGCCGTCGGCATCGACGTACTGGAAAGCGACCTGACCGGCCTCGAACAGGCGGCGGGCCTCGTCCTCGGAAACCACGAAACGACCCTCACCGTGAGAAACCGGCATGAGGTGGGTCTGGCCTGGCTCGAAACCGCGCAGCCACGGGGAATTCACGGTCGCGACGCGAGTGGTGGCGATGCGGGACACGTGGCGCAGCTGGCGGTTGTGGGCCAGGGTCGGCGAGTCCTCGCGGAGCTGCGCAGGGTCGCCGTACGGCAGGAAGCCGGACTTGACCAGCGCCTGGAAACCGTTACAAATACCGAGCACAAGACCGTTGTCGGCCACGAACTCCTTGACGGCGGCTGCGACATCGTCGGAACGCAGGAACGCGGCGATGAACTTGGCGGATCCGTCCGGCTCATCACCCAGGGAGAAGCCACCGGAGAATGCCAGGATGTCGGAGTCCTGAAGCTTCTCGATGAACGCCTTCGTGTCCTCCGCCAGCATTGCCGGGGTCAGGTTGCGGATTACGTGGAACTCGTAGGTAGCGCCAGCCGCGACGAATGCCTCGGCCATGTCGTACTCGGAGTTGGTACCAGGAAAGACTGGCAGCAACACGTGGACATCCTTCTTGCCCGGGCTCTGCAGGTCGGTCTTGGTCTCGTTGACCTGGTTAGCGAACTCCGGCAGGGCTTCGCCCTCGTAGTCATTGAGCGGGAAGACCTCACGGTAACCGGACTCCATTGCCTCCAGAGCCTCGGCGACAGTGAAGGACTCCTCACCGAAGCGCAGCGTGCCCGACTCGTCGGTGGCACCGATCTTCACAGCACCCTCAACAGCACCCTCAACATCCTGACCAGCCGGAACAGCCACCACAATGGAGCCCAGCGGAGCCTCCGGAAGGGATGCCTCCAGGCCCACGCCATTGCCCACAGCCATGTTGACCAGGGTCGCAGCCAGATCCGCGTTAGTAACAGCCGAGGCCGCAGCCGGACGCAGCTCCCGCACGGCAGCAAATAGTTCGTTGAGCTGCTCGTAGTTCGGCTCCCCGGACTCGAGTGGCTTGTGCGCAAACAGGTAGAGGTCGAAGTTACCTGCCGGGATTGCAGCAGAGACAGCGTCGGTCTCGTCCATCGCGGCAACTGCGAAGGTCACCAGGGTCGCCGGCACGTGCAGGTCCTCGCCGTAGGTGCCGGACATGGAGTCCTTACCGCCAATGGCCGCAACCTGGAAGCCGTCCTGAGCCTCGAGCAGACCGAGCAGAGCCTGCGCAACCTCGCCCCAGCGCTGCGGATCCTGGTCCAGGCGCTGGAAGTACTCCTGCACACTCAGCCAGGCACCGCGCGGATCGCCACCGGCCGCTGCGAGCTTAGCCAGTGCCTCCACGACGGAGTAGGAGCCCATGAGGTACGGGGACTCGTCGGCAAGCGATGGCGAGTAACCCCAAGTCATGACGGACGCGGTGCTCGTGCCGCCATCGACCGGCAGCGTCTGGATCGACGCCTGCTCGTCGGTCTTCTGCGTCGCGCCACCGTACGGCATGAGCACGGTGGAGCGGCCGACGGTCGAGTCGAACTGCTCGATCATGCCCTCCTGGGAGCCCGCCGTCGCCGCACGCAGCGACTCCAGCACGCTCGCCGGTACCTGCTTTACGACGCCGCCCTCCGCAGCAACCATCTCGACATTCTGGGCGCGGTCAGCGCCGTTGGTGTCGATGAACTCACGGGAGAGGTCGAAGACAACCTCGTCGCCCATGAACATGCGCAGACGGCCAGTGTCGGTGATGTCGGCCAGCGCGACGGCCTCAATGTTCTCCTCGGCAGCGGCGGCGATGATGAAGTCGGCATCCTCCGGGCGCACGACCAGCGCCATGCGCTCCTGGGACTCGGAAATCGCGATTTCGCGGGCATTCAGACCGGCGTACTTCAGCGGCACGCGCTCGAGGTGAATGTCAATGGAGTCAGCCAGCTCACCAACCGCAACGGACACGCCACCAGCGCCGAAGTCATTACAACGGACGATCTTGGTGGCGACATCCTCGCGGCGGAACAGGCGCTGAATCTTGCGCTCGTTGACCGGGTTACCCTTCTGCACCTCGGCGCCGGAGCGGCCCAGCGAGTCCTCATCGTGGGCCTTCGACGAGCCGGTCGCACCGCCGACGCCGTCACGGCCGGTGCGGCCACCGAGCATGATCACCACATCGCCCGGCGCAGGTTCGAGGCGCTTGACGTTGTCTGCCGGGGCAGCGGCGACGACGGCACCGAGTTCCATTCGCTTAGCGACGTATCCCGGGTGGACCAGCTCGCGCACACCAGTGGTGGCCAGACCGATCTGGTTTCCGTAGGAGGAGTAGCCGGCTGCGGCACGAGAGGAGATATCGCGCTGCGGCAGCTTGCCCTCGAGGGTCTGCTCGCGCGGAGTGTTGATGTCACCTGCGCCGGACAGACGCATGGCCTGGTAGACCCAGGAACGGCCTGACAGCGGGTCACGGATTGCGCCGCCGAGACAGGTGGAGGCGCCACCGAACGGCTCGATTTCGGTCGGGTGGTTGTGGGTCTCGTTCTTGAACATGAGCAGCCACTTGCGGTCATCGCCCTCGACGTCGACGTAGACGGAGCAGGCGTTGATTTCCTCGGAAACTTCCTGGTCATCCATCACGCCCGTGCGACGCAGTTCGCGGCCCATGATGGTGCCCATGTCCATCAGGGTGCGTGGCTTGTGAGTGCGGCCGTTGAGTTCACGCAGCTCGTCGTAGCGACGCAGCGCGCGATCCAACTGCGCGGCAAAGCGCGGCTCGTTGTTCTCGATGGAGGTCAGCTCGGTGTTGAAGGTGGTGTGGCGACAGTGGTCTGACCAGTAGGTATCCAGCGCGGACAGCTCCACCTCGGTCGGAGTGCGGCCCTCGGAGCGGAAGTAGTCCTGGATGGTCTTCAGATCGGCCAGCGACATGGCCATGCCGTCGGCTGCGAGCAGCTCGGCCAGGCCTTCGTCATCCAGCTCGGTGAAGCCCGGGTACTCCTTCAGCGGCTCGATCTCGCCCATGCTCGGACGGCGCAGGACGTTCAGGTTCTTCTCCCCCGACTCGACCGGGTTAATGAGGAAGGAGCGTACGGCGTCATTCACCGGAGCGTCGAAAACATACAGCGTTGCCGAGGTGATCTGCGCGCGGGTTTCCGGGCGGAGTAGCCGCAGGGCCTGCTCGGCGGCATCGGCACGCTGGTCGTACTGGCCAGGAAGAGGCTCGACAGCAAGGTAGTTCCCCAGCTCGGCGGGGGCCGGGAGCTCGACCAGCTCGTCGACACGCGAATCAGCAACTACCGACTCACGCAGCGCGACAAGATCCTCCTCCGTCGCATCGAAAGCATCGTAGAGATAGTAGATTGCCACCTCGCCGTCCTGGCCGATCGAGGACAGCAGCGTAGCTTCCTCATTGCGGAACTCGGGCTTACGGCGAACGGCTAGACGGGCGTCCATCAAGGCTCCTATCGAAATACGGGGAGGGCAACCGGGGTCTAAGTCTATTGCAACTGTTCAGGATAGGAAAATGTCCCCCGGTGTGCGAGGCGGCGCGGGGCGGCGCGGGGCGGAAGCCCCGACTGACCAAGTACAAGGCCAGGCTAATCGGATTCAGCCGGGCAAAGGCTGCGCGGGGGTGTTGGAGGTACGGCCGTGGCGGCTCAGGGAGGTGGCGAGTCGGTCGGCAGGTCCGGGTTGGTGCCTGTTGCTGCGCTTTGCTACCTGTTGCTGCGCGTTGCTGGAGCAAGGGAGCTGGTTCGTTGTCTTATCGATGCATAGTTCACCTATCGATTCGCTATAGCCTGGCCACAAGTGAACAGCGCATCGACAAGTGCACACGTAGCACCCACAGCGCGCGCATAAGTGGCGCAAAACCATCGACAGGCCACGAGAAACCATCGATAAGTGACCGAACCCTGGCCACAAGTGAAGGACCTCGCTGCCCCCGCCCCGCAATGCCGGGTTAAGTAAAGAAAAGTGTGTCCGCATGCCA
>NZ_KV801854.1:0-1409 GCF_001810555.1 Corynebacterium sp. HMSC063G05 | reverse complement strand
GGGTTAAGTAGCAAAAAGTGTGTCTGACTTTCAGCATTACTGCTGATTAGGCTGGGTAAATCGGGCGGATATAAGCATCAAGACCTTATATCCGCCCGATTAGTGTTCAATCCACCGGAATGGCACCCGCATGTGCTAATCGGGGGTTGGTGTGCTTTCCGGGTGAGTAAAAACAGACCACGATGCCCGATATGCGCTGGGCAAATGAAGAAAAACGGAACCACTTCTAAAGGCACAACCAGGTGGCGATGCAAGGACCCGAACTGCGGCAGTTCCACGACACGAACCCGCACCGACCGCACGCAGACCCGCGACTTTAAAGCCTTCGTCTCTTATGCCACCTCCACAGCAACGTTGTCTGAACTCGCCCAGCAACAAGGGGTAAGCCGTTGGACACTTGACCGCCGATTCAAACCGTTCTGGCTCATCGACATCCCCAACGACGGTGACCCACAGCGCATCTACGACCAGATCTTCATCGACGGTACCTACACCGCCGCCGGATGCTTGCTCGTCGCAGCCAGCCACGACCACGTCATCGCATGGCACTGGACCAAACACGAAACCGCCCACGCCTACACGCAGCTACTCCGCAAAATCGCTGAGCCGCTCTGCGTCGTCCTCGACGGCGGACAAGGCGCACTTACTGCGATTAAAGCCTGCTGGCCGAACGCGATAATCCAACGATGCCTCGTCCATGCGCAACGCGTCATCCGCCGCTACACCACATCACGACCACGCACCGACGCCGGCAAAGCCATCTACGCCCTGGCGTTGAAACTGACCCGTATCACCACACTCGACCAGGCACGGGAGTGGACGCTGCGTCTGCACGACTTCGGACAGGTATTCAAAGCATTCCTCAACGAGAAAACGCCCGTGTCAAAAGAGCGCCGCACACTCAACAACCAGTGGGAATGGACCCATCTGCGAGTTCGCAAGGCATACAACTCCCTGCTGCACCTCTCACGGAAAGGATGGCTGTTTACCTACCTGCAGCCACCACCGAATGCGCTTGAGCCTCAACGCTGGGCTTCAACGACAAACAGTCTGGAAGGCGGCATCAACGCCGGGCTCAAACGCATCGCCGACGCGCATCGCGGCAGGTCCGGGGAACGCCAACGAAAAATGCTCGAGTGGTACCTGCACTCGAAAACGCAACTGCCTGACGACCCATTAAAGATCGCCAGGCAGTGCAATTTCGGCCAAGATCAACTCGCCAAAGTCAACGATCTTGTCGAAGAAGACCACAACAAAGCCGACCATGAAACAGGCCGACCAGCCTTCTACGACAACGCTATCCCAACCGAGTACGAACACTCGATAGGAATCAGAAAAGGCCCCATGAAGTAACAAACGGTGTGCCCGCCCCGCAACACGCCGAGCGGACACACTTTTTGCTACTTAAC
>NZ_KV801853.1:0-7083 GCF_001810555.1 Corynebacterium sp. HMSC063G05 | reverse complement strand
CTGCGGCCCACTTTTGTTTTACCCACAGGTAAACGGAATTAACTAAGCGTCGATCGGATCCTCGGTTTCCTCTTTTGGTGAATCCTCGTTGGCTCTCTGTGGCAGACTGTCTCTATGACTAATCAGACACCTAACTCCGATGTGGTTAACCTCGCTTCTTCTGAGGACGAGGCTCAAGACAACTTCACTCCCGTAACGACCGAAGAAGGTAAGCTACAACAGCTTATTGAATGGCTCGAAGAACACGTCTCGGCCTATTCCTACTTGAGCGAGGTTGTCCCCTTGGGTGCCTCTGAGGAAGACATTAAGAAGGCTCGTGCGTCAGTCAATGACCGCGGCGCTCGTATGCCAGACGCCATTATTCACGGTTCGATGATGGTCCTGGGGGCGGCTGTCAACCACTCTTCGCCATACCTTGCGTATGCCGACGGCAAGGTAGAGGTGACGGATACGACGGTGGGGGATAGTCCTAGCGTTCCGGTTCGGGTTTTTGTCCCGCAGGATCCAACCGGGTCTGTGGTAGTTGCTGCACACGGCGGCGCTTTCTGGATGGGTGACGGCAGTCTGCGTGAGAATTCCTTCGGCCCAAATATGGCTGCCCTGGCAGCCCGATCGGGCGCAATTGTTGTGGATGTGGATTACCGTCTCGCGCCAGAGCATAAAGTATCTGAGGCCGTCAATGACATCGCGCGGGTAGTCGCATCTGTTGCAGATGATTCGTTGCAGCTTCAAAAATTGGGTGCAATGCCCATCAGTGATCAGAACCCGATAGTTCTCTATGGTGTCTCTTCAGGCGGCCACAACGTTGTTTCTGCGGTGGACCAGATTAGTCAAGACACTCCGGTTGCTCTGTTGCTCGTTGCCCCGGCTCTAGACCTGCGTGGTGCTCCTGCGGTGTGGTTGCAGGCATTCTTCGGCACCTCTGATGATTCGGCAAAGGAAGTGTCACCGGGATTGCATGAGCCGTCGCGAAGCATGCGTGTCCACGTTCAGGCGGCCTCCCGCGATACTGTCGTTCGGCCAGCTACCGAGTACCTGAAGAAGGTTGAGGAGGCAGGGGGAGAGGCCTCTCAGGCGGTATTCTTGGCGACTCACCAGATTGCGGTTCCAAAGGTTCAGCGAGAACAGATTACGGACGCGGCGCGGTTCATTCTAGAGGCCACTCACACGGAACGTGAGCTGCCAGAGGATCCGGCAGGTGAATACGATAAGGAAGCGATCGACCGGCAGAACGAAGAGTCATGGGGCAAGAGCTAGTCAATCCGTTTCAGTTCCCAATGGCGCTCTCGCCGTGCATGTGAGCACCGCGGAGGGGGCGCTGCTAAGGGAAATCGGGGGCGGGTCTAGAACAGTTCAGTGCCAAAATGTCGGGGGCTAACAGCCCCCGGACTAGTTCAGCGGCAGGAGGTTGCGCTTCGTTGCGTGTACCTCTTCCACCCGGTCGATGTTGCGTTCGAGCACATTCCAATCGTTGACAGGAATATTGCGCTGGGCTTGGGCAATGATTGACTTGTCTGGAGTGGACCACGCGAGCGGCACTGGGGTGATCTCGTCGTAGAACTCGGTGCGGCTCTTGTGTGTACCGGCCACAGCAACAGCTGGCACCTTCGCGCCCACGCGGCGGGGGACACCGGAAATCGTGGTGACCGTACGTGTAGCCAGGGCCGGGACGGGCTCGCCATCGGAGGGGTTTTTACGCATGTCCACCAGGGTCATCAGCACCATGGTCCGCTCATCCACACGCGCAATCATGGCCGGAACCAGCGGGGATTCGTCGTAAAGCTCTTGCGGATCCTTAATTGCGCGTCGCACCTGGAAGGTAACGCCGACGTAGAGAGCCGCGAGGGCGAAAAGCACAACCGCGCTGCCGATAACAAACGGCGTGCGGTCGAAAACTATTAGAACCAGCACAGCGCCGACGAGCAGCAGAGCAGAGAAAATGCCGGAGGAGATGAGCAGTCGGCGGGCATCGCGGTAGTACTCGTTGTTGGCGTTGGTGTGCTCGCGGTTGACGGGGAAGTGAAAGTTCATGGCAGTCCTTTAGTTATCCAGTTTTCTAGGATTCCGAGCTAGCGGTGGAATCACCGGGCAGGGAGGGCCCGAGGTACTCATCAGCGTCGACGATTCGGTAGGCGTAGCCCTGTTCCGCCAGGAAACGCTGGCGGTGAGCTGCGTATTCGGTATCGAGCGTATCGCGAGTCACCACCGAGTAAAAGACGGCGCCACCACCATCGGACTTCGGGCGCAGGAGACGCCCCAGGCGCTGTGCCTCCTCCTGTCGGGAACCGAAGGTGCCGGAGATTTGCACGGCGACAGAGGCTTCGGGAAGGTCGATGGAAAAGTTCGCAACCTTGGAGACCACCAGCGTGTTGATCTCGCCGCGCCGGAACTTCCCAAAGAGCTCCTCGCGTTTGGCGTTGGACGTCTTTCCTTCGATGACGTCGACGCCGAGCTCTTCGCCGATCTCTTCGAGCTGATCCAGGTAGGCACCAATCACCAGAGCGGGTTCGCCCTCGTGTCGGGCAAGGATTTGCTTGACGACGGGAATCTTCGTCGGCGTCGTTGCGGCCAGACGATACCTGTCGGAGGCCTCAGCCGTGGCGTAGAGCATGCGCTCGGACTCGGTTGGGGTCACGCGGACCTCAACGCAGTCAGCCGGTGCGATCCAGCCCTGGGCTTCGATGTCCTTCCACGGGGCGTCGTAGCGCTTCGGGCCAATCAGGCTGAAGACATCGCCCTCGCGGCCATCTTCGCGCACCAGGGTAGCGGTGAGCCCCAGTCGACGGCGCGACTGCAGATCCGCGCTCATTCGGAATACAGGAGCGGGCAGGAGGTGGACCTCGTCATAGATGATGAGGCCCCAGTCGCGGGAATCGAATAACTCGAGTGCGCGGTATTCTCCCTTAGTCTTGCGCGTGACCACTTGGTAGGTCGCAATGGTGACGGGGCGAATTTCCTTCTTTTCGCCGGAGTACTCGCCGATTTCGCCCTCGGTCAGCGAGGTGCGTCGCAGCAGCTCGTCGCGCCATTGCCTGCCGGCGACGGTGTTGGTGACCAGAATCAACGTGGTGCGCTGCGCGTCTACCATGGCCGCTGCACCGACGATTGTCTTGCCTGCGCCACAGGGCAGCACCACGACGCCGGAGCCGCCTTCGCGGAAGGAATCAGCCGCCATGCGTTGGTAGTCGCGCAGTTCCCAGGTGTCGTGGCCTCCGGTGCCCTGATCCTGCCAAGCGATGGCGTGTGCCTCACCGTCGATGTATCCGGCGGTGTCATTGGCAGGCCAGCCGACCTTCAGCAGCTCCTGTTTGATTCGGCCTCGCTCGGAGGGGTGCACGGTCCAGGTGTCGGCATCGATTTGCTCACCGAGCATCGGACGAATCTTTTTGTGCTTGGTCACCTCGGCCAGTACCGCAGGGTCGTGTGAAACCAGAATAAGGCCGTGAGCTGGGTGCTTGGTCAGGCTCAGGCGACCGTAGCGGTCCATGGTCTCCGCGACGTCGATAAGCAGCGGCTGTGGGACGGGGAACTTGGAGAAGCGCTCGAGGACGTCGACCACCTGCTCCGCGTCGTGACCGGCGGCGCGGGCATTCCACAGCGCCAGCGGGGTGATGCGGTAGGTGTGCACATGTTCAGGAGCACGTTCGAGCTCCGCGAACGGTGCCAGCGCCGCGCGTGCCGCATCCGCCTCCGGATTATCGACCTCCAGCAGCACCGTCTTGTCCGATTGGACGATCAGCGGACCCGTACCGAAACCCATTATTTCCTCGCCTCGCAGACATTCGACCAAAAATAAGCTAAAGGTCAATTCTGCCACGATTACGCAGAAGATGCGGCACGGGCTCGAATCATCCCGAACCGCCACATTCGCTTCTGCATCGCTTTACGACGGTCCGCGCGCCCGCCGCCTAGTCGACAGGATGTACTTCGGTAATGCGATGCAGCAGGAAGCGCAGCACTTGGCTGGTGGCCGGGTCGATTGCATCGACCTGCCCACCGGAGACTGTGACTGGGCGCACGCGCTTGCGGCCGGGTTTGCCGTTGCGGTCAACGTAGCTCAAATACAGGTCGTCACCGTGGCGAGCCGCGCGCTGCAGGAGCTTGAATGCTTCGGTGCCGGAGGCGTAGTCGCTCGTGCCACCGGTGCTAGTGCTGGCACCGGCAGCTGTGCCCGTACCTGTCGTCGAATCCGCAGCCGAGTCAGAGACCCCAGCAGTGCTGCCACTGGCCGTAGCGCCACTGGAACTACCGGCGTGCTCAGCAGCACGGTTGCCATCGGCAATAGCCGTCAACGCCTGGCTGATGCGTTCCGGTTCGGGCATCGTTGTACGCGCAGTGGGCACCGGAGCTGGCGCCTCAATGCGGCAGGGAGCGAGACCGAGATCCAGCACCAAACCCTCTGCATCTTCGGCGATGATGGAAAAGCCCGCATTTCTAGCGGTCTCAATCACCTGGGCAAGCGGGGCCTGGCTAATTAGCACCGTTTCGGCAATCTTCCGCAACGCCAGGCTTTGTCCAGCTTGGTGACTCTGGAATGAGGCCAGCAGGGCCGGGTCGTCACAGCGGATAAACGAAGCTGCGGGGCCACCGCGGAGACGACCGTGGCGGCGGGCGACGTCGTCAAGCAAATAGGTAATGGACTGCGGCACCTCGCCGACGGCGTAGCGCGAAAGAAACTCCGAGATATCGGCGGCATTGATGCCGGCGTCGAGGGCATCGCGAAGGCTGTCTTCGGTCACGCGGTAGACGCTGGCGAGGCCGGGAGATTCCAGCTGCGCAATCGAACTGAGCATGCGTTCCATCTCCGGGGATGCGGGGCCCGGTACGACGATGGTGTTGTCCGCCTGAACCATCAGGTACGAGGCGTTCGGCGGCAAGAGGTTGTTACAGGCGGCACGCAGATCGTCGAAGGCCTCGGCGGTGCCGGATTCGATGAGCGCGACCGTGGCTTTGCCGACCTCGCTAAGGCCGACGGAAATTGTTTCCACGCCCGGGTCCCGCACGACGATGCCGAGGGCGACCAGCTCGTCGACCACGCCACTGAGCGTCTCGTCCGTGCACCTCGCGTTGGTAATCGGGTAGTAGTAGGCGGCGCATTCACGCAGGCCAGCCAGAGCAACGATGTCGTTGTCGCTTGCCGACGACGCCACCTGCGCACAGCAGGCCAGCACCATTTCCCGGATTGACGGTACCCCGGAGAGCCGAGCTTGTGGGGAGAGTAGAGCAATGCGCTTGCCTTCCTCATTGAGCTGGTCGACCCGCCAGGGAGCTGCGTCGCTAGTGCGAGTGCCGACCGTCAAACTCACCCACCGGTCAACCAGGTCGGCGTCGAGGAAGCCGTCGGCTGCCAGCGTGGGGGCGAAATAGTCACCACCGCTGTCGTGCAGTGGCAGCGGATGTGGAGTACCGACATGAACCAGGCCCGCTGCACTGAGATTAGCCACGCCGCGAGCCAACTCCGAGATGTCGACGCCGAGCTCCTCGATGAGACTGCGGGTTTCCCGCACTCCGATGACACCGTTTTTCAAGGTCGGCGCGGGGTCGGTTCCCAGCAAGTCCAGCAGGTCAGTCGCCTGTCGCAAAGTTTCCCAGGCAGTGGCGGCAGCACGGTCGTTACCGCTGGCGATCGCGTGGGTAGCGGGGGTTTCGGGGCGCAGGGGGACGTCGTCGTCGGCAAGCCCGACTCCACGCATAAGCGCGCGAACGGTGGCGGGCAGGCGGACGGTGCCCTCGTCGATGCGTTCGAGCAGGCCGGCGTTGATGAGCGCTGGGACCGGCAGTGAAGGGTCGGCATCCGGATGAGCGTCCTTTGTGACGCCGAGCCCTCCGGAGTTGGCGAGGGTATCCAGGAGACGCTGCTGCCTGTCTGTGACCTCGGTGAGTGCCGTGCGTAGCTGGCTGCGGCTGGGGCCATCGGGATTGGGCAGAAGATACCAGCCAGGTGGCAACGAGGTGGCGACCTCATCGCTGAGGCAGAAGTAGTCCTGCCAGGGCAGAGGCTTCTTGCGGGTGGACTTGCCGGTGAAGGTGCCGCGGGGGCCGGGACCGTTGCCCCAGATGAGTCCGTATTCGCGCAGGGTATCGAGGCTTGTCCGAATATGCGTGGCCGTGGGCCGTTGATTGGCGGGAACCTCTGCTCGAGAGAGTAAGTCGAGAATGTAGTCGATGAGGGCGTCCGCAGTGACGGGTTCGGCGTCAGCACCGAGGTCGGCGGCGGCCTCAATGCAGGCGAGCTCCAGTGCGGGCAGTCTGGTCAGCGCGCGGGAGACAGAAGCGCGGAGCTGGAGCCTTGCCGCTAGCACCTGGGAAGACTTCGGCGGTGGCGACAGCGCATCGGGGCGATTGCTGAGGATAGTGCCCACAAATTGGTCTGGTTGACCTGCCAACCAGTCGGAAAAGAGTGCAAAGGGGGTGGTGCTAGTCATGACAATCCCCACTTTAGTGAGATTTAAGGAGGGGAGAAGGTGACTGGGGAGAAAATTTTTGGGATAATCTCAGCATGGCTAACGTTGCAAAGAAATCCTATGTCGATCCCGGCTGGCCGAAGGACCTCGAGCCTGGTCAGCACGCTGTTACTGAACTGATTGCTCACCACGCTGGTGCAGATTCGCCTTTCGGCGACATTGAGTTCCCGGTTGATCCGGAGACTCTGGGTTACGTGCACCCGACCACGGTGATTAACAAGTAATCTTTTAGGTTCTTAGCAGAGCTACATCTGCTGGAGGCCCGCAGCCGTGACTGCTAGTTCAGTCATGGCTGCGGGTTTTCACATCAGTGGCCTCGGGGCGGGGGGGGCTTGAGTAGGGGCGCTTGAAGTGGGCGGGGGCTTATTCAAGCCCAGTTTTTGGCCAATCCACCGGAATGGCCCCATGGATGCGGGCTGCAAATGTGAAACTGTGTAAGTTTATGACACTTTCAAGCCATTTTTCGGGCCATTTTTGTCATAAACGCAGTCACTAACTCGCGTTGGCACGCCGTCGCCAGCCATAAACGCAGACAGTAATTCACGCAGTCACTAACTCGCATTGGGTCGGCGGGTTAAGTAAAGGAAAGTGTGTCCGCATGCCACCATAACCCCAGACC
>NZ_KV801852.1:0-315 GCF_001810555.1 Corynebacterium sp. HMSC063G05 | reverse complement strand
AAAAAGGGCTCTGACGGATTGTAAGCACATGGTTTCAGGTACTATTTCACTCCCCTCCCGGGGTACTTTTCACCATTCCCTCACGGTACTAATCCGCTATCGGTCATAAGCAGGTATTTAGGCTTACCGGGTGGTCCCGGCAGATTCACAGCAGATTCCACGAGCCCGCTGCTACTCGGGCAACACACCAATTGCACGCACGGGTGTTTCACGTACCGGACTCTCACCGTCTACGGCAGGACATTCCAATCCACTTCCGCTACACCCACACAACACAACGCAGGACTAGCAGACCCTGCACAATGCATCCCCACA
>NZ_KV801851.1:0-137091 GCF_001810555.1 Corynebacterium sp. HMSC063G05 | reverse complement strand
CCGGAAAAGACACACTTTTCTTTACTTAACCCGCCGCGGTGGAGGGGTGAGCAGAAAGACAAAAGCCTCCACTCGATTACGAGTGAAGGCTCTTGTCTCTGTATATCTTTGTACCCCGTACGGGATTTGAACCCGTGTTACCGCCGTGAGAGGGCGGCGTCCTAGGCCGCTAGACGAACGGGGCTTAGAACTTTCATCCGCGCGCTGCGGACTTGTTAAACAATACACTAGACGTGGATAGTAACTGCAAATCGCCCGGTCAAGGCGCTAAATTCCAAGCGCTTTCGCATTTTTTGCCAGTGCGTTTTTAAGCTCCGCTTCATCCATTCTTCGCAGCGCCGCAACTTCGGCGACAGTGTCCCGCAAGGCCGCGACGACCTCTGCAGAAACCACCTCCGCCGCGTAGCCGCTTCCAGGCTCGTGCGGAAGGTCAGTTTCCAGCAAGAGCCTATCGACGGGCACCTGCGACACATAGGCCCGTCCGCGTTTGGTCCGTAGCATGAGCGGATTGACGGAGATGTAGCCACCGGCTCGGATAAGCCTGGTCAGCTCATCGTTGGTGCCACCGAAACGGTGAAAGATGGGCACGAGATTCTGACCGAGCCCTACCCCTTTGCCGGAGTCCAAGCGTGGTTCCAGCAGATCAAGCACCGTATCGGCGCTGCGGACTGTGTGAATGGACAGGATATGCGGCTGGCTCGAAGCTTGGACAGCATCGAGGATGCCGGTGAGGACATGGATTTGAGTCTCGGCGGGAACGTCGTCAAGCCTGCGGGGCGCGAAGTCCAAGCCGATCTCACCGACGAAACGGGTGTGTGGAAGGGCCTCGCGAAATATCTCAAGCTCGCGCTCGTAGTTGCCGTCGATATACCACGGGTGATAGCCGACTGCGGCCATGGGGAGATTTTCGCGCTCTAGCTCGACAAATCCGGAGGGGCGGACTGTCTGCGCGATGATCTCCACGCCTTCCTGCGCAATATCGGCTTTGAAGCACTCGCGCGAAGCCGGTGGCAGGAAATCGTAGTGAAAGTGGGTATCGATGAGCCGCATCATTTTTCCGTTGGTGGCTGGTTTTCGTCGGCCGGACCGCCGATGCGCGGGGCCAGCGGGGTTTCCTCGAACCCGAGCAGACGGCGAATGACCTTTCCGGCCAGCATCTGCCCCATGATTGGCGGTATGTAGCTCATGGTACCGAGGGTTTCCGCCTTGGTACCGCTGCCCTTGTCCGCAATTCTCACTGGCTCTTCGGATGAGTACAGCACCTCAAGACCGCGAATGCGTCGGCGGATACACACCTGACGGACGACCTTCGCCAGCGGACAGACCTTTGTCTTATTGATTTTCGAGAAGGTCAGCCGAGCTGGGTCGAGCTTATTTCCGCCGCCCATAGCGGAAATGAGGTGGACACGATTTTCCGCGCACCACTGCGCGATCTCAATCTTGCCGGTGACATCGTCGATAGCGTCGATGATGTAATCCGGACGCGGGAACTGCTCGAAGGTCTCCGCCAGGTTTTCGCGTGTGAGAAAAATCTGGCGGGCATAGGTCGTACAATCCGGGTTGATATCGGCAACCATCGCCTCCATGACCTCGGCTTTGACCCGGCCAATCGTGGAGACAAAAGCCAGCGCCTGACGGTTGAGATTGCTCGGCTCCACGACATCACCGTCGATCAAGATGAGGTTGCCCACGCCGCCTCGGGCAAGAGCTTCGGCACAACTCGACCCCACGCCTCCGAGTCCGACAACCATGACGGTAGATTCAGCTAACGTTTCTAGCCCCTCCTCCCCTAGGAGAAGCTTCAGTCGTGCGAAACGTTCACTGGTCATAGTCGCCCCTGGTCATAGTCGCCTCGATTCTTAAAAAACAAAAACTCCCCAGCCGACTGACTGGGGAGTAACTTTGTACCCCGTACGGGATTTGAACCCGTGTTACCGCCGTGAGAGGGCGGCGTCCTAGGCCGCTAGACGAACGGGGCTTAGAACTTTGCAGTTAGTGAATACATTCAACAATGAACTTCTTCACTGCTGGCCTACCAGGACTCGAACCTAGAATGACGGTACCAGAAACCGTAGTGTTGCCAATTACACCATAGGCCAATAAAGACTGGCGTTTTCACGCTGTCTTTGTACCCCGTACGGGATTTGAACCCGTGTTACCGCCGTGAGAGGGCGGCGTCCTAGGCCGCTAGACGAACGGGGCTTAGAACTGAATCCAACCCAACTGAGTGAGCGAATTCCGCTGGCCTACCAGGACTCGAACCTAGAATGACGGTACCAGAAACCGTTGTGTTGCCAATTACACCATAGGCCATCGCTGCTGAACGCAACGAGGAATAATATAGCCAATTGGCGTGAACAAGAGCAAATCACCTGGTCAAAGGTTCGTTGTCAAAGGTTCGTTTAAATTCGCGAGTTCCCCACAGCCCACCTCAGCAGTGCGCATAGCTAATGCATAACTAATGCAATGCATATAACTAACGCAGTCCCAGATCGAAAGCCCATTCGATCGCAGCTCAAAGCTGATCCGCCCTTCAGGAGACACTTCGTGGTGAAGCGGCTGGCAAACAGCCGACACACACCAAAAAACCAGACCTGAAAGGCAGGCACCATGACTTCCCCAACAACGACGGCAACATCCGCCCCCATCACGCTCGAGCTGGAGTTCTCCGACATCACGGAGCAAATGAACGGCACCATCGGTCGCGTCATCGGCACTGTCACTATCCGTCAGTTCGCGAAAATCATCTCGGCCCTCAACCTCGACGCCAACCCACGCGTGTCCCCGCACCGGCCGCATCACCGATGCCATCATGGAAACCATCGACACCACGCCGGAGCTCTTCGCCTACAAGTCCAAGGGTGTGCTCCTGGCCTCCACTCAGTTCACCAGTGAAGACAATCTCTACCGCTTCACCTTCAGCAACCGTCGCATCGAAGGCATCCTCGACGGCGGTCACAACTCGCTGGCTATCGCACTGTTCGTTCTGGGCAAGCTCACTCCACCACCTAGCCGCAAAATCAAGACGTGGTCCGAAATGAAGGAGGTCTGGTCGGCGCGTACGGGAGAAATTGAGGAATTGCTTGCCGACGAAAGCCTCACCGAGCTCGATGCCCGTGTTCCGGTAGAGGTACTCGTGCCCGGTGCTCGGGACGAGGACACTGTGCAGGACTTCTCCGATGCTCTGCTCGATATCTGTGCCGCCCGCAACAACAATGCGGAGCTCAAGGCGGAAGCAAAGCTCAATCGCGCAGGCTACTTTGACGATCTGAAGCATGCTCTGCCTCAGGGAATTAGCGACAACGTGCAGTGGCGCACCAACGATACTGGTCGACTAAAGGTGGGCGATGTCATCGCTATGGCGTGGATTCCGCTGTCTTGTATTGACCTGCCGAAGGATGCCGACGGGAAGCAGATTGAAGCACCGACCCCCACCAGCCTCTACTCCGGCAAGGCCAAGCTGCTTGACCGCTTCGAGGATGTCATGAGCTCACCGGAGGTCACTAAGCCCAGCACTGAAAGCATCAATGAGCGCACCGAAGAGGTTGTTCTCTACAACGAGAAGGTCCGCAGCGCATTGAACCTCACGCGTGACTTCATCGATATTTTCGAGCGCATCAACGCAGAGCTACCCGATCTCTACAACAAAAGCGGCGGTAAATTCGGCGGCATCGATGCTGTTGACAAGGCCAATAAGAAGAATCCGCGGACTGGCAAGACTCCACAGAAGTACTCGAAGTTCTACCGCCAGCCCATCGGCTACGCGATTCCAGACGGGTTCATCTACCCGCTCGTGTACGCCTTTGCCGCACCGCTCAAGCAAAACGAGGACGGCACGGTCCACTGGGGAACCGACTGGCACGAGTTCTTCAACAACCACATGGGGTCGCTGGTCAAGGATTACCGCGAAACCTCCATGAATATGCTGAACCGCGACCCGCAGAAGGTGGGCAAGGAAGCGGGCTCTTACACGAACCTGCTTCGCTCAGCCCAGCTCGCGCTCTTTACTGAGCAGCAGTAACAGGAGTGACCTCGAGCGCCTTGCGCAGTCGGCCCAGGCTGCGGCTGCGACCAAGCAGCTCCATGGACTCGAACAGCGGCGGCGATACCTGAGCGCCAGTCACGGCCACGCGCACCGGGCCAAAAGCCTTGCGTGGCTTCAGCTCCAGGTCCTCGATGAGGGCCTTCTGAAGTGCAGCTTCAAGCTTCTCGGTGACGAAGTCCTCTTCGCTGAGCGGCTCCACAGCTGCAATGGTGGCCTCCAGGACAGCGACGGCGTCTTCCTTGAAGTTACGGCGTGCCGAGCGCTCATCGAAGGTGAACTCGTCCTCTTCCACAACTAGGAACTTCGAGAGGTCCCAGGCGTCGGAAAGCGTCTTCACACGGGTCTGCAGCAGCGTTGCCAGGAAAGCGAACTTATCCGCCGGGTAGTCGGCCGGGAAGTCAAAGTGGCTTTCCAGGTACGTGCGCAGACGCTGCTCGAAGTCGTTCGGATCGAGCATGCGGATGTGGTCCGCGTTGATAGCGTCGGCCTTCTTCTGATCGAAGCGAGCCGGGTTGGACAGCACATCGTGGATATCGAAGGCCTTGACCATCTCGTCCATCGTGAAGATGTCCTGGTCGCCGTCCATAGACCACCCCAGCAGTGCCAGGTAGTTCAGCAGACCCTCGCGGATGAAACCGTTATCGCGGTGGATGAAGAGATTGGACTGCGGGTCACGCTTGGACAGCTTCTTATTACCCTCGCCCATAACGAACGGCAGGTGACCGAACTCCGGGGTGAACTTGGCGACACCGATGCGCTTCAGCGACTCGTAGAGAGCGATCTGGCGCGGGGTCGATGGCAGCAGGTCCTCACCACGCAGGACGTGAGTGATCTCCATCAGGGCGTCATCGACCGGGTTAACCAGGGTGTAGAGCGGTTCACCGTTGGAGCGAGCAATGACGAAGTCCGGAACCAGGCCGGCCTTGAACTCGATACGACCGCGCACGAGGTCGTCGAAGACAATGTCCTCGTCCGGCATGCGCAGGCGAATCACCGGCTTACGGCCCTCTGCGCGGAAGGCTTCCTTCTGCTCCTCGGTGAGGTTGCGGTCATAGTTGTCGTAGCCCAGCTTCGGGTCACGACCGGCAGCCTTGTGGCGCTCCTCAACCTCTTCAGCGGTGGAAAAGGCCTCGTAGGCTTCACCGGCGTCGATGAGGCGCTGCAATACATCGGCGTAGATGTCCTTGCGCTGCGACTGGCGGTACGGGCCGTGCGGACCGCCGACATCGATGCCCTCGTCCCAGTCAATACCGAGCCAATTCAGGGCCTCGATGATTGCCTGATAGGACTCTTCGGAGTCGCGAGCGGCATCGGTATCTTCGATGCGGAAGACCAGCTTGCCACCAGTGTGACGGGCATATGCCCAGTTGAACAGGGCAGTGCGGATGAGGCCAACGTGCGGGGTACCGGTTGGCGACGGGCAAAAGCGTACGCGAACATCTGACATGCTTTCCCACGATACCCGCCCTCCCACCTGCAGGCATGCATAGGGTTTGCATAGGGTTACAGAGCCCACTCCCCGGCCACTTCGCCGGCGTATCCGGCGGCGCGCAGCCGCTCAACCCAGCTGCGCAGTGGTGCCTCACCGGTGCCCGGCGCGCCGCGGCCTGGGAAATCGGCAATCTGGACGTGCGCCGGCAGGCTCACTCTTCCGGTCTCCACATCAGCGAGCCAAGCATCCACGTCGACGCCATTAGCTGCAAAATGGTAAAAGTCCGCGAGCACACCAGCACCAGTCTGTTGCGCTAGCTCGTCGGCTTGCCAGGGATCTGTAATGGGATAATCGCTCATCCCGGACAGTGGCTCAATCAATGCGCGAACCCCGCTGAGCTCCAGCTGGGCAGTAATCTCAGTCAGTCTTTGCACCTGCAAGTTCGTTAGCTCCCCCGAGCGCCCCAGCAGCACGTTCGAGCATTTCAGCCCAGTGGCCCGCGCAATCTGGCTCACTGCCTCCAGATGCCCCGCGGGCAGCCCATCCGTATCGAGCACTCCTCGCTGCCCCGCTGCCATGTCCCCTCCCCACAGATTCATGGCATAAAGACCGAGGCTGTCGTCAAAGAGGTCACAAAAAGCGGAAACCTCATCGGGTGCGGGCACTGCGAGGTCAAAAGGCCACCAGAATTCCACGGCCGCGTAGCCGTCGTCACGCGCGGCGTTGACGGCGTCGTGCGGGGACATGTGTGCGTAGACCGTAGAACAGTTAATAATAGTGCTCATGACCAAAACGGTAGTAGTAACTGGTGGCGGCGCGGGCATTGGTCGCGAAATTGCTCTGGCTTTCGCCTCCGATGGCTGGCACGTGCATATCTGCGGCAGGCGTATCGACGCGCTCGAGGCCGTTGCCGCCGAAGCGGACAACATCACCTTCTCCAGGTGTGACATCACCGACCCCGAGCAGGTCCGTGCGATGTTTGAGGACGCGCAGGTAGCTACGGGAACCATTGATGTTGCGGTGCTCAATGCGGGGCTGCCCGGCACGCCCGCAGAGTTCGGAGAGACCGACATTGAGGACTTCCGGGCGGTCATCGATACGAATGTGGTCGGCTCGTACCTATGCGCACGCGAGGCTTTTTCGCGGATGAAGGCGGGGTGCGAGGGGAAGACAGAGCAAGCGGGCGGCCGAATCCTGGTCAATTGTTCTATCGCAGCGCAGGTGCCGAGAGCACACACGGCGGCGTACGCGACGTCGAAAAGCGCGCTTGCCGGAATGACCCACGTGCTTGCCCTCGACGGACGCGAGTATGGCATCACGGCAACGCGCATTGATATTGGCAATGCGCAGACTGACCTGTTGGGGACGTTCACAGGCAGCGAGCCGATGTTCGATGCCAAGCAGGCTGCGGAAACTTTCCTCTACGCCGCGAATCTGCCGGCAGGTGCCGTCATCGATCAGCTTACGATTACCGCTGCGGGTATGCCCTTTTTGGGCAGGGGTTAGCCTGCCCCTTAAACTGGAGCACAACTGGGTTTAGATTGAGGAGGCGGGTTAGGGCTATGTCCATGGAAAACCACCCCTCTCTGGGCGGCGGAAACGAAGAAGAGCAGCAGGAAAAGTCTCACCCGTCGAACGAGCCTGCAGCGACTCCGAAACGTTCGACGCGCTGGGACACGTCCCGCCCAACCACCGCTCCTGATTTTTTGCTCTCCCGTGCGCACGGCTCCATCCGCACGCAAGGTATTGAAGAGCAGATTTCCGACCCCTGGCTCGCGGCCGAGGGACTGCACTCGGGCATTCACAAGATGGTAGTCGGCGCATTGCCCTTCGACTTGGACAAGCCCGCCGCCCTGACCGTTCCCCGGGAAGTCATCCGCTCCTCGCAGCCGCTGGAGCCACCCGCGCACTACCGTTGGAACGCACCGAAGCCCCACGCCAACATCGTCGCTTACGATCCCCCGCTCGACGAGCACGCTGAGCGCATCGCCGCAGCCATCCGCACAATCGAGTACTCGGCGCTGGAAAAGGTCGTGCTCGCGCGCGCCGTGGAACTCGAAATCGATCCCCCGATTGACCCGCTCCTACTCGCATCGCGGCTTATCGACGGATCCCCCAACCGCGATGGCTTTGTCGTGGATCTCTCCCCCGCCGGTTCCGATTATGAGGGCAAGTTGCTCATCGGTTCCTCCCCGGAGATGCTGGTCCGCCGTACGGGCGACATCGTTGAGGCGTTTCCCTTGGCCGGGTCGCTGCCGAGGTCCCGGAATGAAGAGGTGGACCGGGCGTCGGCCCGTCGTTTAGCGGACTCGCGCAAGAACCTAGACGAGCATGCCTTCGTCGTCGACGACATCGCCGACAACTTGGCGCCACTGTGCAGTTCGCTGGATGTTCCGGACAGCCCCGAGCTGATGAGCACCGCCGAGATGTGGCACTTGGCCACGCATATCCGCGGTCGGTTGAAGGATCCGTCGCTGTCCGCGCTGGATTTGGCGCTGGTGGTGCACCCGACACCAGCCATTTGTGGCACGCCGACGGAATCCGCCTTCGGCGTTATTCAGGCCGTAGAGACCAACCGCGGCTTCTACTCGGGCGCTGTCGGCTGGTGCGATGAGAATGGCGACGGTGAGTTCGTGGTCTCCATTCGCTGTGCCGAAATCGACACTGAGGGGTCCGTGGCACGACTATGGGCCGGAGGCGGCATTGTGTCGCACTCCGACCCAGAAGAAGAAGTCACGGAGACCAGCGCCAAGATGGGCACTGTACTCCGCGCTTTTGGAGTTAAGGGCGCTTAAGCCAGGGCGCATAGGCCCTAGCAGCTTAAGCCCTGGCAGCTTAAGCCCGCTCCACAGGGTTGGCCAGCTTGCCGATACCCGGGATCTCAATCTCGATGCGGTCACCCGGGAACATCGCAGCGGTACCGGCCGGGGAGCCGGTGCAGATGACATCACCCGGCAGCAGCGTAATCGAGGCAGTGATGAACTCGATAATCTCCGGGATGGACATAATCATCTGGTTGGAGTTGGAATCCTGCTTGGTCTCGGTAACACCCTCGTGAGTCAGGTGCGCCTTGATCGGCAGCTCGTTGTAGTCCAGCTCCGTCTGGATCCACGGACCAAGCGGGCAGAAGGTATCGATGCCCTTTGCGCGCGCCCACTGACCATCGGCAAACTGCAGGTCACGGGAAGAAACATCATTGACGATGGTGTATCCGAAGATCACATCGTGAGCGTTTTCCTTCTTGACGTTCTTGCACGGCTTACCAATAACCAGTGCCAGCTCGCCCTCAAACTCGACGTTGGTGGCGAAATCCGGAATGCGAATCGGCGCTTCCGGGCCAATGACGGCCGTCGGCGGCTTAATGAACATCGTCGGCGGCAGCGATTCTGCCGACTTCTTGAACACCTCGGCGACGTGGTCAGCGTAGTTACGACCAATAGCGATGACCTTCGACGGCAGCATTGGGGCGAGCAGACGTACGTCGGCAAGCGGCCAGGAACGGCCAGTCTTATTCAGCTGACCGAAAGGGTGCCCTTCGATTTCGTGCAAAGTAACTTCACTGCCTTCGCCCTCAACGAGCGCGAAGCACATGCCCTCTGGGTGGGCGATTCGAGCAATACGCATAAAAATAGGGTACACGTCACATTGCGATAATTATGCAACGACCCCCACTCTCTATACTCTGCGCTCTAAACTCCGCGGGATTCCTGCGCAAGCCACACCAGCGCACAGGCCAGCGCATCGTTGAACGCGTGATGGGCCTTAAAACGGGGAATGCCGTACTTGTCGCACAGTGACCACAACCGCAGCTCATCACGGACCGGCTCACGGTTGGCCCGCAGAATCGCGTCGTACTCACGTGTCATAGTGTCCGCCACCGGCACATCAAAACGCGCATCGAAGTACTTCCGGCACAACGGATCTAGGAAACCAACTTCCATCCGCGCGTAGTGCGCCAGCAGCTTCCGTCCCCGTAGAGCTTCTAACAGCTTGCCGACGGCCACCTCTGCCTCTACCCCGGTTGCGACCATGTCGTCGGTAAGCCCATGCACCGTCGCCGACTCGCCGACGCTCACCTCCTCGCGCTCTGGGCGAATGAGAAGGTGACCCGACTCTTCCAGCACGATGTCGCGGCCTTCGACGGCAACCCAACCGATGGAAAGCAACTGATCTTTGGAGGGATCCAGACCGGTGGTTTCCACATCGACCGCGAGCCAAGCATTGTCGCGGATAGGTGCGTCCAAGAGTTTCTTGCGGGGTTTGAAAAACTTCAACATTGCGCGCTCACGACATCGCCCGGATGGGATACTTCGCCCCGAGGCTCTGCTGCAACTTGCGGATAACACCAAACGCATCACGCAGGTGTTCTCGTTCCAAGCTGGAGAGACGCTTCGGGTAGATGTGGTTATTCGGCTGCTCGCCAGCGTTGAACTGGGCCTGCTGGTGATGAAGCTGCACCGTGCACAGGAACTCGAACGCATCCGCCAGATCCTGCGCACCCTGACGGCTCACGCTTCCGGCACCCGCACTCGCCGCCAAGCGTTCACGCGTGGACAGCTGCGGCAGCCCGGCCGCCACAGTAAATAGGCGCGCCATCTGCACCACAGCAGCAGTTCCCCCCTTCTTGATGTCCAGGGTCTCTGCGTGCTCGCCGCCCTTCTCCAGCACCAGGCCACGGAAGAAGCCGAGCGGCGGCTCCCGCCAGGCCGAGAGCTTGGCCAAGTGCGCGTGCAGGCGCTGCGACCCCTGGGCCAGCGGTAGGTAGGCCGCGCGCAATTCCTCTACCAGTTGCACATCGCCCGCTACCGCTCGCATGTCGAAGAAGGTCTGTGCATGTAACAGCGCCTCCGCCTCCGGTGCGGTAATCCACCCGTGGAACGTGCGCAGCCACTGCGACTTGGTCATCCTCCACGCAGGATTGCTGGCCATCATGTCCCCTGGACAGAGCGGATAACCGACTCGGTCGAGGTTGGTGCAAATCTCGTCGCTAAGCGCGGCGAAATAGTCAGCATGAGCGTCGGCGTCGTAGTCGTCGGCGAGAACAAGCGCATTGTCCTGATCGGACGCGAGCCCCATCTCCCCGCGCCCATGCGAACCCAGTACCGCAAAGGCGTAGCTGACTGGTGGCGGCCCAAGCTTTTCCTCCGCCAGCGCAACCAGGCGTCGGGTGACAGCATCGGCCACGGCAGTCAGCAGCTTGGCGACCTCCTCCCCCGAATCACCTCGGTCAATAAACCGGCCGACAATCCGCCGCGCGTTCTGAGCAACCTCCGCAATCTCCGAGATATCGCTCTTCCGCGCCAGCGTCGCCGTCGCGTACACGGGATCGGTGTGCAGACTGCGCAGCAGGTCACCAATGACAATCATGCCGACCACTCTCGTCCCGTCGTGCACCGGCAGATGATGGTAACCGCGCTCAGCCATCAGCAGCATGGCCTCGAAGACCAGCAGGTCGGGACTGATAGTTTCCGGGTTCCCGGTCATCACTTCGCTTACGAGACTCTCCGCCGGCTTGGCTTCTGCCAGCACTCGACGACGGAGGTCACGGTCAGTGATGATGCCGACGAGCGAGCTCTGGTTGGCGCCTGCAGACTCCATCACGAGCAGACTGGAGACATTCCGCTCCGTCATAATCTGCGCCGCCTCTTGTACTGTCGCATCAGCACTGCAGGTCACCAGCGATGTTTCCATCAGGTCCGCAACCCGTGTGCGCAACGACTCCGATGCCGCAGTACTCCGCAGCTTCGATGCCACTGCGCGAATGCGCGCGTTTTCACCGCCGTAATAGCGCCGGACCTCTACGAACTGGTCATTGAGCTGGTCAAAGACCTCCTTGGAGATCACCAGGAATACGCAGTCCTCCACTGCCGTCATCGTGTACAGCGAGGGGTCACTGCTCAGCAGCGTCGAATAGCCGAAATGATCTCCCACATCTCGCCTGTCCAACAGCGTGCCAGCTGGGTCAAAGAGATCCACCATGCCGGAGCGAATAATGAAACAGCTGTTGTTATCCGCACCCGCCCGGATAATCTCCGTTCCACGACGGGCATAGCGCATGGTCAAAAGCGGTGGGATAGTCGCGCGCTCTTCATCGTTGAGGTCCGAAAAGGGGCGAGTATGGCTGAGGAAGTCTGCGATTTCCGCAAGCTCGACGGTCATGGGGTCAATTATCCCCTATTTTTGCTCCCAATAGGACTGATTTGCGGGAATACTCGACCTTATGACCAATTCCACACACAGCGCTTCAATAAATCCCGAATGGCCGCTCGACGCCCACATCCTCGGCAGGATGGACAAGCTCGCGGCACTCGTCGCCACGCTTGACGACGACACCTTCAATGCAACCCTTCCCATCCCAGCCATTAACTCCCTGGCCGTGCTGTTACGACATGTGACCGGATCCGCGAGGTTCTGGCTCGAGCGCGTCTGCCTTGGGCGTGATTATGTCCGTGATCGCGATGGGGAGTTTTCTGCTCATTGCAGTGTTTCGGAAGGGCTGGAGATTTACCACCGTGACCGCGCGGCCATTGAATCCGCGCTGGTGGAGTTGCAAGGCGTGGACCGCGCTGGTGCTCCTGCTGTTATTCCTACCGATAAGGACCGTTGGTGGTGCGGCAGCATCGAAGGCGTGATTGTGCATGTCTTCCACGAGGCGGCTCAGCACCTGGGACATGCGGAGATTACGAGGGATGCGCTAGTGGCAGGACTGGGAGGGGATGATTCCGATAACGGCGCAGGAAGCTCATCCCCATACCCCCTTGACACCATCATCGATGTACTTCGCCAGGTCGGACATGCGTCGGACTTCATCGAGCACACCGCCGACGGTAAGACTCACATCACTACCGTCGATGGCAAAACTGTGATTGCCTAGCCCTCTCCCCCCCCCTATTTTTTACTGCGCTACTTCAAAGCAGCAGCAATGCGGTCGCCAACCTCAGCGGTCTTGATCGGGCCACTACCGCGAGTAGCCATGTCAGCTTCCACAGCAGCCTCGATGCGCTGAGCGTCTTCCTCACGACCCAGGTGGCGCAGCATCATGGCACCCGACAGAATGGCTGCGGTCGGGTCAGCGATCCCCTTGCCAGCAATGTCGGGAGCGGAGCCGTGAACGGGCTCAAACATGGACGGGTTGGTATTAGAGGCGTCAATGTTGCCGGACGCCGCCAGGCCGATACCGCCCGACACTGCACCAGCCTCATCAGTAATGATGTCGCCGAAGAGGTTGTCGGTGACGATGACGTCGAAACGCGAAGGATTAGTGACGAGGTAGATCGTCGCAGCGTCGATGTGCGAGTAATCGACATCTACCTCTGGGTATTCCTTAGCGACCTCATCGACCGTGCGCTGCCACATACCGCCACCGTGCACCAACACATTGGTCTTGTGGACAAGGGTCAGCTTCTTACGACGGGTCATAGCCAGCTCGAAGGCGTAGCGAACAACGCGCTCAGCACCGAAGCGGGTATTGACGGAGGTCTCGTTGGCAACCTCGTGTGGCGTGCCGACGCGAATCGCACCGCCGTTACCGGTGTAAGCACCTTCGGTTCCCTCGCGGACGACCACGAAATCAATTTCGCCCGGGTTCTTCAGCGGTGACTCGACACCCGGGAAGAGCTTGGAAGGACGCAGGTTGACGTGGTGATCCAGCGCGAAGCGCATCTTCAGCAACAGGCCGCGCTCGAGAACACCCGGAGGAACGTTCGCCGGGTCACCGATAGCACCGAGCAGAATAGCGTCGTGCTCACGCAGGGAGTCGAGATCGGCGTCGGTAAGCAGTTCGCCATTGCGCAAGTAGCGACGCGAGCCGAGGTCGTACTCGGTGGTGTCGAACTCGCCGATAGCAGCCTTGAGCACCTTCAGCGCCTCTGCCGTAACTTCCGTGCCGATGCCATCACCCGGGATGACGGCGATCTTCAGCTTTCCTACCTCAGTCATTTTTGAGATACCCTTCTCACTATATGGACACAAATGAGTGTAGCAGAACCTAGCGCTCACTCCCCGTCACTGTCTGCGCGATTTTTAACATCTCCATCGTTTTCACAATCCACCCCGCCTACTGCTCTCTCCTTTTCCAAATCCCGCCGCACCTTATCCACTAGGCCGCGGAGACTGTCATGCAATTTGCGACGTTTCTCATTGTGCTCAGCCAGCGCAGCGGTCTTCTTTTCAGTCTGCGAGGCAAAGGTGTAACGACCATGCCCAGTGTGCTCTTTCTCCGACTGCGCAAACGGCCCTTCATCACAAGAGAGGAACGTCCAAGCTTCGATCCCATCATCACCTCGAACAACTCGCCACATACCGGCAGTTTTGAGGTTGTGGTGCCTTCGACAGAGACAATGGAGATTATCTGTGTGCGTGACCCCTTCCTTTTGCCGCTCACCACCGGAAAGGCTGTGATCAAATTCCACAATATGGTCGATATCGCACTTTTCCGCGGGGACATCGCATCCAGGAAAACTACACACACCGTCACGGGCACGCACGAATGCACGCTGAGACTCGGAGGGCCGATACCCCTCAACCGCACTATCCCCCAGCACCCGCAATGTCGATACCCGCTTCAGCCAAGACTCGGCCACCAGCGAAGAAAGCCAACCTGCGCCAGCGAGCCACACTGGAGTGTTTTCCGGTTCGCCATCCTCCCCGGGAGAGAGCACTCGGAAGAGTTCCAGATTCACCTCCACCTCACAAGTACCGCGTAACGCATGCATGAAAGCTGCCGCGCGACTCACTTTCATCTTCTTAGCCACTGCGTCGATAATTGCAAGGGCTTCCACTGCATGATGCCGCTCGAGGACAGTAGTCAGTGTCGTAACTCCAGCGTCACCATGTTCATCAACTGCGATAAACTCCTTAGCCGTCATACGATCGCCGAAGTAGTCGAGAGCCGCAGCTTGAACCTCCCGTACCTCCTCCGACTCCACGGGATTATCCGCCGACTCTCCATCCGCCTCGACCTGGTATGCCGCCGCATCAATTGCAGCATCTACGGTCGCCTCCACATTCCGGGCCAGGACCCTATCAGCCTGCAACCCAGCGACATCCACATCACGTGGCCGCACTTCCGGAGCACACTCACCAATCACTCGCTGCACCCGCGTTGCCATCGCACGCACGCCACGGAGTGCCTCCCCGTCGCGCCTAGGCTTAACGACGTCCACGAGACCCGACTCCACTGCGTCAACCTTGTCATCGGCTACAGGTCGGGTATGTTTACCAAGCATTGCTAAATGCCTCATCGACAAATGCCCGCGCTCCTGACACATTTCCGCTAGTTGCGGCATACGTCCAAGCATGTAGCCAATTTCCATATATTTGTTCACTTCGGCGCGTGAGATTCCAAGCACCACCGACCAATAAGCCAAATGAGCTTCGACATCGCCATCATCTGGTGGTGCGACCCGCTGAGCGATAACCATCTCCAGACGATTAATCTCGCGCATCACTTCAGCGAGCGAATGAGCCCTCACCTCATGGCTGAACCGAAATTCCCCACACGATTCCAACTCTGACATTGCACTGTCCCCTCCCTAACGAGGTCCCCTAACGAACAGTTCTTTATCAATTCGCCCACACCATATCCCCCACCCCGGATTCAAACCGCTGCGCACCCCAAAAATCTCCACATTATTCGAACCCTATTTCGAACCGAGGCTGAAAGAAAATCCCGCCCTACGACGCAAACTTCGTCGTAAAGCGGGAACCGCACTAGAAACCTAGTCGACCGGCTTCATCGAACCGTTCTCGAGGAAACGACGGTGGAAGTCGTAAGAAGTACCCAGGTCATGCGGAGTATGCAGGTACGGGGTGGCCTTCTCAGCACGCTCAACGTATTCGAGCAGCGCCTCCTTGTACATCGGGTGCGCACACTTCTCAATGACAACACGGGAACGCTGACGCGGCGCCAGTCCACGGAGGTCAGCCAGACCCTGCTCAGTGATGATGACCATCACGTCATGCTCAGTGTGGTCAACATGAGAGACCATCGGCACGATTGCGGAAATATCGCCATTCTTCGCCAGCGACGGCGACACGAAGGTGGAGATATAGGCGTTACGGGTGAAGTCACCGGAACCACCAATGCCGTTCATCATGCGCGAACCAGCTACGTGCGTGGAGTTGACGTTGCCGTAGATGTCAGCCTCAATCATGCCGTTGGTGGTAATCAGCCCCATGCGGCGGACCAGACCCGGGTTATTGGAGATGTCCTGCGGACGCAGAACGATCTTCTCACGGTAGTCAGCGGCATTCTCGTTCATACGAGCTGCATATTCAGGAGACAGCGAGAATGCAGTACCGGAAGCCACGGTCAGCTTGCCAGCATCCATCAGGTCGACCATGCCGTCCTGGATAACCTCAGTGAAGGAGGTCAGGTTCTCATACTTGGAGTCGAGCAGACCTGCGAGAACGGCGTTCGGAATGTTACCGACACCCGACTGCATCGGCAGCAGGTTCTCCGGCAGACGACCGGCCTTGACCTCGCCATCGAGGAAGTCGAGCAGGTAGCCAGCAATAGCCTTGGAGTCATCGTCCAGCGGCTTGAACGGCGAGTTACGGTCCTCGGCGTTCGTCTCGACGACAGCGACAACCTTATCGACATCGATCTGAACATCCGGAGTGCCGATGCGGTCCCCCGGGTTCACAATCGGAATCTCCTTACGGTTCGGAGGCAGGCCGACACTGTAGATGTCGTGCATACCCTCGAGGTCCTCGGACTGCCAGGAGTTGACCTCAATAATGATCTTCTCTGCAGCATTGAGGTAAGAAATGCTGTTACCAACCGAAGAGGAAAGAATCAGGGAGCCATCGGCCTTAATGCGAACAGCTTCGACCACGGCAACATTGACCGGACCAAAGAAGCCCTGCTCAGTCATCGGGCCAGAGTGCGACAGGTGAATATCACTATAGAAGGCATCGCCTGCATTGATACGGTTACGCATTCCCGGGTCGGACTGGTACGGCATACGCCACTCAACACCATTGGCCTTCGCCAGCGCACCATCAAGTTCCGGAGCGGTAGACGCGCCGGTCAAGACCTTAATCTTGAACTCGTCGCCACGCTCGTGAGCGGCCTCCATGCGCTCAGCGAGAGCCGGCGGGACAACCTTCGGGTAGCCAGCACCGGTAAATCCGGCAAAGCCCACCATGTCTCCGTGGTTGATGAACTGCGCCGCCTCCTGCGCGGTCATCACCTTGGATTTAAGACCAGCATGGGCAATACGATCTGACATGAATTCACCTTTCTATATCCCCCAACGCGACTATCGGGGGTAGCACTTCGAACACCAAAGCACACCCCCAACCCTATCAACGAAGCGGTTAGCGCCTTTCATTCAGATGCCCGAAAGCGCCCCCATTTTAGGCACATTCCATACGCCACTAAAGCCGACTACAACACCGTTTTATGCCCTACGTCACAACCAGTCGACAATCAGCCATGCGACACATTTACAACCCCTCACATAGCCCAATTCATGCACTAGTTATTGATAATCATTTTCAGTACGCTAGTCTTGTCGGGTGACTTCTACCGAATTTTCTGATAGCACCACCCAGACCACTCCCGTCACCGTCCTGTCCGGATTCCTGGGCGCCGGCAAGACCACCCTCCTCAACAACCTCCTGGCAAACTCACAGGGGCGCAAAATCGCGGTCATCGTCAACGACTTCTCGGAAGTCAACGTCGATGCCGCCCTCATCGAGCAGGGCACATATCTCGAGCGCGGCGAGGACCGTTTCATCGAAATGTCTAACGGCTGCATCTGCTGCACGCTGCGAGATGACCTCGTGGAAAACGTCGGCAAGCTCGCGCGCAGCGGCAAATTCGAACACATCGTCATCGAATCCACCGGCATCTCCGAGCCCATGCCAGTCGCCGCTACCTTCGAGTGGGAATTCGACGATGGCCGTCGCCTCGCCGACATCGCCCCCATCGACACGATGGTCACGCTCGTCGACGCCTCTACATTCCTCGACAGTCTCCGCCAGGGGCGCGCGCTGCCTGACGACGAACGCACGGTCGCCGACCTCCTCGTCGACCAGGTGGAATTCGCCGATCTCATCCTCATCACCAAATCCGACCTCGCCGGCGAAAAGCTCACCGGCGGTACCGAGGAAACGATCCGCGCAATGAACCCCCGCGCACGCATCGTCCGCGTGACTAACGGCGAAATCGCCACCTCTGCCATTCTCGACGCATCGCTTTACGACGAAGGTACCGCGGCCACTTTCCACGGATATGCAGAAGAACTTGCGAATCCCCACACGCCGGAGACTGAAGAATACGGCATTTCTTCGGTTGTTTTCCGAGGCAATCGACCCTTCGACCGCGAACGACTAATCAAGGCTCTCCGCGGCACAAAGGGGCTCGTACGATCCAAGGGGCACTGCTGGATTTCCGACCGCCTCGAAGTCGCCCACGTGTGGAGTCAGGCGGGGCCGAACCTGAAAATCACCCCTGCCGTCATGTGGGCGCAGACCGATGTCCCACCATCCAATGAGGTCGTACTCATCGGTGTGAAATTTAACCCAGAGGCCACACTGCAAGCGTTCGAGGATGCCATGCTGACCGACGAAGAAGTGCGGGAATTGCTGTAACAAAGCCCCTGGAAGAGCGCCGATAAACGACCCGCTGAAGCGATCAGAGTGTCATAAATCACTTCTCAACCTGCGGGTGTGGCAACACACTGTTAGCGCATGCTAGGTTAGGCGACAAAACTAAAGTCGAACAGTCTATCTAGGAGATGACATGTCTGATCGCATCGCACATGCCGGTTTGCGCGGCAAGGTAATGACCGCCGACGAGGCTGCACAGTTTATCAATCATGGTGATGCCCTCGGCATCTCTGGCTTCACCGGTGCTGGCTACCCGAAGGCTCTGCCGACTGCGCTGGCAAACCGCGGCAAGGAACTCCACGCCAAGGGTGAAGAGTTCGCTGTCGACATCTACACTGGCGCTTCCACTGCCCCGGACTGTGACGGCGTGATGGCAGAAGCTGACATCATCCGCTACCGCATGCCGTACCAGGGCGATCCGGCACTGCGTAAGTCCATCAACTCGGGCAAGGCGAAGTACCAGGACATCCATCTCTCCCACTCCGCGCTGTACATCGAGCAGGGCTTCCTGCCGATTGACGCCGCAATTGTTGAGGTCACTCGTATTACGGAAGATGGACACCTCGTTCCGTCGTCAAGCGTTGGCAACAACGTCGAGTGGATGGACAACGCTGACAAGATCATCATTGAGGTCAACTCGTGGCAGTCCGAGGAACTCGAGGGCATGCACGACATCTACCGCATTCAGCACCTGCCTAACCGCACGCCGGTGCCGATCAACGCTCCGGGTGACCGCATTGGCACCCCTTACATCGACATCAACCTGGACAAGGTTGTCGCAGTTGTCGAGACCAACGCGCCGGACCGCAACTCCCCGTTCAAGCCGTTGGATGAGACCTCGAAGGCCATTGCCGGCCACTTCCTCGACTTCCTCGAGGGCGAAGTTCGCGCGGGTCGCCTGGCTTACGACCAGTACATCATGCAGTCGGGCGTCGGTAACGTTCCGAACGCCGTGATGGCGGGTCTGTTGGACTCCAAGTTTGAGAACATCAAGGCCTACACCGAGGTTATTCAGGACGGCATGATTGACCTGATTGACGCAGGTAAGATGACCGTCGCTTCGGCTACCTCCTTCTCCCTGTCTCCGGAAGCTGCCGAGCGTATGAACAACGAGGCTGCTCGCTACCGCGAGAACATCATTCTGCGCCCGCAGCAGATTTCTAACCACCCGGAGGTTGTCCGTCGCGTCGGCCTGATCGCCACCAACGGCATGATTGAGGCCGACATCTACGGCAACGTCAACTCCACCCACATCAACGGCTCCCGAATGATGAACGGCATCGGTGGTTCCGGTGACTTCACCCGTAACGCCTTCGTTTCTTCGTTCATCTCGCCGTCGCTGGCGAAGGACGGTGCGATTTCGACTATCGTTCCGTTCGCTTCGCACATTGACCACACCGAGCACGACGCCATGGTCATCATCACCGAGCGTGGATTCGCTGACCTGCGTGGCCTGGCACCACGTGACCGCGTGGCGAAGTTGATTTCCGTTGCACACCCGGAGTACCAGCCACTGCTGGAGGAGTACTACGAGCGCGCGCTGAAGACCGCTCCGGGCATGTCTACCCCGCACGATCTGCGTACTGCTTTCGACTTCCACGTCAACATGATTGAGAAGGGCTCGATGAAGGGCTAGGCAGTAGGGCTACGGCTGCATAGATCAGCTGGGAAACAAAAATCCCCTCCATGCGGAGGGGATTTTTCATGCAGTAGAAGCTGCGCTAGAGACTAGCTCTAAAACGTCTAGGCGCTCAGAACTAGTCCAGCTCAAGCTGCAGAGCGTGGGTAGCGGAGATCTCCTCGGTAATCTTTTCGACGAGCTCCTCCGGAACCTCCTTGGAAACGCGCAGCACCAGGATGGCAGTCTGATCTGCTTCCTGCGGAGACAGAGCAGCAGCCTCGATGTTGATGCCGGACTCACCCAGGGTGGTAGCAACGCAACCCAGAGCGCCCGGAAGGTCCTTGTACAGCAGGAAGAGGTTACGGCCCTGAGCACGCATGTCGATGCCGCGGCCATTGATACGGACAATCTTCTCGACGCGGTTCAGGCCAGTGAGAGCACCAACGACGGTAGCGGTGGAGCCATCAGCACCGATGACCTTGACTTCGAGAACGGAGCGGTGGGAGACGGACTCCGGCTCGGTCTCGACAGTGAAGGTCACACCACGCTCTTCTGCGATACGCGGAGCGTTGACGAAAGTGACCGGCTCTTCCACCATGAGGGAGAACAGTCCACGGATTGCTGCCATACCCAGAACGTTAACGTCCTCAGTGTGCAGCTCACCGCGAGCGGTGACCTCAACAGCGGCCGGAGCGCCCTCGAGCAGACCGCCAGCAACCAGCCCCAGCTCACGAGCCAGCTCGAGCCACAGGGCCACCTCTTCACCGACAGCGCCACCGGAAACGTTGACAGCATCCGGGACGAACTCGCCAGCCAGTGCCAGCAGCACGGACTTAGCGACATCGGTACCCGCACGGTCCTGAGCCTCAACGGTGGAGGCACCCAGGTGCGGAGCACAAACAGTTTCCGGCAGACCAAACAGCGGGGAATCCGTGCACGGCTCGGTCGCGTATACGTCGAAGCCAGCACCGCGGATGTTGCCTGCCTTGATCGCGTCGGCAAGCGCCTGCTCGTCGACGAGACCGCCGCGGGCAGCGTTGATGATGATCTGGCCCTTCTTGGCCTTGCCCAGGAGCTCAGCATCGAACATGCCAGCGGTTTCCTTGGTCTTCGGCAGGTGGATGGTCACGAAATCAGCGCGAGCCATCAGGTCTTCCAGCTCAACCAGCTCAACACCGAGCTGAGCAGCACGAGCCGGGTTCGCGTACGGATCGTACGCAATGATGTTGGTCTCGAAAGCAGCGAGACGCTGCGCAAACAGCTGGCCGATGTGACCGAAACCGACGATACCGACGGTCTTGCCGAAGATTTCGACACCCTTGAAGGAAGAGCGCTTCCACTCTCCCTCACGCAGGGACGCGTCCGCAGCCGGCAACTGGCGAGCGGTGGCCAGCAGCAGTGCGATTGCGTGCTCACATGCAGAGTGAATATTAGAGGTCGGAGCGTTGACAACCATGACGCCGCGCTTGGTAGCGGTATCGATGTCGACGTTATCCAGGCCAACGCCGGCGCGACCGACGATCTTCAGATTCGGAGCAGCCTCGAGGACTTCCTGATCCACGGTGGTAGCGGAGCGGACGAGAAGTGCGTCAGCATCACCAACCGCAGCCAGGAGCTCAGCGCGGTTCGGGCCATCTACCCAACGGACCTCAACGGAATCCCCCAATGCGTCCACAGTGGACTGTGCCAGCTTGTCGGCGATGAGGACAACGGGGCGAGCGTTCTGGCTCACAAGCATCTCCTGGTTTGTCTCGAAAAGTTTATGCAGTATGTGCGGTGTCACTTAAGAAAACTACTAAAGCGTGCACGCGCATTACGTCTCATCATAAACTCTGGGGGTGAGACACGGGGGGACTTACCTAAGCAAAACGGCGCTTACTACCCTTTGTTTAGGGAGTAAGCGCCGTTGCCCCCGACATTCAAGTCGGCAAATATTTCGCGTTATATTTTTATTTCTGCTGGTCTATAACCTACTGGTACGTAACCAACCACGGACGCGGCTCGATGTTCATGGTCTCCTCAGGAGTAAACATCGGCTGATCCTCGTCGATGAAGTTCTTCCACGCCTCGAAAATCTCCGGCTGCAAATCCTGCAACATGACGTTCCAGGTCTCAAACTTCTCCTGCGCGGTGCCATGGCCGTCGGCATGCAGAACGAATGCGAGCTCCGGGTGCGACAGATCCAGCGTCTCACGGTCGCGAATCATCTGTAGCTGGAACTGGTGCAGCATCAGCATCTTCTGCGGAAGGTTGTTCTTACGAGTCAGCTCAGCCAGCCAATCAGCAACGCGGTTGACTTCTTCAGCCTTAACGTGACCAACCTGAGTCGCCGGAACCTGCCCCGGTTCCATCTTCCACTCCGGGTCCAGCGCCAGACCGACGTTTGGCATCTTCAGCAGTTCTTCGTAGAACTTGGCCTGGTCCAGGAAGTCTGCACTACCCGGCTGCAGGTCGATGATGACGTAGCCGCCGGCCTTGGTCATGGCCTCGACGTACGGCTTCAGAGCCTCAACCGGAGCTGGCTCGGAGTAGTCACCGCGTGGACCCGGGTCAGCCTGCGCGACCGAAGCGATAATCTCGAAGGCCGGCAGTACCGGGTCATCAGCGAACTTCTCGTACTGCTTGACGTAGTCCTTCGCACGTGCGACGGCATCCTCCGGATCATCCTCGCCCATCACGCCCAATGGAGCGACACCTGGGTGACCATACGTTGCAATCAGATGACGGCCGGGGAACAGCAGTGTGCCTCCACCTGGCAGCTCCTTGACCTTGTCATCTTTGGCAAGCTCGATGGACTGATCAAACTTGTCCTTATCGCCGAAAACCTTACCCAGAGCAATCAGGGACTCGCCGTCGCGAGCAGCGGAAATCGACTCAGAGGTAGCACGCGCGTCGCCCACCGGCAACCAACTGACCTTCAGGCCAGCGGCACGGGCCGTAGCAATGGAGGCCAAACCGGTACCCGGTGCGGCCAGTGCCAATTTGTCCTTGACCTCCTTCGGAGATCCCTTCGGCAGGGTGACGCTCTCCTGTCCCTTGTCATCCTGCCCATCGCTGGCGCGATCCTGAGCCTCCTGGTTGGCTGCCCCATCCTTCGTTGCATCGCCCTCGACGACAGTTGGCTTCTCCGGATCCATCTCAACGACAGCGCGAGTCGGCTTCGACTCCGTCTCCTTGAGAACCTTAAACTCGGTACCGACGAGCTCCTTAAGGCCATCGGTCGTACCCGGATCGGCAATGATCTGACGGCCCTCTTCGCCAGTCAGGTCAACTGCCCCCACAGTAAGGACTGTCTTTGCGCCCAGGCGGTCAATCTCTTTTTCCACATCGGCGATATCGGCGCCAGTATCACGGCCACGAGCATCCTTCTTCGGGCTCTTGGCAGTAGTGTCATCTTCCGCATCTTCGGCAGAACCAGCCACTAGCATCGGCAGACCAGCAGCAACCGCGATGCCTGCCGCCCTACGCTGCTCAGCAGAGCCAGCCGAGGAAACGACAACCGCTTCCGAACTGTCGATCAGACTTTCCGACGCTGCGATGTCGTCGCTAAGCACCGTCGATTCAGCGTCCACCTTCTTCGTGGAAACAGCGCTGTCGGAATTTCCACACGCGACCAAGGCGCTTGACCCCAACGCCAGGCTGACCGTCAGGGCAACGGTTGCCGTCACGCGCCGCGTCATTGCGGATACTCGCACATTTACCTCCGTGAAATGATTTGATTTCAACGATTAGACTATCGAACGTCTTTGTTGAGGGAGACCTTTCACCCCAGATTAGAACCCCGGATAGGACTGGGGCTACACCCGTTTGGCAGTAGTTGCTTTTAGCTCAGACGTTTATTCCACACGTCTACCCCACACGGTTCAGTGAAAGAAAACTAGTAAGAGAGATACGAAAAGGGCCTCATCACGGCGGTGAAGCTCAGTGATGAAGCCCTACTTCGCGAACAAGCGAGGGATTCGCTTAAGCAACAAACTTAGGCAGTCTCAGCGCGAGCGTCGACCTTAACCCAGCTCATCAGGTCGCGCAGCTTGGAGCCGACCTCTTCAATCTGGTGGTTGTTGTAGGAAGCGCGCAGGTCCTCGAGCTCCTTGTTGCCGCCCTCGACGTTGGCAATCAGGCGCTTGGTGAAGGTGCCGTCCTGAATGTCAGACAAAATCTCGCGCATGTGCTGCTTGGTATCAGCGGTAATAACGCGCGGGCCAGACAGGTAGCCACCGAACTCAGCGGTGTCGGAGACCGAGTAGTTCATGTTGGCAATACCGCCCTCGAACATCAGGTCAACAATCAGCTTCAGCTCGTGCAGGCACTCGAAGTATGCCATCTCCGGCTCGTAGCCAGCTTCAACCAGAACCTCGAAACCGACCTTGACCAGTTCCTCGGTGCCACCACAGAGAACAGCCTGCTCACCGAAGAGGTCGGTCACAGTCTCTGCCTCGAAGGTGGTCGGGATAACGCCAGCGCGGGCGCCACCGATAGCTGCAGCGTAGGACAGAGCCAGGTCGCGGCCCTCGCCCTTCGGGTCCTGGTCAACGGCAATCAGGCACGGAACGCCCTTGCCATCGACGAACTGACGACGAACCAGGTGACCCGGGCCCTTCGGAGCAACCATACCGACGGTGATGTTGTCAGCCGGCTTGATGAGGTCGAAGTGGATGTTCAGACCGTGGCCGAAGAACAGCGCGTCGCCGTCCTTCAGGTTCGGCTCGATGTCCTCGCTGTAAACCTTTGCCTGGGTGGTGTCCGGAACCAGCACCATAATGACGTCTGCCCATGCAGCGGCATCTGCGTTGGACTTAACCTCGAAGCCAGCTTCCTGAGCCTTCACAGCGGACTTGGAGCCTTCACGCAGACCGATAACAACCTCGACACCGGACTCGCGCAGGTTCTGAGCGTGAGCGTGGCCCTGGGAACCGTAGCCCAGGATGGCAACCTTACGTCCCTGGATGATGGACAGATCAGCATCGTCGTCGTACAGCAGTTCAATAGCCATTAAAGTTAGCCTCTTTTCGAATCGGATTCGTTAAAAATCTTAGCGTTTAGTTGTTAGCGGGCCTGGAGCATCGGCTTCGGCCCACGTGCCATTGCGACGGTACCGGACTGAATGAGCTCACGGATACCAAACGGCTCGAGGACCTCCAGCAGGGCTACAAGCTTCGAGCGCTCACCCGTCGCCTCAATGATGACAGACTCTTGAGAAACGTCCACCACACGGGCACGGAAGAGATTGGCGGCATCGACTACCTGCGGACGATTGGTGTTGTCGCAGGAAACCTTCACCATCAGCAGTCCGCGCGACACCATGGTCTCTGGGGGCTGGCGGACCACTTTCAGCACGGGCACCAGCTTGTTCAGCTGCTTAGTAATCTGTTCGATCGGCAGCGTCTCCGTCTCAACCACGACGGTGATGCGGTTGACTCCCTCGGTCTCAGTTTCACCCGAGGTAATCGACTGGATGCTGAAACCTCGGCGGGTGAACATGCCCGCAATGCGGACCAGAATACCCGGCTCATCGAGGGTCAACACGGATAGAGTGTGCAGTTCAGCCATTTTGGGACTCACTTCCTGTTGCTTCGGATCCCGATTAGCGGGTCTTCATGGACGGGTGGTTAGCGTCGGGCTGCTTCGCGGCGTCCTCGGAGTTGTCCACAACAGTGCCGTGGATGTCAGCCGGGGCCTCAGCTGCTGAATTCTCATCGTTGAACAGCGGGCGCAGACCGCGGGCGTATTCGACCTCATCATTGGACTTGCCAGCTGCCACCATCGGCCACACCTGAGCATCCTCACCGACAATGAAGTCAATAACCACCGGTCGGTCATTAATCTCGCGTGCCTTCTTAATCGCCGCCGCGACATCTTCCTTCTTGGTCACGCGGATCGCCACGCAGCCAAGCCCCTCGGAGAGCTGGACGAAGTCCGGCAGGTAGGAGTTGTCCTCCGGGCGCAGCTTGGTGTTGGAGTAGCGCTGATCGTAGAACAGCGTCTGCCACTGACGAACCATGCCCAGATTACCGTTGTTAATCAAGGCAACCTTGATGGGAAAACCTTCCATTGCACAGGTGGTCAGCTCTTGATTGGTCATCTGGAAGCAACCATCACCGTCGATGGCCCAGACTTCCTTTTCTGGAGCAGCCGCCTTGGCACCCATCGCAGCCGGAATTGAGTAGCCCATCGTGCCGGCACCACCGGAGTTGAGCCAGGTGCGCGGGTGCTCGTACTGGACGAACTGCGCTGCCCACATCTGGTGCTGGCCGACGCCAGCGGCATAGATGGCCTCCGGGCCAACGATGTCGGACAGGGTCTGAATTACAAACTGCGGAGCGATTGCACCATCAGTGGGCTCTTCCCATCCGAGGGGGAACTCGTCGCGAAGACCGTCGAGAAGCTTCAGCCAGTCGGCAATCTGCGGGCGGCTAAGACCGAGCTTGGTGTAGGACTCGCTAAGTGCGGCAAGGACCTCACGGGCATCACCGACGATGGGAACGTCAACTTCGCGGAGCTTGCCAATCTCTGCCGGGTCAATGTCGGCGTGGATAACCTTCGCGTTCGGCGCGAAGGAATTCAGATCACCGGTAACACGGTCGTCGAAACGCGCGCCGATAGTGATGAGCAGGTCGGACTTCTGTAGAGCAGCGACGGCGGACACCTTGCCGTGCATGCCCGGCATACCCATATGTAGCGGGTGCGAGTCCGGGAATGCGCCGCGAGCCATCAGCGTGGTCACAACCGGAACTCCAGTCTGCTCGGCGAGCTCGATCAGCTCCTTGGAAGCATCAGCCTTAATGACGCCACCACCGATGTAGAGCACCGGACGCTTGGCTCCAGCAATCATCTCAGCGGCTTCGTCAATCTGACGCTGGTGCGGAGTCGTCACAGGACGGTAGCCCGGCAGTTCAATCTCCGGCGGCCAGGTGAAGTCAATCATCGTATTCTGGAGGTCCTTCGGGACATCAACCAGAACCGGGCCTGGACGACCAGAAGAAGCCAGGTGGAATGCCTCAGCGAGCGCGCGCGGGATGTCCTCAGCTTCGGTGACCATGAAGTTGTGCTTAGTAATCGGCATGGTCACACCACGGATGTCAGCCTCCTGGAAAGCGTCAGTACCCAGCAGCGGGCGACCGACCTGACCGGTGATAGCGACAACCGGAACAGAGTCCATCTGAGCATCCGCGAGCGGGGTCACCAGGTTAGTAGCACCCGGGCCGGAAGTCGCGATACAGACACCGACCTTGCCGGAAACCTGCGCGTAACCAGTGGCAGCGTGGCCAGCTCCCTGCTCGTGGCGCACGAGAACGTGGCGGAGCTTTTCCGAGTCATAAATCGGATCGTAGAGCGGAAGCACTGCACCACCGGGAATGCCGAAGGCTACCTCAACACCAAGCTCTTCAAGGGATCGGACTATGGCTTGTGCACCAGAAATTCGCTCGGGGGCGCTGGTGCGCGCCTTAGCCGCGAATTGGGCGGGCGATGGGGTGTGCTGCTCGTGCGCGTTCACGATTTCGCTCCTGGGTCATGGTGGGCAACTACTCAACTCACATTCACGCGAAGAAGCTACGAATGTGGCGTTGGCTACAACCATAACGTCCACATAGTGAGAAGTCAATCCCGCCAATTGGACGCCCTGCCCGTTTAACACCCCGAGCACCCACCCGATTCCAACGAGAACCCCACCCCTACTTTGGGAATTACCCTACCCAGAAACTTCCCGACCACGACGCCGGGGACACCCAAACCTGCACACCCGAGCCCTACGCACCCGAGCCCCGCAAACCTCAATTCCACAGCTCGTCTGTATGCATGATTCTTTACCTTTAAACTCAGCGCACATTAAGGCGAACTACCTACAGTGGATGGCATGGAATTTTTGCAATACATGTTGTTACGGACATGGCAATGGGTGGCCAATAACGGCCTTGCCATCGCATGTCTGGCCATTCTGCTAATTCTTGTTCCCCGTATCCGACGTTTCGTTCTGGCAATTGCGGACGGAAACATCTCCTCTTCAGAGGAGCAGTCCAAGGGACGGCGCGCACTGATTGGCGCTGTGGTTTACATCGTCGAAGTCATTGCATACTTCGTCTTAATCATCGCGATTCTGTCGAAATTCGGAATCTCACTGACCGCCGCCGCTATCCCCGCGACGGTCGTTTCCGCCGCTGTTGGTTTTGGCGCACAGGGAGTCATCGCCGACTTCCTTGGCGGACTGTTCATCATTGCCGAGAAGCAGTACGGCATTGGCGACTGGGTTGAGTTCCACGCCCCTTCGGGGACCGTGCAGGGTGACGTCGTCAATATGACATTGCGCGCCACCACCATCCGAACCCTAAACGGCGAGGAAATCATCGTGCCGAACTCCGAGGCACGTATGTGTATCAACTACTCCTCACAGTGGTCCCGTGCTGTTGTTGAAGTTCCCGTACCGATGACCGCCGGTGGCTCCATTAAGGATTTGGAAGAGCGCACTGTCGCCGCCGCCAAGCGTGCAATCGCACTGGACTCCGTCAAGGATGCAGTTCTCTCCGAGATCAAGCTGCAGTCCTCCACGGAACTCAATCCGCCAACGGTTATGGGCCTGCCGTGGACCGTCACTATGCGCTTGATTGTCGACTGCAAACCGGGCGACCAATGGCTCATCGAGCGCGCCATCCGCGCCGCAGTCATCGACACTTGGTGGGATGACTACGGCGAGCGCGCCCAACAGACTCCGTTTGCCCCCGCCGAAGAAATCACCGGCCACGTCCGTGATGACACGATGATCGAACAGCTCAGGCAGGCCGATGCTAAGCAAGAGAAAAAACAACAGCTTGACGACGGCGACAGTGCTCCAACCGAAATTGTCGAAGCGGTAGCGAACACTACTGTCCAGCCGGATACCGCAAAAACCAAGCTGATGGAAACTCAGACCGTCGACAAGCAAGACGGGAACGAGCGATCCGATCTTCCGCACGCGGGAGCCAATCTTGACGATGCGCGACGCGAGCAGGAAGACAGCGGGAGCAACAATGTCATCCGCAAACTGGCTAGCCACCCTGACTGGAAGACACTCACGACGCGCCAGAAGGTTCGTCGAATCCTCTCCGCAGGTGGACGCGCTCGCGTTTCGACGATTGTGCTCTTGGTAGCCTTACTGATCCTCTTCATTTTGAACCTGATGACAGTCGAAACTGAGGACGGCCCATCTGGATGGTTGGCACCGAGCAGGTGGAGCGATCGGGTAACGACGCAGGAAGAGGACCCGGAAAAGTCGTCAGCTCCGCAGTCATCGAACCAGCCGACTAGCACTACACAGAGTGTGCAGCCCACCGAGACTTCGCAGCAGACTCAGACGCCACAGAATCAGCCGTCCGAGACTTCACAGCAGCCTCAGAGCACGCAGAACCGCGCACCTTCGACCGCCACCTCCACCGAGCCGGACTCTGACCAGAGCAACACCGACAACGAGAGCTCTGGCGGATCACAGTCGACAGACTCCACTAACAACACGGAACCGAACTCCGCTGATACGCAATAACGCGCAACCGCCCACCGTGCATTGGCGAATCCGAACTACCCGCTACAATCAAAGGCCATGACTGACTCGACTCCACAGCCAAAAATTGCGACGCAGCGATTTCGCCCACAGAAGACGCATCTGTTCATCGTTGCGTTCATGCTCGTGCTGTGTGTAATTGCCACCGGTTTTGCCCCGTGGCTGGCCATTACCTTCCTGGCACCGTTGATTTATACGCTTTGGATTTTCCGAGTACGCACCACCGTAGGGCCACGCGGCATCACTGCGGTGTACCTATTGTCCAAGCGCCGTTCGGTGCCCTGGAGCGATTTTGCGGGCATTTTCTTCAACAAGGGCGGCCGCGCCTTTGCGGTAACCAAGTCAGATGAGCGCATCGCCCTGCCGGCCATCTCTTTTAATTCGCTGCCGGAGTTGAAGGAAGCCACTGGCGGTCTGATTCCAGATCCGATCGCTTCGGCTCGTATGGCGGAAAATGACAAGGTCGAGGTTTTCGACCGCGATGGCTACTCCGTAATGAAGAAAGTCAGTGAGGTTGAGGCTGATGCCAAGGCTAAAGGTGCTAAAGCCAAAGGTGCCAAGGCTAAAGGTGACGCCTCTGCCGAGTAACATATAAGCAGTCCACAAAGCCCCTAAATCTCATTATGCGGACACTAGTGACCACGAAATGAGACATTAGGGGCTTTTTGTGATTAATATGGATAATTAATTACCTTGCACCCTATCTAGGAAGGGCAGCCCCCATGATTCCCCTTCGCTCTAAAGTCACCACTGCCGGCCGTAATGCTGCAGGTGCGCGTTCGCTATGGCGCGCAACTGGCATGACCGATAACGACTTCGGCAAGCCGATTATCGCAATTGCCAACTCTTACACTCAGTTCGTTCCGGGTCACGTGCACCTGAAGGACGTTGGCGACATCGTCGCAGAAGCTGTAACCGCAGCCGGTGGCGTCCCCCGTGAGTTCAACACCATTGCTGTCGATGACGGAATTGCGATGGGTCACGACGGCATGCTCTACTCGCTGCCGTCCCGTGAGATTATTGCTGACTCTGTGGAGTACATGGTCAACGCTCACACCGCTGACGCATTGGTCTGTATTTCCAACTGTGACAAGATCACGCCTGGCATGCTCAATGCGGCTCTGCGTCTGAACATCCCGGTGGTCTTCGTTTCCGGTGGGCCGATGGAATCGGGATCTTCGGTTGTTATCGATGGCGTCGTCAAGCCCGGCTCTGACCTCGTCTCGGCTATTTCTGCATCCGCGAACGACAAGGTCGATGACAAGAACCTGCTCGACATCGAGCGCTCGGCATGCCCGACCTGCGGATCGTGCTCGGGCATGTTCACTGCAAACTCGATGAACTGCCTGACCGAGGCCCTCGGCCTATCCCTGCCGGGTAACGGTTCTACCCTGGCAACTCAGCAGGCGCGTCGCGATTTGTTCACCCGCGCCGGTGAACTGATTGTGGATCTGGCGAAGAGCTACTACCACGATGGTGACGAGTCCGTGCTGCCGCGCAACATCGCCAACCGCGACGCCTTTGTCAACGCAATGACGCTCGACGTTGCCATGGGCGGTTCCACCAACACGGTGCTGCATATTCTCGCTGCCGCCCAGGAGGGCGAGATCGACTTCGACCTCTCTGACATCGACGCGATTTCGCGCCGCGTGCCTTGTCTGTCCAAGGTGGCACCGAACTCGGACTACTACATGGAGGACGTCCACCGCGCCGGTGGTATTCCAGCCATCCTCGGCGAACTGCGCCGCGCGGGCCTACTGCAAATGAATGTCCGCTCCGTTCACTCCCCATCTCTGGAGGAGCACCTGGACAACTGGGATATCCGCGGCGGCAAGGCCACTGACGAAGCGATTGAACTGTTCCACGCAGCCCCTGGCGGCGTGCGCACCACCGAGCCGTTCTCCACATCCAACCGTTGGGAGAGCCTGGATACGGACTCCGAAAATGGCTGCATCCGCGACTTCGACCACGCCTACACAAAGGAAGGCGGTCTGTGTGTCCTGCGCGGCAACATCGCCGAGGACGGCGCTATCCTGAAGACCGCCGGTATCGGCGAGGATCAGTTCCACTTCGAGGGCACCGCTCGCGTCGTAGAGAGCCAGGAAGAGGCTGTCTCGGTCATCTTGAACCGAACCTTGCAGCCGGGCGAAGTTCTCTTTGTCATCTACGAGGGTCCTTCCGGCGGCCCGGGCATGCAGGAGATGCTGCACCCGACTGCATTCATCAAGGGCGCTGGCCTGGGTAAGGTCTGTGCGCTGGTCACCGATGGTCGCTTCTCCGGCGGTTCCTCCGGACTGTCTATCGGCCACGTTTCCCCGGAAGCCGCTGCCGGCGGCGCAATCGGTCTCGTCCGCAACGGCGACCCGGTGTACATCGATGTCGCTGAACGACGCCTTGAGATTCAGGTGTCCGACGAGGAGCTGGCCGCTCGCCGCGATGAGGAGCTCAAGCGCGATAAGCCATTTACTCCGCACAAGCCGCGTCCGCGCAAGGTCTCCAAGGCGCTGCGCGCATACGCCAAGATGGCCTCCAGTGCGGATAAGGGCGCGGTCCGCATTGTCGACTAGCTAGATCAAACCCGCTTAAAGGCCTGTGCTTACCGCACGGGCCTTTGGCGTTTCTAGAGTGGCTTTGCGCCCAGTCTTCTGCGTGGGCTTCACCAAATCCCGGTACTCGACGTCGGCAATCCCCTCAGCGACGTCCTCGGTGTGTGCATATTTGCCGCCCTCGGTAATGGCCGCCATTACATATCCGGGGCCAAAAACAACGGAAGAGTGCCACGAACGCCGGTTGGACCAGCCCATTTTCGCGCCTTCAGAGCCGGGCAGCCCGGCAAGACCAAAATTCTGTCGATAGCCATCGGCAGCAATCGGCGACCAGTGTCGCATCGCCTCGAGCACCTCAGAATTAGGATGCTTCAGACGAAGCTGGGAAATAAAAGACACCACATCTTCCGCGGTGGTCCTCGATACTCCCCACTTTTCTCCGCCGGAAGTGTTGAACAGACCGTACTCGGTCGCAATGGAATCGACCGATTCCGGGTACTTCCGGTAAAAGTCGGCGGCCAAATCGTCGTCGGAACGCGAAATCATCTTTTCGACGCGCTCGGCATCGTCGGCAGTGCCGTGTTCGAGCACATACTGACCGATATACAACTTAATCAGGGATAGCGCCGGCAGCGGGCGTTGCGATGCCTGGCTGCTGTACCCCACGCCCACCGGCTCGTAGCTCACCGCCATTTGCGTGCGCGGGTCAACCTCAATCAACCCTTCGGCGTTGAGGTTCATGCGCGGCAGACTCACCTCATGAGTCGGCCAGACGCTTGCCGACGAGACGGAGGCTGCAACCTCATTGTGCTCGCCGGCAGCGGCTGTCGAAGGTGAGTGAATCGACGTTGTCGCGCCTATCGAAGACATGAAAAAGACCACCGCGAGGGTGGTCTTTAGTGCGTGTCTCGACTTTGGCATAGGGGGCATTGTACCCCGACCCTAACCGAGAACCTAGTTTAGGTCGCTCGACTGTTTGTGTAGCCGCGAGCCGCCTTAGCCAACAAACGGCAGCGTGCCGGTCGTCAGCCACCACAGGCCAATTGCTGCGGCGATGGACAGAATTCCGAAGATCCACGACGATGCCAGTGGTCGACGAGCCCAGCCGCGTCCGAAGTCGATGCCGATGCGGCCTGGGCCGGTGAACTGCAAGCCAAGCGCCATGGCGGTCATCAACAGCTGTAGTTGGAGGTTACTGGAGTCCTGGCCAACGATATTCACACCATTGGCAGAGGTAGCCACATCAAACATGCTGAGGTAGGCGGACAATGCCAGCGCCAACGCCGCGGCCAGCGGTGTCGCGAGACCCAAGATAAGCAGGGCACCCGCGATAAGCTGAACCGTTGGGATGGCAGTGGCCATTACAGGGCCGAGAGCAAAGTTGTTCTGGCTAAACTGTGTCTCCAGCGCAGTGGTGCCACCGGAGTTGCCCCAGCCGAGCAGCGTTGTCAGACCATGGACCAGCAGTAGCGCACCCAATCCAAGACGCAGCAGCAGAAGGCCGAAATCGGTGGTGCCGCGACGGTGCTCCGGTTCGTTGTCGTCGTAAAAGTCCGTGTCTTCATCGTCGTCAGCAGCGGCGGTAGTCGTAGCAGCAGTTGCCCCGGCGGCCCCTACGCCTGCTCCTGCAACACCAGCGGCACCAGCGGCACCAGCGGTATCGCGAGAGGCAGCCGGTTCAGCGAAATCCGATTCATCGAAATACTGAGTCTCAGCTGCGGAATTGCGTGAAGAGTCATAGGTCGGCTCTGCCTCATCGTCGAATGCTGGCTGTGCTTCCGACTTATTTGCAGTAGCTCCCGCTGCGGACGCTCCTGCCGCTTCAGAAGCCGAGAAGGCTTGCGTCGGCTGGCTGAAATCCTCGTCTGAATCAACGCGCTCACTACGAGCCGGCTGCTCAAAGATTTCGGTCGCCTCCGGCTCCGGGGCTACCTCCGACTCTTTATCGGCCGCGGGTGCCAATTCAGCTTCGGCCTGTTCATCCCGCGGCGAAGGCTTACCGGCAGGGCTAATCACCTGAGGTGCCGTGCGGCCTGCAGCGGCGTAGGCGTCGTAGCGCTTCTTCGGGGCTTCCTGAGCTTCAGGCTCCGGCTCGGGGCTCGGCTCGACCTCTGTCTCTGCCGCTGTCTCTGATGCAGCGGCGGATTCCGGCGGCAGGTTTTCTTGGTCTACCTCCGCCTCCGGCTCCTCATCTACGCGCTTTTCCGGCACACCCGGAAAAATCTGCGTTGCGGTGTTGTCGCTGTCATCGCGGTTGGTTTCTTCGTTCATTGGCTCAGCGAGCTTGCGGTAGGTCGGGACGTCGAGATCGTCATCGAATCCGTCCTCCACATTCTCGAGGGCGCGGTCGTTCGGGTACTTCTCTGAGTCGCTCACATCGTCCACATTAAAACTACTGCCTCACTTTTGGTCGCAGGCGTGGCCGGGAAACGAGGCTGTATTGTGTATGCCTATGGGATTCCACCTCGTCCACACCAGCAGTGCACAGGCTCGCGCTCGCGGGCGGCATCGTCGTGCTGCACTCGCTGCTGGTGTTGTCGGGATGGTCTCTCTTTCCGGCTGCATGAGTGCCTCGAACGCGCTTGAGTTGCCGTTTACGGAAGACAAGTCAGAGCCGACGGGCATTGCCATGCCGAAGTTTTCCTCCCCTGATTTGCCCTCTACCCCGGTCCCAACCACGGAAAGCAAAGCCAAAGACAAAGGTCCCTGCGACCTCGACGATGTCACTCTCGCGGCCTGCCTACCGCTTACCACCGCGCTAGCCTCAACCGGCCCTGGGGAGGCTCTCGTCGCCACCGACGACGGTGCACTCACCGTTGTCGCACCGGGTAAGACACCGCGTGAGGTCGCACGGCTCGGCGCCCCTGCAAAACAACTGCTGCCCAGTCCCTCGGTTGAAGAGGACCGTCAGGTCTTTGTTTTGCGTAACGACGACACCATTGCGCGCGTCACCCTCGTGGAGGGCAGCACCGCTGATGTGCGCGAACTTCCGGACCTCAGCGAGCCCGGCATTCTCGGAATCTATTTTGACCGAACTTCGGACACCCTGTCCCCGCGCAAATTGCTCGTGGGAGATCCAGGCATTGAGTTTCAGCAGTTCTGCCATGGTCCGGACGGAATGCCGCCGTTGGCAACCGCCATTCTCGACGGCACCCCACAGCTGGTTCAGCTCACCGGCCCTGTGATTAATCCCCTCGGCGGTGTGGACCTGAACGATTCCATCGGTGGATGCGCAGTGATGGGTGACCGCGTGGTCATTGCCATCCCAGACGCGCAGAAGGTCATCTCCATGCCGGTGGGTCCGAAGTCAAGTGGGCCCGACGCGGCGTGGGAGGTCAAGGGTTCCCCTGAAGTGCTTGTCGACGGCGACTTCGGCCACATCTCGTATGTAGCGGCTGTCGCAGCGAATCAGGGTATTGAAGTTTGGGGTGCCACGACCAACAAAACCGCCGGGGCACAACCGTCGGAGTCCGACGAGCGCGTCGTCAGACTGCCGAGCGATGGTGCCGCCGGCGGTTCCCCGGATTAGCTTTCAGGGAGGCTAGCTCAGCTTCTTCGCAATCAGCTGGTTGACCTGAGCCGGGTCTGCCTTGCCGCGGGTGGCCTTCATGACCTGCCCCACGATGGCACCGACGACCTTCTTGTTGCCAGCTCGGTACTTCTCGACGATGTCCGGGTTAGCAGCCAGTGCATCGTCGACGGCCTTCTCAATAGCACCGTCGTCGCGAACGACCTCCAGGCCACGGGCAGCAACGACCTCATCAACATCGCCCTCGCCTGCGAGCACGCCGTCGACGGCCTTACGGGCCAGCTTGTTGGTCAGCTTGCCCTCTTCAATCAGTGCAATCACACGTGCAACCTGTGCCGGGGTAATCGCGAGCTCAGCCAGCTCCACGCCTGCCTCGTTGGCCTTCTGTGCCAGGTAAGCGACCCACCAGGAACGAGCCTCAGCCGGGCCGGCACCAGCCTCAACGGTGTCGACAATCAGGTCGAGAGCGCCGGCGTTAACCAGGTCGCGCATTTCCTCGTCCTTCAGACCCCACTCTTCCTGAATACGGGCACGACGCACCCACGGCAGCTCCGGCAGAGTTGCGCGGATTTCCTCCACCCACTCACGCGGCGCAATCACAGGTGGCAGATCCGGGTCGTTGAAGTAGCGGTAATCCGACTGCGATTCCTTCGGGCGGCCCTTGGAGGTCGTGCCGTCGGTCTCCTGGTAGTGGCGGGTTTCCTGAACGATCTCCTCGCCATTAGTAATCGCAGCAGCCTGGCGCTGCATCTCGTAGCGAACAGCCTGTTCAACCGACTTCAGGGAGTTGATGTTCTTAGTCTCGGTACGAGTGCCGAACTCCTCCTGGCCGATTGGGCGCAGGGAAACGTTGGAGTCCACACGCATCGAGCCCTGGTCCATGCGGGCATCGGAGACACCGAGGGACTTCACCAGGTCACGCAGCGCAGAAACGTACGCACGAGCAACCTCTGGGGCACGCTCCCCTGCACCGAGAATTGGCTTAGTAACGATCTCAATCAGCGGAATACCTGCGCGGTTGCAGTCCACCAGCGAACGCGTGGCGCCGTGAATACGACCATCGGCACCGCCCAAGTGCGTCAGCTTGCCGGTGTCTTCTTCCATGTGAGCGCGCTCGATTTCGACACGGAACTCCGTGCCGTCGTCAAGCTGAACGTCAAGATATCCGTCGTAGGCGATTGGTTCGTCGTACTGCGAAATCTGGTAGTTCTTCGGCTGGTCCGGGTAGAAGTAGTTCTTGCGCGCGAAGCGGGAGGACTCAGCAATCTCGCAGTTCAGCGCCAGGCCAATCTTGATGGCCCACTCAACGCCCTGACGGTTAACCACAGGCAGCGCGCCAGGTAGGCCGAGGCTGCAGGGATCGACGTTGCTATTCGGCTCGGCACCAAAGTGCGCCGAGGAGGAGGAGAACATCTTGGTATTCGTCGAGAGCTCGACGTGAACCTCCATGCCCATTACCGGGTCAAAACGTTCGAGGACCTCATCAAAGTCCATCAAGTCATCAGCGTATGCAGCGGTCATGTTTGTAGAGTCTACTAGCGATGGCCCCGCAGGCGTGCCCTAGGGTATAAGTCGTGCCCGGAGTTAACGAACACCCACCGATTCCACCGACGTCAGCACGCGATACGCCAACGTTCCGCGACGCCGCTGACCGCCACCGCGCAGGCGCTACTTTCGACAACGACCTGCAGGAAAGCGCCGACGGAGCCACGGGCTACCACCGCGTGCGCCCCGGATATCCTCCAACCGTCATCGAAGCGCTTACCCGTCTCGCACCGCACCCACAGGTAGTCGCCGATATCGGCGCCGGCACTGGGAAGCTCACCGCCTCGCTTGCCGACGTCTACCGCGATGCCACCCTGCTGGCACTCGATCCCTCCACCGCGATGCGGCAAGCACTGATGCACAATGTGCCAGCGGCGGAATGCCTGGAAGGCACTGCGGAGCGCACGGGACTGGAGTCCAACAGCGTCGATGTAGCAACATGTGCGCAGACATGGCACTGGGTGGACCCGACAGCTGCAAGTAAAGAACTCACTCGGGTGCTACGCGCGGATAGCGTGGCTATGTTGGTGTGGAACACCTTGGATGTTTCCGTACCGTGGGTGCATCGGCTCAGCCGCATAATGCACGCCGGCGACGTGTTGCGTCCCGGCTTCTACCCCGAGGTTGGCCCGGAGCTGGAGCTAGTCGATGAGGTGCGTCTGGCCTGGGAGCAGACACTGACCATCGAGGACATCGTGCTGCTGGCACGAACCCGTTCCTATTGGCTTCGTTCCAAGCCCGCCACTCGCGCCAAGGTGGAGGCGAACTTGCATTGGTATCTCCACGAACACTTGGGGCACACATACGAAGAAGGCATCGCCCTTCCCTACCGGTGCGATGCCTTCTATTTTCGAGCTGCCTAAATTTTCGAGCTGCCTAGTCGCGCTAGTTACTTTTCTTTCTTCGGCTTAGGGTGAGCCACGCGCTTGAATGCATTCTTAGTCTGTCCGGCAAGCTTCTTCGGCGCAGTGGCTGTGGCCTCGCCTGGGAAGGAGTCCCTCGCGGTCTCGCGAGGATTGTCATCATCGGAGGCTTCCTCGATTTCGGAAAGTTTCTCCAGGCGCTCATTATCCTTTTCTACGATGCGCTCGGCGTCATCCTCGGTGAATTCAACATTATCGTCGCTGACCAGTTCCTCGACGATGTCGTCGCGGACGCTCTCCTGAAGATCGACGTTGGAAATGTTGGAGTTGGCCAAAGCGCGGTCGAGCTTCTTCTGATCGGCGGTGGTGAACTTCTTGTTCGGGTGCATCTTCCGGCGTGCGAGCTTACGGATACGGCCGCGACGCTTCGACTCCTCCATCAGCTTGTTACGTCCAGCCAGGTACGCACCACACAGAATCACGATAAGAGCGATACCGACGTAGCCAAGGGCCGGGTAGATGGAGCCAACCAGGGCCTTGAACCCAAAGAAACTTAGGCCAAAACCAATCAGCACCGTCACGATGAATACCAGGCGGAAACGCTGCGGGGTATTGCGTGTTAGGCGGCGGCCCAGCGCGTAGAACATGCCAATGGCCGTGTTGAAAATCATGGCGTAGATGATGATTGCCATCACGGTACCCAGGACCGGGTGGATGTCATTGACGATTGCCAGGGTCGGCATATCTTCGTGGCCAACATCCTTGACCTTGAAGAAGAGGGCAAAGGTCACCAGCGTCAGCAGACCTGCATAGATGCTCCCGCCCATGAGACCACCGATGCCAGCTTCACGCGGGTTCAGGTAGCTACCGCCGATGACAATCGACATCGATACGGCCACCATCACACAGAAACCGACATAGTTCAGGGCAGAAATAGACCAGTGTGGCAGCGATGTCGACAGTTCATTGGTGTACTGCGCGGCCTCCGACATCGACGTGTCGGTGGTGAACAAAGTGTAGATACCGGCTCCAAGCAGGAACACGATAATGAATGGAGTGATCATGCCAATCACGCGGCTGACCTTGTCGGCATCCAGCATGCCTACACCCAAAGTCAGGGCAACCATGATGACGGCGCCAATCCACACCTCAAGTCCGAACTGCTGGTTCAAGTTCGCACCGGCACCGGCGAACATGACGAAGCCGGTACAGAACAGCGTGATCATCACGGCGATATCCAAAATCTTCGAAACCCAACTGCGGGTGATTACGTCGAAGACCTCGGAGTGCTCATCAGCCTGCAAGTAGCTGGCAATTGACAGCACTGCCAGGCCACTGGCAATCATCACGACGGAGGCAAGTACCACGCCCCACAAGCCGTTAGTGCCAAATGCCACGAAGTACTGCATCATTTCCTGGCCGGATGCGAATCCGGCACCGACAGTTAGGCCGACAAAGGCCATCGCGATTGTTGTGGCTCTTTTCCACATAACGAGAAAATCCTAAATATAAGTCTATTTTTCAAAAACCGGAACCTTACAAAGCATACTGCCCGAGCTGGTGATTGATACACCAGCTCGGGCAGTATGCCTATTTTGTTACGAAGATGTGCCTAAATGTTTAGCAACGCGTGCTTAACCGACGCGTTTAACCAAACAGCGCAGCAGCTGCGCGGTAACGGCCATCCGGCACAACCTTCAACTCAGCAACCGCATCGTCGATGTCGATACGCTCGATGTTCTCACCGTGCAGAGCGACGATCTTGCCGAAGTCCCCCTCGTGTACTGCTCGGGTGGCGTGGACACCGTAGCGGGTAGCAAGCACGCGGTCGTACGCAGTCGGCGTACCGCCACGCTGAATGTGACCCAGCACCGTGGTGCGAACGTCGTACCCGGTGCGCTTCTTAATCTCCGCACCAATAACCTGACCAATGCCGTTGAAGGTTTGGTGGCCGAACTGGTCGACACCGCCCTCTTCGTACTCCATGGTGCCCGGCTTCGGGGTGGCGCCCTCAGCGACGACGATAATGCCGTACTTCTCACCCATCTGGAAACGGCGCTCCATCGACTTCACAATCTCGTTGATGTCGAATGGCTTTTCCGGAATGACAATGTGGTGAGCACCGCCGGCCATACCCGCATGCAAAGCGATCCAGCCCACGTGTCGACCCATGACCTCAACAATCATGACGCGCTGGTGGGATTCCGCAGTGGTGTGCAGACGGTCAACCGCGTCGGTGGCAACAGCCACAGCCGTGTCGAAACCGAAGGTGTAGTCCGTACCGTTGACGTCATTATCAATAGTCTTCGGAACACCGACGACCGGCACCCCATTGTCCGAAAGCCACTTGCCGGCCTTCAGCGTACCTTCGCCACCGATTGGGATCAGGGCATCGATGCCCGCATCAGAGAGATTTTCCTTGATGCGGTCGAGGTTAGACATGAGAATGTCCGGATGCACGCGGCCGGTGCCCAGCATCGTGCCGCCACGCAGCAGCATACGGTCAATCCGCTCATCGTCGTAAAGCTGGACCCTACGGTCTTCCATAAGACCAATCCAACCGTCCTCAAAACCGACGACGGTTGAGCCGTACTCGCTCGAGCTGGTACGGACAATTGCACGGATAACGGCATTCAGACCGGGACAATCTCCACCGGAGGTAAGGGTCGCAATTCGCATGATGCCCACCTTAGTCGCGTTAGTCAGTTCGTGCTTGACGGCCTTGGTCGAAACTACTTCTGCAGGTACTCCTGCCCTGGTAGCTCAGACGGTAGCTCCATCTTCGTCGTCACCTCCGACGCCGGCACAAGACCATATTCCTCGAGCGCCTTGCGCACGTACTCTGCGGCATCGACGTTCAGCGGAGACTCCGTCCACAATGCAATCGGCAGGTTAATAAAGCGGTTCTCCTTGACCGCCTCGAGATCCTTCGTTGCCGGATTCGTGCGCAAAACCTTGATTTTCTCTTCGAAGGTCTGACCTGGGTAGTCCACAAGCGCGATGAAGTCAGGATTCATCTCCGCGACATGCTCCCAGGAGGTCGTAGTCCAAGTGTCCTTAATCGACTCGGTCGCATTGATTGCACCGGCCTTTTCCAGGATGCCCTGCGGTGCGCCAAAGGAACCCGAGGTAATTGGTGCTTCACCGACAGAATCAAAGAGGAAGCCCACTGGCTTCTTATCTCCCTTTGGCGCGGCATCCAGGGCTTGCAGTCGGTTATCAATATCTGCAATAACCTTGTCGCCCTCACCGTCGTGTCCGGTCAAGGTAGCGATATTCTTCAAATCAATTTTGACAGCTTCCCACGGATCCACCAGACCACGAGTATGCCCCGGGTCGCCACTGCCTTCCTTGCCCGCCGAGGCTGCGTCACCAGTACGGCAAGATTCCGTCAGGGTGTAGGCACCGATACCGTGCTCGGAAAGCGATTCCGGGGTAATGCCCTTGTCTTCACTAAAGCCATAGCCCCAGCCCGCCAGCATCACATCCGGTTCGGCCGCAATGACCTGCTCCAGATTCGGGTATTCCTTCGCAACTTCTGGCTTCTGCGCAATTGCATCGCCATAAGCTGCGGTCAACACCGGCAGATGCGAGGCCATAGAGCTCACCGCTGTGATCTCATCCGCAGCACCGACAGCCAGCGCCAGCGAAGCAATATTGCCGTCATTAATCAGCAGCTTTTTAGCTACACCCGGGTAGCTGACTTCTTCACCGCAGTTGGTGAGGGTAAGGCCTGACGACGAGGCCTGCGTTCCCTCATCAGAGCCACAGGCGGCGGCTCCGAATGCCAGAGCAGCCACAGCGATACCAGCTGCTGAGGCACGAAGGGGACGTCGGAAAGCATGTGCGTTATTCAAGGGAGTACTCCTAGTTGATGGTGGCAGCATCCAGCTCGCTATCGATTGCGAGGTGGCGGCGGCCAGCGGGGGAATTGAGCTGACAGGATTCAACCTGAAAGATTTGGGCGACAAAGTCGCGGGTAAGCACTTCTGCGGGAATGCCGTCGGCCGCGATACCGCCGTCCGCGACCACGATGACGCGGTCGAAGTGGTTCATCACCAGGTCCAAGTCGTGGATCGCGGCAATGACACACGCTCCGCTGGAGCGGGCCAGACGGAGGACGGATTGTTGATGGCGCACGTCGAGGTGGTTAGTGGGCTCGTCGAGAAGCATGATTGGCGAGTCCTGGGCGATGGCACGCGCCAGACACACGCGACGACGTTGCCCACCCGAGAGTTGCCCACACAGGCGTTGCGCAACCGCTTCCAACCCCACGAGCTCCAGCGCACGGTCGACGTGGGAATTGTCCTCGGCGGTGTTGCCACCAAAAAGGCGCTGGTAGGGCAAGCGCCCCAGGGAGACAAAGTCGCGCACGCGCATTTCGGCGGGTGGAACCTCGTTTTGCGCGACGAAAGCCAGATCGCGGGCGCGGTGCTTCGAGCTGATTGAGCTCATCGATTTGCCGTTAATCTCGACCTCGCCCGTGGCCGGTTTCGTGATTCCACCGAGCGCACGCAGCAACGTGGATTTACCCGCGCCGTTAACACCAATGATGGCGGTCATGGGTTCTGCACCGAAGTTGAGGTTGACTCCGCTGACAATGGTGCGCCCAGCGATATCACAGCGCATATCTTTAGCGGCGAGTACAGATTTTGGTAGAGCGCTCATTTACTCAGCACCTCCGTAGCTGTAGTGCGAGCGGCTCATGAGGTAGAGGAAAAGTGGTGCGCCAACCAATCCCGTGACTACTCCCAGCGGCATTTCCTGGCTTCCGCCCACTACGCGCGCGATGATGTCCACCCAGATGAGAAACAGTCCACCCATGAGGGCAGCAACCGGTAGGACAACGCGGTGCGTGGCCCCTACCAAGATGCGGGTCAAGTGTGGAATCACCAGGCCGACAAACCCGATGCCGCCAGAGACCGCAACGAGCGTGCCAACGAGGACAGCCTGGAGCACAAATACCTGTGTGCGTAGCCGAGAAACATCAATACCTACGGCCGCTGCGGTGCTCTCACCAGTTGCCAGCGCATCCAGATGACGGGCTTTGACCAGGAAAAACAACAGTACTGCGATGAGGACAATGAGCGGGAAGAGCGTCTTCAGCCATGTCGCACCGGCAACAGAGCCCAGCATCCAAAACATCACGGACTGCGCGGCCCTCGGGTCTGGCCCAGCGAAGACCATGAAGCTACTCAGCGCGGAAAACGCAGCGGAGAGCACAACGCCGGAGAGCACCAAACGCAGCGGAGTCAGCCCACCGCCTGCAGTGGCGAAAGCACCGACCGCGAGGGTGGCCATTACTGCACCGAGGAGTGCACCGAATGTCAGCGGCGCGATGGGGCTACCGGAGAAAGCACCAAAGATAATCACCGCGGTCGCACCGGCACCGGCGCCGGCGGAAATACCTAGCAGATATGGGTCTGCCAACGGGTTACGGACCAATGTCTGCATAGCCACACCGGAGACAGCTAGCCCCGCCCCTACAATCGCTGCGAGAATACCCCGGGGAGCGCGGAGATTCCAGACGATGGTGTCCGAACTGGCGGGCACAGATTCATCGAGCTCAATGCCGAAGATGTGATGCGAAATGACCTGTGTCGTGGTGGACCAGGTGATATCCGCCGAGCCGAAGACCACCGCAGCGACCAGACTGACGGCAATGGCTATGACAATGACCAGCCCATAGATCCAAGGCATAAACCGCGGTGGGTTTTTAAATCTAACTCTCTCCATGTTTGCGTTCCTGCGTATGTATGAAACTCTCCCCGACACGACAACAACCGCCGCTCTCCCACTTCAGTGAGAAAACGACGGTTGCAGAAAACCGACTAAGGCTTATTGAGCGTCTTTATGCAATCGAGCCGCGAACCTTTTCGTAGGCAGCGCCGACCTTGTACAGACGATCGTCACCGTGGCGCGGAGCCATAATCTGCAGGCCTACCGGCAGGCCGGTGTCTTCAGCCAGGCCCGACGGCACGGACATGCCACACATGCCGGCCAGGTTGAGCGGCAGAGTACACAGGTCGAACATGTACATGCTCAGCGGGTCGTCAACCTTCTCGCCCAACTTAAACGCAGTGGTCGGAGTGGTCGGCGAGATCAGGACATCTACCTGTTCGAAGGCCCGCTCGAAGTCCTGCTGAATCAGGGTACGGACGCGCTGTGCCTGGATGTAGTAGGCATCGTAGTAACCGACCGATAGCGCGTAGGTACCAATGATGATGCGTCGCTTAACCTCATCGCCGAAACCAGCGGCACGGGTCATAGCCATGACCTCATCGGCCGAGTGCGAACCGTCATCACCAACACGCTGGCCGTAACGCATGCCGTCGAAACGAGCCAGGTTGGAGCTGACCTCACACGGCAGAATCAGGTAGTACGCGCTCAGTGCGTGGTCGAAGTTCGGGCAATCGACCTCGACCACCTCTGCGCCAGCTTCCTTAAGCTTGTCGACGGCCTCGTGGAAGCTGTCCAGTACGCCGGCCTGGTAACCCTCGGTGCGGTCGAACTGCTTGACGATGCCGACCTTAACCCCCGTGAGGTCACCGGTAGCACCTTCCTTGGCAGCAGCAACCACATCGGCAATCGGCTGCTCCGTGGAAGTCGAGTCATTCTCGTCGTGACCAGCAATGATTTCGTGCAGCAGCGCGGTGTCCAGAACGGTTCGCGCGGTCGGCCCACCCTGATCCAACGAGGAGGCGCAAGCGACCAGGCCGTAGCGGGATACCGTGCCATAGGTCGGCTTCACGCCGACCGTTGCGGTCAGAGCTGCTGGCTGACGAATCGAGCCACCGGTGTCAGTACCGATAGCCAGCGGAGCCATACCGGAGGCCAGCGCCGCGGAAGAGCCACCACCGGAACCGCCTGCGGTGCGCTCAACATCCCACGGGTTGTGAGTCGGGCCGTAAGCGGAGTTTTCAGTCGACGAGCCCATGGCGAACTCATCCATGTTGGTCTTACCCAGAATTGGGATGCCAGCTGCACGCAGCTTGGCAGTAACCGTTGCGTCGTAAGGGCTCATGTAGCCCTCGAGCATCTTGGAAGCGCAGGTGGTCGGCGCATCGGTGGTAGTGAAGACATCCTTCAGCGCCAGCGGAACACCGGCCAGCGCGGAGGCCGGCTCCTCGCCAGCATCCAGCGACTCATCGACCTTGCGAGCTGCAGCCAGGGCCTCTTCGGCACCGACGTGCAGGAATGCGTGAATGTCCTCATCAATTGCCGCGATACGGTCGAGGAACGCCTGGGTGACCTCTACCGAGGTCAGCTCACGAGCGTGAATCTTCTGTGCGAGCTCAAAAGCGCTCAGCCCCAGAATCGGGTCCTCAGCAACAGCGGCATGCAGGTTCGGGTTAGCTGCAATCATTTCTTCCACGTACTCCTACTCGCCGAGAATCTGGGGAACTTCGAAGCGCTGGCGGTCCTGCGACGGCGCCTGGTCCAGCGCCTGCTCCGCAGTCAGCGTCGGCTTGACGACGTCCTCGCGCATCACACCGGACAGCGAAGAGGGGTGACTCATCGGTTCAACATCATCCGCAGCCACCTTTTGAACGGCCTGGACGTGGTTAATAATGCCGTCGATCTGACCGGCGAACTCGTCGAGTTCCGCGTCAGTCAGAGCCAGACGGGACAATCGCGCTAGGTGGGCGACCTCATCGCGTGAGATAGCTGGCACGCTAGTACCCCTTTCATTTCTTCGTACGAAGCTAGTGCACAGAAGTTTAGTTGAAACTGATTTTGAACCGCGCGAGCGGGCTGTACTTGCCAACAGTAGTCGTTGTCGCCAAGCAGTTGTCCGCAGGGTCTTACATTTCAAAGGTTTACCCTGTAGCCTAAATCACTACTTCTATAGTTACACCGCAAGCATCACTATCAATTATTCGAAAGGTTGTGCACACAGCCATGAGTTACCTCCTTCGCATCCAGCTTCCCGACGAACCAGGCGCACTTGGCTACGTCGCGGCTGCCCTGGGCGAAGTAGAAGGTGATATTCGCAGTGTCGATGTCGTAGATTACGGCGCTAATGGCGTTGTTGTTGACGACATCGTGGTTGACCTGCCCATGGGCCTGCTACCAGACACACTGATTACAGCGGCTCAGTCCATTAGCGGAGTGGAAGTCGATTCAATTAGGCCTTTCTCCGGCTCGGTTGACCGCCGCGGACAGATTGCACTGCTGGCCAAGTTCTCACAGCACACGAAGAACTTGGATCGTGCCCTCGGAGATATCGTCGACGGCCTGCCTCAGACTATGACTGCCGGCTGGGCTATCGTCCTCGGCGAACAGAGCGATGGCCGCTGGGTACGTCGCGCTTCCTCTACCGCTGCTCCAGAGGATAACGGCCGGACTCTGCCGGAAGCCCCAATTGACTCGCCGCGAAACCTGGATCCGGACGAGGAAACGTGGCTGCCGGAGGACTGGACAGTTATGGACTCCTCCATTGCCGCCACTCCGATGGGCAAGGGCCTCGTTCTCGTTATTGGCCGGCCCGGCGGGCCGGACTTCCTACCAAGTGAGGTTGAGCACTTGGGCCGGATTGGCACGATTGTCGGCGCAATCATCGACTAGCAGCGGCTAATGGGCTGCCCTCTTCTGAGGGCTGCCCCCTTCCGCTCGAAGCTCTTACCCTAAGGCTCCTCCCCTATGGAGCGCAGTGATTCACGCTTAGCGGTAAAGTCTGGAACTGATACCAGTCAATAAGGAGCTTCTTTGATGTCGAACTTGAGTGACCTCGTCGGATCCCACATTCGTGCCGAGTCCGGCCGTGTCCCCCAGTCGTCCACTGAGATGGAATTCTGGTCCGGTCTGTCACGGGTTGTTGTCGATGACCTAGCGGACAACTGGCAGCGCACCACGGAGGCATACGCTGCTACCCGCCAGCAGCACTACTTCTCCGCCGAGTTCCTCATGGGTCGCGCCCTGCTGAATAACCTGCTCAATGCGGGTCTGGTGGATGAGGCCTCTGCTGCCGTGGAAAAGTACGGCAAGAATCTGACAGACGTGCTCGAGGCCGAACACGACGCCGCTCTCGGTAACGGTGGCCTGGGTCGTCTGGCCGCCTGCTTCCTGGATTCCTGTGCCACGCAGAATCTGCCGGTGACCGGTTATGGCATCCTCTACCGCTACGGTCTGTTCAAGCAGACCTTCGAAGATGGCTTCCAGGATGAGCACCCGGACCCGTGGATGGAAGAGGGCTACCCCTTCGTCATTCGTCGCGAGGAACTGTCCAAGATTGTCACCTTTGATGACTTGGTCGTGCGCGCTGTTCCATATGACATGCCAATTACCGGCTACGGCACCGATAACGTCGGCACGCTGCGCCTGTGGCACTCGGAGCCGATGCGTGAGTTCGACTATGACGCCTTCAACTCGCAGCGCTTCACCGACGCCATTGTCGAGCGTGAACGCGTCCATGACCTGTGCCGCGTGCTCTACCCGAATGACTCGACCTATGACGGCAAGGTCCTGCGTGTCCGCCAGCAGTACTTCTTCGTCTCCGCTTCGCTGCAGACGATGATCGATTCTTACATCGAGAATCACGGCGAGGACCTGCGCGATTTCCACAAGTACAACTCCATTCAGCTGAATGACACCCACCCGGTGCTCGCTATCCCAGAGCTGATGCGTCTGCTCCTGGATGAGCACGATATGAGCTGGGACGACGCCTGGAACGTCGTGTCCAACACCTTCGCCTACACCAACCACACCGTTCTGGCAGAAGCGTTGGAGACCTGGGAATACTCCATTTTTGACCGTCTCTTCGGCCGCGTTCTGGAGATCACCCGCGAGATCGACCGCCGCTTCCGCGAAGACCTCGCGGAGCGCGGCTTCGACCAGGGCAAGATTGACTACATGGCGCCGATTTCTCACGGTCGCATCCACATGGCGTGGATCGCCTGCTACGCCGCGTACTCCATCAACGGTGTTGCTGCCCTGCACACGGAGATCATTAAGCGCGAAACGTTGAAGGACTGGCACGATATCTGGCCGGAGCGTTTCAACAACAAGACCAATGGCGTCACCCCGCGCCGCTGGCTCAACCAGTGCAACCCGCGCCTGTCGGCACTGCTGACTCGCCTGTCGGGTTCGGACGCCTGGGTCACTGACTTGGACAAGCTCGCTGAGCTCGAAAAGTTTGCTGACGACGAGGCCGTGTTGCGTGAGATTCTCGACATCAAGCACGAGAACAAGAAGGACTTCGCCACCTGGCTGGAGCACCGCCAGGGTATTTCGGTGAACCCAGACGCCATCTTCGATACCCAGATTAAGCGTCTGCACGAGTACAAGCGCCAGCTTCTCAACGCGCTCTACATCCTCGATCTCTACTACCGCATCAAGGAAGACCCAGCGCTGGACGTGCCACCGCGCGTGTTCATCTTCGGTGCCAAGGCCGCCCCAGGCTACGTTCGCGCGAAGGCCATCATTAAGTTCATCAACGCTATCGCGGACAAGGTCAATAACGATCCGGACATGGACGGTCGCCTGCAGGTCGCTTTCGTTGAGAATTACAACGTCACCCCGGCAGAGCACATCATCCCGGCCACCGACGTCTCCGAGCAGATTTCCACTGCCGGTAAGGAGGCTTCGGGTACCTCGAACATGAAGTTCATGATGAACGGCGCACTGACGCTGGGCACCATGGACGGCGCAAACGTCGAAATCGTCGACGCCGCCGGCGAAGAGAACGCCTACATCTTCGGTGCGCTGGAAGAGGAACTGCCGGAGCTGCGCCGCACCTACAGCCCGCGTGGCACTTACGAAACGGTGCCGGGGCTCAAGCGCGCTGTCGATTCGCTTGTCGACGGAACATTTGCTGACGGTGGCAGCGGAATGTTCCACGACCTGCACTTCTCGCTGCTGGAGTCCAACGGGTACGAGCCGGCCGATGTTTACTACGTCCTCGGCGACTTCGCTGACTACCGCGAGACCCGCGACCGCATGGCGGAAGACTACCGCGACGAGCTGGCATGGGCCAAGAAGTGCTTCCTGAACATCATCCGTTCGGGCCGCTTCTCCTCCGACCGCACCATCCGCGATTACGCCAATGAGGTCTGGAAGCTGGAAGAGACCAAGATTTAGGCCCCGGCTGGGCCAAATCCTGGCTGGGCCAAGCCCCAGCTAGGCCTGCCCAGTTTCCAGCAACCGCTTGAACCCATCCTCGTCGAGGATGGGCAAGCCCAGCTCCTCGGCCTTTGTGGCCTTGGAACCGGCGTTTTCGCCCACCACCACGTAGTCGGTCTTCTTCGACACCGACCCTGCGGCCTTACCGCCACGGGAGATAATGGCTTCCTTCGCGCTGTCGCGAGTGAAGTCCTCCAAAGAGCCGGTGACTACCACGGTCAATCCCTCTAGCACCTGATCTGGACGATCGGCGACCTCATCGGCCATACGCACACCGGCAGCTTCCCATCGCTCGACAACCTCGCGGTGCCAGTCCACCTCGAACCAGTCAGCCACGGAATCGCCGATGATCTCGCCGATACCGTCGATGGCCGAAATCTCTTCGCGGCTCGCAGCGCGCAGCGCCTCCATCGAGCCGAACTTCTGTGCCAAGGTCCGCGCCACTGTTGGGCCCACATGACGAATGGACAGGCTGACCAATACGCGCCACAGCTCTTTATCCTTAGCTGCCTCGATATTGGCCAACAGCTTCTTACCATTGGCATTCAGCGTTTTCCGCGAAGCCGTAGTGTAGACCTCAGTGCCGAGCAAATCTTCCTCGGTGAGGTCGAAGAGGCGGGACTCGTCGTCAAGCACGCCGCGATGAATCAAATCGGCAGCGCCCCTCTCCCCCAGGTTTTCGATATCAAACCCGGAGCGGGAGGCGAGGAATTCAATTCGACGACGCAGCTGGCCTGGGCAGTAGCGGGTATTGGGGCAACGCCAATCGGCATCGCTGTCCTTTGCCGGAGCCAAACGAGTACCGCACTCGGGGCAGAGAGTCGGGTAAATGTACTTTCGCTCGCTACCATCTCGGAGATCGGCCACGGGACCGAGCACCTCTGGAATCACGTCACCGGCCTTGCGGATAGTCACACGGTCCCCGATGAGCACACCCTTTCGGTGCACTTCAGAAGGGTTGTGTAGCGTCGCCATCTCGACAGTTGACCCGGCCACGAAAACCGGCTTCATCACGGCATATGGCGTCGCACGACCAGTTCGGCCGATGGAAACTCGAATATCCAGCAGGTCCGTGGTGACCTCTTCTGGCGGATACTTGTAGGCAATCGCCCAGCGCGGTGCCCGCGAGGTCGCGCCCAACGCGCGCTGCTCGGAAAGGGAGTCAACCTTGACCACAAGCCCGTCCATCTCGTGGATGGCGTCGTGGCGGTGCTCGCCCCAGTACTGCATCTGCTTGACGACGTCATCCGCGGAATGAACCTGCTTTGTATACGGCGACACGTGGAAACCCCACTCGTCCAAGGCACGATATGCCTCGTGCTGGGACTGTGGACGCCAGCCCTCGATATGACCAATTCCATGGCAAATCATGGACAACCGGCGCTTGGCCACTTCTGCAACATCCTTCTGTCGCAGGGAACCGGCGGCGGCGTTACGGGGGTTGGCAAACGGCTTCTGACCCGCTTCGACGCGATCGGCGTTGATGCGTTCGAACTCTTCCAACGAGATAAAGACTTCACCACGCACCTCGAGCACGTCGGGAATGTTCTCGCCACTGATTTCATGCGGAATATCTTCGATAGTGCGCGCATTGGCGGTGACGTTCTCCCCCACGCGGCCGTCTCCACGGGTGGCGGCTCGAACTAGGCGACCCTTCTCATAGACCAGGTCGATAGACAAGCCATCGATTTTCAGCTCGGTCAGATACGTGCTGGCCGGAGTGCGGGCCAGCCAGCCGCGCAACTCCTGCTCATCGAAAACATTGTCCAAGCTGTAGAGGCGTTCGAGGTGCTCAACGGGCTCGAACACTTCCCCGTCGGCAGGCGTGTCGACCTGCGCACCGACCTGCTGCGTGGGGCTGTCCGGCACCACCAGATCGGGCCACTGCTCCTCTAACCGCTGCAGTTGACGGAACATCTCGTCATACTCAGCATCGGAGATAACCGGCTGCGCGGTGTAGTACAGCGCAGCGTTTTCACGAATGCGAGTTGCTAGCTCTTGCCACTTCTCCCGGACGTCCGCCGGCGCTGGCTCGGAGGCGGGGGCGCTGGAAAACGAAGACAAATCGGAGGTTGACAGGTCGGAGTTCTCATCGGTCGAGGAAGTCACGTCGCTCATTCTATGTCATTGCCCGGATGCGCCGGGGGACACGGAAATTCTCTTGACCTTGTTCCTGCCCCTCAGCGAATCCGCACTCTCCGCTACAGTTGAGACATGCATAATTTCGATCCGCGACGCATGCTCGCGTTTGATCTGGAGACTACCGGCACGGATCCTCGCACCTGCAAGATTGTCACTTCCGCGCTGGTCCGACTGACTGAGCAGGGCAAAGATTCCACCATCATGCTCGCTGATCCCGGTGTTGAAATTCCGCAAGCTGCGTCTGATGTGCATGGCATCACTACTGAAAAAGCTCGCGCGGAGGGGCGCCCGCACGATGAAGTGCTAGCGGATACCATTGCCGGCCTTCGAGCTGCCTGGCGCGATGGTCTGACCGTAGTGGCCTATAACGCGGCCTATGATCTGACGGTACTGCGCTCGCAGGATCCCAGTTTTACCGTTGACGGCCTCGTCGTCGACCCCTTTGTGCTGGATAATTACTTCGACCCGGAACGTCGTGAAAAACGCACATTGACTGATGTCTCCCGCCATTATCAGGTGCGCCTGGACGGGGCACATGATGCCACCGAAGATGCTCTGGCGGCTGCGCGCATCGCATGGGTGATGGCGCGCCACTACCGGGAGCTAACCGAAAAATCGGGAGAAGAGCTGATGGAGCTGCAGGCCGTCGCGTACTACCGGTACAAGAAAAACTTGCAGCAGTACCTGGCCGAAAAGGGTAAGGATACGTCGGACTTCACCTTCGGGTGGCCGATGGACTAAGCAGCGGGTTCCCCCCCCACCCTCTCCGGCCCTCCCAATATCCAGAGTTTTGTGATTATCCAATGGAAACCAAATATCCAAAATTCGGCGGTGTATCCAAGTTATCCAAGCCGATGTGGATTATCCATTGCTATGATTGATGCGTGACCACTCGCAGCGACAAGGCCATCTCCATCCCACGCAATCCTTTCCACCCCACATTCGGCCGATCCCCGGCCATCATCGGTGGGCGCGATGTCGAGCTGGACTCGTTTGAGCTGGCTCTGGCGGAAGGCCCCGGTAATCCCTGGCGAACCGCGCTAATTTCCGGTACCCGCGGAATCGGCAAGACGGTACTTCTCAACGAGTTTGAAGCCGCAGCAAAGCAACTGGGATGGATTGTGCTGCGTGCTCACATCGGCTCTGAAATGATTTCTGAACTCACCGATGTCACCATTCCGCGCGCTTTCAGTGCCATTGACAGTGCACCGACGGGCAGGGGCCGTCACCTCACCGGCCTGTCCATCGCCGGCATTGGCGGGTTTAAGACGGAAGTCAGCACTTCTCAGCCCGAGCCCGGCAGGAATCTGCTCAGCCAACTTCAGGATCTCTCGGCTCTCCTCATGCCACAGGGATCCGGCATCTTGCTCACTCTCGACGAAGTGCAAAGTGCAGAACCCGCACAGCTCAACGAAATTGCCCATGCAATCCAGGACCTAAATCGCGACGATGCGGAGATTGCCTTTGTCGCAGCCGGGCTGCCCAGCGGTATCGAAGACTTGCTCCAGCTAGAGGGCGCAACATTCTTACGCCGTGCCGAACGCGTGTCTCTGGGCCGATTGGACGTGGAGACCACCAAGGACATCATTCGCAGAACTGCAGAACTCGGCGAACGCGCGATGACCGAGGATGCCGTCGAGCTGGCCGCTGAACTCAGCCACGGCTACCCGTATCTCATACAGACCATTGGCTCAGTCGCTTGGGCGAAGGCCAGGTTGGCCCACTCGGACACCATTACCGCTCAGCATGTCTCGGATGCCGCAGCGGAATCCATCCGCCGCATCGGGCTGCAAGTTCATGCGCCCAGCCTGCGGAAAGTGCCACCTCGCCAGATTGATTTTCTCAAAGCGATGGCGCGCCTCTCTCCCAATGGAAAGCCCGTGGCCACGAGCGTCATCGCAGAGACCATGGGACGCAAACTCTCTGGCATCTCACAGCTTCGCCATGACCTGATTTACCGCGAGTTGATTGTGTCAGCGTCAACGGGATACGTGGAATTCACGCTTCCCTACTTCGCCGACTACCTCAATACGCTGGTGGAATAAGGTCGCTATTCGTCGCGAGCCAAGTCACCGGCTGCCCGACGAAGAAGCTCCGTGGCATTGCGGCCTGCGCCGAGTTGCGCCTGTGCTTCTTCATTGGAGCTGGCAGCAAAGCCGCCCATCGGCGCCAGATTCAGGCTCTCAGCAATCTGTAGGCGCGAATAGCCCAGCTCATCCCAGAACAGCGCTGCTTGCTCAGCGAGTGCTCGAGCCGGTGTCGCCACCGGGACGCCCGTGTGCTCTTCTCGCTCCGTGACCGTCACTGGCACAATACCTAGCTCCAGGGACATATCGGCACCGACCACGGCAGCCGCAAAATCCAGTTGCTGCGTGGTGGTCAGTTCTTTGCGAGGTAGCCACACTCCGGCCGCACCGGAATCCGCCAAGGCCTGAACAGCCAGGCCATCGGGGCTCGACAGCGCGATGGTCACTTCGATGTCGTCGTCACGCAGCGGCCCCGTGACCTCGAGGAAGATCTCCGCGATCTCGCGGTGCCCCTGGGCGGGGAGATAGCCCGCGTTGCCCATCAGCATGGACGGGGCCTTGATTTTGCCCTGTGCGACTGCACCGAGTGCGGGTTCTGCCAGAAGTACCTCGATGTCGCTGTCGAAACGCCGACGGACATCGGCGATGTGGGAAGCCAATCCCGCGGCCAGCGACTGCGCGAAGTATTTCACGGCGCCGCGGTCAACGGCGATGAGATGGCCTGCGGCATTTTCCACCGAAGTCGCCATCGTCCATGGGCCGAGAGCGGTCAGGCGAATTTTCTGCGGGGTGCGTCCCCACGCTTCCTCGCACGCGTCGATGTCGCGGTGGAGATAATCAGTGGCCAAGGCACTCGCGCGACCACGACGGTCGGCGACTTTCCAGGAGCGCGCTCCCCTGTCGACGACGAGGTCAGCCATGAGGGCGGCCGTGCGACCGACGGCATCGGCGCCGAACCCACGGGCGGGCAACGTCGGTAGCGTGAGGTGACCTTCCAGGCATTCGCCAATGACAATCTCTGCCGTCTCGTGTGGATTGCGGCCCGGCATCGGGCCAAGGCCGACAAAGGAGGTCACGACAAGTCCTCTTCACGGGCGGTCGAGACAATCGTGCCGGAGCCCAGCACGTAGTCGCCCGCAGTGTCAGTGTGGTACAAAACAGCGGCCTGACCAGGAGCGACACCACGAAGCGGATCGCTCAGGTGCAGCCGGAAGGCGCCACCGCGTCCGGTGACGTCATCGTCAGGTCCTGCCAGCACTTCAATGCGGCAGTCGATGGGGCGACCGTGCGCACGCACCTGCACCTGCAGCTTGCCGGCCTCCGAGGCAGCGAGTACCTCATCCGGGTTGGCCAGCCAGATGGCACGGTCGGCCTCGAGCACGTTGACATTCAGGTCCACAGCCGTGCCGATTGTCACCGTGCCGGTCTCTGCATCAATGCCGGTGACATAGCGCGGCTTGCCATCCGGCATCGGCCCCGCCAGGCCAATCCCCTTGCGCTGACCAATGGTGAAACCGTAGACACCGTCGTGCTCAGCGACGGTGTCGCCAGTTTCCTTATCCACAATGGTGCCCGGGCGACGGCCAATCTTCGCGCCCAGGAACGCCTTGGTATTGCCATCCGGGATGAAGCAGATGTCGTAAGAGTCCGGCTTGTTGGCAGTGCCTAGTCCCATCCCGCGGGCTTCTTCACGAATCTCTGGCTTCTCGGTGTTTCCTACCGGGAACATCGAGCGCTGCAGCTGCTCGCGATCCAGCACGCCCAGGACATAGGACTGGTCCTTCTTCGCATCGCGGCCGCGGCGCAACAGGCCGTCGTCGCCAAGCAAAGCGTAGTGCCCCGTGACCACAGCGTCGAAGCCGAGCGCGATGCCGCGCTCTAGTAGAGCGGCGAACTTGATGCGTTCATTGCAGCGCAGGCATGGGTTCGGCGTCTCGCCGCGCTCGTAGGAGTCGTAGAAGTCATCCATGACCTCTTCCTTGAAGCGCTCGGAGAAATCCCAGACGTAGAAGGGAATGCCCAGCTCATCGCAGACGCGGCGGGCATCGCCGGAGTCCTCTAGCGAACAGCAGCCGCGGGATCCGGCGCGAACGGACTGCGGATCTTTCGACAGCGCCAAGTGCACGCCGACGACCTCGTGACCTGCGGCCAATGCACGCGCCGCAGCCACGGAAGAATCCACACCACCGCTCATTGCTGCAAGAACTCGCATTGCGTTGCAACCTTTCCCCTCTAGATTTTGTGCACGTGTCACCGTACCACCACGGGGCAAAAACTAAGCCATGCCAGCACGCCGCGCCCGCTCGACCGTTTCCGGCAGCGCCGAAATGACGGCGTCGACATCCGCCTGCGTCGAGGTGTACCCCAGCGTAAAACGAATCGACGACCGCGCTTCCGGCTCCGAAACGCCCATCGCCATCAGCACGTGCGAGGGACGATTAACGCCCGCGCTACATGCCGATCCCGTAGAACAGTCAATTCCCGCCGCATCGAACAGCATGATCAAACTATCGGCCTCCGCGCCCGGGAAGCTGGCGTAGACATGCCCCGGCAAAGCGAGCTCGCTGGTGTGGATAATCGCACCGTCGATGTGCATGATTGCCCTGATGAGCTGCTGCGTCAGACCGCGGATTCGCTCATTGTCCGCCGCCATCGTGTCCACCGCCGCGCGCAGTCCTGCCGCCATGCCCGCCGCCGACGCCACGTCCTGCGTGCCCGAACGCAGTCCGCGTTCCTGCCCGCCGCCGTTGTTATGCGGGGTAAGTTTCGCTTCACGACGAACAAGCAGCGCCCCAATCCCACGGGGACCGCCGAACTTGTGCGCGGAGATGGCCATTGTAGTGGCGCCACTTGCGTGGAAATCAATGGGCAGATGTCCGGCTGCCTGCACAGCATCGATATGGAAAGGCACGCGAGCATCCTTCGCCCGCTTGGCAATCTCCTCCACCGGCTGGATGGTGCCGGTCTCATTGTTCGCCCACATGCACGTCACCAGCGCGGTGTTCTGCCGACTCATCTCCGGGAACTGCACCATGTCAACGCGACCATCAGCACCTACAGGAGCCTCAACAATCTTGGCCCAGTGTTCCTTTTCCAGATGGTGGCATGTCTTCAACACTGCATCGTGCTCGATTGGTGGAACCACAATGTCCGAGCCAGAGGCCTTGAAGTACAGGCCTGAAATCGCTAGATTGTCGGCCTCAGTTCCACCGGAAGTAAAAACTACCTCGATGGGATCGGCACTGAGCAGCTCTGCAATTTCTTCTCGGGACTCTTCCAGAACCTTTTTCGCAATGCGTGCGGTGGCGTACTGCCCCGAGGGGTTGGCCAGACCTAGGTTCTCGACCATTGCCGTGCGCGCTTCTGGGCGCAATGGTGTAGTCGCGGCATGATCCACAAAGTAACGGGTCTTCGCAGCAGACTTCATTTCACTCTTCTCGTCCGGAGCGGCAACGATGTGGTCATTAAGCATGCAGGCAGTATAACGCTGCGTGCGCCTTATGCTCACTATCCGCCATAGTTAAACCTCACTGTCTGCACGAACAGATGAGTAGGACCAAAAAAATGCTCGGGGCGGGAACAGACAGGAAATCTGTGCCCACCCCGAGCGGGTAGTTGCTAGCCGAGTTGACTCTCGGCCAGCAGCCTTACGCAACTAGCAGCCTTAAGGCAAGTGCGTATTACTTCAGGTTCTCGATAGCCTGCGGGACAACGTCGAACAGGTCACCGACGACACCGAAGTCAGCAATCTCGAACAGCGGAGCCTCTTCGTCCTTGTTGACCACAACGATGGTCTTGGAGGTCTGCATACCTGCCTTGTGCTGGATAGCACCGGAAATACCCAGAGCAACGTAGAGGTCCGGGGAAACGGTCTTACCGGTCTGGCCAACCTGGAACTGACCCGGGTAGTAGCCAGCGTCAACAGCAGCACGGGAAGCACCAACAGCTGCGCCGAGAACGTCTGCCAGCGGCTCAACAACGTTCTTGAAGCCATCCTCGGATGCGACACCGCGGCCACCGGAAACAACCAGCTTAGCCTCGGTCAGCTCCGGACGGTCGCCGCCCTCAGCCGGTGCGAAGGAAACGATCTCGACAGCGTTGTTGCCGATCTCTGGGAATGCAATCTCGGTAACGTCAGCGGAACCGGACTTCTCCTCCGGGTCAACGGAGCCCGGACGCAGAGCGTAGACCGGGGATGCGCCGTAGCCGACACCGTCAACGATGTACTCGCCACCGAAGATGGAGTACTTAACGGAAGCGTCATCGTTGATAGCAACAACGTCGGACAGCAGACCGGAACCGGTCAGCGCAGCGACGCGGCCAGCGATTTCCTTGCCGGTTGCGGAAGCGGAAACCAGCACCGGAACCTCACGCTCGGAGGCCAGGCCGACGAGAACGTCAACCTCAGGGGTGATCAGGTACTTGTCGGCATCGTCGGACTCAGCAGCGAGAATCTCGCCAGCGCCGTAGGAGGCCAGGGTGTCTGCGAAGCCAGCAGCGGTACCCGGGGTACCCACGACAACTGCGGCCGGGGTGCCGAATGCGGAAGCAGCGGTCAGCAGTTCAGCGGTGGTGTTCTTCAGCTCGCCATTTGCGTGCTCGACGAGAACGAGGACGTCGGTCATAGTGATCTTTCTCCTACTTGTATCTCTATTTGTCTTCTATTCGCGTCAAGCGCCTTAGATGAACTTCTGGGCCTTGAGGTACTCGGCCAGCTTGGCGCCGCCGTCTCCCTCATCGTTAATGCGCTCACCAGCGGTCTTAGCCGGCTTCGGAGTGGAGCCAGTGACACCGGTAGCTGCGTTTTCGAGACCAACCTGCTCTGCCTCAGCAGCAACATCGTCCAGAGTCAGCTCGGTGACCGGCTTCTTCTTAGCGGCCATGATGCCCTTGAAGGATGCGAAGCGCGGGCTATTAGCCTTCTCAGTGACGGAGACGACTGCCGGCAGGGATGCCTTGAGCTGGTAGATGCCGTCTTCAACCTCGCGCTCACCGGTGATGGAGTCACCTTCGATAGCGACAGAGCGCAGGTGAGTCAGAACCGGCAGGTCGCGGTAGACACCGAGGATAGCCGGGACGGAGCCGGTGCCACCGTCAGTGGAGGCATTGCCGGTGACAATGAGGTCAACATCCTCGAGAGTGTCGATGACGTTGGACAGAGCCCATGCGGTCTGAACAGCGTCGGAACCTTCAAGTGCGTCGTCCGAAAGAATGACGGCGTCGTCTGCACCCATGGACAGAGCCTTGCGCAGTGCCTCGACGGCACGATCCGGGCCAACAGTTGCGACGGTAACGTTTCCGCCGTGCTCTTCCTTCAGCTGCAGGGCAGCTTCAACAGCGTTCTCATTAATTTCGTCGAGAACTGCGTCTGCAGACTCACGATCGAGGACAAACTTGTCATCGGTGAGCTTACGCTCGGACCAGGTGTCCGGAACCTGCTTGACCAGAACCACGATGTTCGGCATTTTTCTGTCGTCCTTACTGGTTGATTACTGGTGAACGTTTATCTGACCTTACTTCGCAAGCCGCCTCACAATAAAGTGAACCAGGCCACGCTCTAGGTCGTCTGTGTTGAAGATAACAGAACCTATCGCCAATGCGAAGGTGATCCAGATAACAATGTCGTTATTTTTTTAAATTTTTTTCTACACCACGAGCACAGTCTGCCCGCCAACATGCCATTTCCGCATGTCAGACGTTAATAGTACGCAATCAACTGCAGCTGTCTCCGCAGTATTCGCCGACAGCAAACACCGATCCCCAACGGGCTACCCCCACCAGTTTTCCGTCGTAAAGCGGTCCTTAACCGATCTCCCGGGGCTGACAGATAAACGCCGTCGCGCTCCTTCCGATGCGCGTGACCACCACCGCCAATGCCCTGGAGCCCTTAAGTTTCCACTGCTTGCGCAACGCGTCGGGGTTGGCGTCTACCCCGCGCACGAGAATCTCCACCGATCCGCAATCCAACGCTGCCAGTGCCTTGCGAACCTGCTTCAACCCCACTTGCTCAATAACTTCGAACCCGGCAATCCCCTGCGGCAAAACATCGCCACTGACGTGCGCAATCCGCGCATCGAGCTGCCAGAGCCCATGCGCCGCCGCAAAATGCCGCACCAGCCCGGCGCGCACAATCGCCCCATCCGGATCAATGATGTACCGACCGGCAGCGCGCACATCGACGTCGTCAGGCATGGTGTCGTCGTAGGTCTGCACGTCCACCGCCGACAACTCTAACGGCCTGTGCTTATCGACGGTCTGGATAACCATCGCCGATCGCGTTACGGATTGCCCATCGGTAACTCCGGCCAGCCCCGGCGTATATAGACACGCCTCCTTGACCGCACCGTCCACCGAAGTGACAGCCACTTCCCCGCTCCACTCGCTGAAGTCGAGGCCCGGCGCACATTTGATAGCTAGTTCTTTGTCGGGCCAGGCGGCTATGAGCGCCGGCAGCGACGGGAGCAAGTCCTCCGGGTTGGTGATCCTGCGACCACCGGAGCGGCGTGCAGGGTCAGCGACAATGACGGGTGCGCCAAAGGCCGGTTGCAAAGCATCGGCCTGCGCGAAGATGTTCTTGCCGACGTTATGCCGCGCCATGGCCAACCGTGCAAGGTCGAGATCAGACCCGACGACGGTCAGGCCCTCGTGGTCAATTGCTGCCACTTCAGTACCAATGGAGCAGGTCACATCGGCCACTGCTTCGACACCGAGATCCGCAAGCCTACGGGCGCGAGCCATCGCGACGACAAAGGGCGTGGCCTGTTGCGCTGCTTCGGAAGAGAAGATCCAGTCCCCTGGCAGTTTGCTGACCGCCGAACGCCGAGCTGCCGCAGCTTCAATGACCGCGCGACCAAACTCGCCACAGTGTTGGCGTAGATGCGCGGAGTCTGCAATCAGAGACTTTTTAGTGAGCGCGAGCTGGTCGGCCTCATCTAGCCACTCCGGGTGAGCAGCAACAGCGGCCACCTCTGCAGCGGACAGGGACACTCGTTATCTCCTTCCAACTAGGGATCAGCCGGTTAACGGGGGTTGAGTAGTCGGCTAACGGTTCATACGTTTGCGCAAATGCCCCATGTGGGTGGCAACGGCAAAGTACTCATCCATAAAAGGTTCCCCGAGGAAGTCACTACTGGTGCGTCGCACCGGAGTGTTTCTGGCCGCCTCGAGAGCCTCGGCCACAGTACTGACGCCGTCCAAGCGAGTTAGTTGCGCCCAGGTCGGAGGCATGAGGCCAAGTAGCCCACGGCGCCATCCATCCAAAATCGTAGTCGGTCGGAACCAACCTGAAGATGATGCCTCAGAGGTGTCACCGTCGGCCCTTTGACCGTCGGGAAGCGCGGCGAGGAAGAAATAGGTGTCGTAGCGAATGGGGTTGGATTCGGGTGTCACCCAGTTAGCCCAAGGACTGACGAGTTCGGCATCGAGCGCCAGATTTTCATTGCTAAGGAAATCCGTCAATGACAACTCGTGGGCTTCCAACTGTCGTCGCTGACGGTGGAAGCGGTGACCATCTGCGACAATCTCACCGCCAGCATCGCGAACCAACAGAGTGCCTGTTTCCTCAAAGGTCTCACGCACGGCCGCGCAGGTGAGCGCGTGCGCCCGCGCGCAGTCGACGTTAAAAGCCTGCGCGATCCGCGACTCAGGGTCGGCTTCCGACGGCTCGGTCACGGCCATGACCTCATTCGCGACAGCGGGGAAATCACGCTGGTCTACTCCACCGCCGGGGAACACGGTCATGTTGGCCGCAAAGCGCATTGAGGATACGCGTTCTTGAACGTAGACCTCGAGCCCGCAGTGGGTGTCGCGGAGCAGCAACACAGTCGCAGCCAGTTTCGGCGACGCGGGTGTATTCGGGGTTTCAGGTGTCGGAACCGCCATGAGCGTCTACTTCTTCCGGTGCTTTCCAGCAGGCCGTGCCCGGCGCGCAAAGTAGCGATCATCGATGCGATCGACGACGATTTCCTGGTGGAAAGCCTTGGTCAGGTTCTCACTGGTCAGGACGTCGTCAATAAGCCCCTGTGCGATGACATTGCCTTCGTCGAGGAGCATCGCATGGGTGAAGCCGTACGGAATTTCTTCCGGGTGGTGCGTAATCATCACCATCGCCGGCGCATCCGGGTCGAGTGCGAGTTCGCCTAAGTAACCGACGAGGTCCTCGCGACCGCCGAGGTCGAGTCCGGCTCCCGGCTCGTCGAGAAGCAGCAATTCGGGGTTGACCAGCATGGCTCGTGCGATGAGTACGCGCTTGCGCTCTCCCTCACTGAGAGTGCCCCAGGTGCGGTCTGCAAGATGCTCAGCACCCATGCGCTCGAGAATCTCGGAGAGCTGTTCGAAATCCATCTCTTCATAGGTCTCACGCCAGCGCCCCAGGACGGAGTAACTGGCGGAAATAACAAGGTCCGCGACCTTTTCGTCATTGGGAATGCGGTGAGCAATCGACGATGATGTCAAACCAATCATGGTGCGCAGATCACGCATGTCGGTGCGCCCAATCTGCTCGCCCATCACATGGGCCACCCCTGAAGACGGGAACTCCTCCGCTGCAGCAATGCGCATCAAAGAAGTTTTGCCTGCACCGTTCGGCCCCATGATGACCCAGCGTTCGTCAAGTTCTACTTGCCAATCGACCGGCCCGACCAGCGTACGGCCACCACGGATGAGGTTTACGTCGCGAAAGTCGAGTAGCAAATCTTCGTTAAAGTCTTCTTCCAATTCAGCCACACATCCATGGTGCCCTAACTTTGCCCAAATGTGCGCTTGGACATTCTCATCTATCCTCGGTAGAGAGCAAATCGAGTTCACTCGAGATGGTTTTGCTTCGATTTTCACCTAGCTCGCCGACAATTAGGAGAACGTCTTTTATGACTGGTCGAATCGGTATTGATGACATCCGTCCTCAAATCAACGGTGGTGCAACTCCATCGAAGGCCGTAGTGGGTGAAGTCGTCCCAACCTTTGCCGTCATTTGGCGAGAAGGCCATGACGCGATGAACGCCACGCTCAACGTCAAGGGGCCGAAGGAATCAGCTTTTGCTTCCCGCTCACAGCGCATTCCAATGCACTTTTCTGACCATGATCCAAATCAGGTCAATGCCACCTTCGTCCCAGACGTTCCGGGGCTGTGGACCATTCGCATTGATGCCTGGTCCGACCCGATGGCAACGTGGCGCAACGCTATCACCAAGAAGTTCGAGGCCGGTCAGAGCGAAGCTGAACTCGCTAATGATCTAGAAATTGGCGCCGCTCTCTTCGACCGCGCCGCCGCTGGTGCCGCTGCTATCCACCGCAACCACCTACGCTCCATCGCCGCAGGTCTGCGCGGCGACGGCGATCTTCGCGCCCGCATTGCAGCCGCGCTTTCCGACGAGACCCGCGCCATTTTGCAGGCGCACCCGGTGCGCGACCTTTTGACCCGCGGAAAGACCCGCAAGATCAAGGTTGACCGCCGCGAAGCCCTGTACTCCTCTTGGTATGAGTTCTTCCCCCGTTCCAACGGTGGTTACGGCGAAAATGGCGAGCTGCTGCACGGCACATTCAAGACTGCGGTTGCACAGCTTGATCGCGCTCAGCGCATGGGCTTCGACACGGTCTATCTGCCCCCGATTCACCCAATCGGTGAAATCAATCGCAAGGGTCGCAACAACACCCTGACCCCGGAACCGGGCGATGTCGGATCTCCGTGGGCTATCGGCTCCGCAGAAGGTGGCCACGACGCCATCCACCCGAGCCTCGGTGACGAAAAGGACTTCAAGGAATTCATCAAGGCTGCTAAGGAGCGCGACCTCGAGGTCGCTATCGACCTAGCGCTCCAGTGTGCACCGGACCACCCCTGGGCTAAGGCTCACCCGGAGTGGTTCACCGTGCTGCCGGACGGCACCATTGCCTACGCCGAGAATCCGCCGAAGAAGTACCAGGACATCTACCCGCTGAACTTCGACAACGATGCCAAGGGCCTGTACGCAGAGGTTCTGCGTGTAGTGAAGTTTTGGGTCAAGCGTGGAGTCAAGGTCTTCCGCGTGGATAACCCCCACACCAAGCCGGGCAACTTCTGGGAATGGCTGATTGAAACCGTTCACGAAACCAACCCGGAGGTCATCTTCCTCGCCGAGGCCTTCACCGCCCCGGCCCGCCTCTACGGCCTGGCCAAGGCTGGCTTCACTCAGTCCTACATCTACTTCCCGTGGAAGACTACGAAGGAAGAGCTGACCGAATTCGGCAAGGAGATTACCCGCCATGCGGACATCGCTCGCCCATCCCTATGGGTCAATACCCCCGATATTCTGCATGACTTCCTGGTCAAGGGCGGCCGTGGCGCCTTCGCCATCCGCGCCGCGCTGGCTTCAACCCTGTCTCCGCTGTGGGGCATGTACTCCGGCTTCGAGCTGTTTGAAAACGTTCCGGTCAAGGAGGGCTCCGAGGAGTACCTCGACAGCGAGAAGTACCAGCTCCGCAGCCGCGATTACGACCAGGCACTGGCCACCGGCAACTCGCTGGAGCCGTTCATTGCGACGCTGAACAAGATTCGTCGGGAGCACCCTGCTCTGCAGCAGCTGCGCAACCTGCACTTCCACGACATCGACAATGACAACCTGCTGGCTTACTCGAAGCTCGATCCGGTCACCGGCGATGCCATCCTCGTTGTTCTCAACCTCGATCCGTGGAATGCCCAGGAAGCTACCGTGCACCTCGACATGGATTGCATCGGGCTCCGCAACCACGACCGCATGGATGTCACTGACCTGATTACCGGCAACCAGTTCAACTGGGGCAAGGACAACTACGTCCGCCTGGCACCGTGGGAAAACGTTGCGCACATCATCAAGCTGCCGGAAATCGACGTCAAGCTCCGCCACAAGTTGGCTTGGCGCGACGTACCCGACTACGAGGGCTAGAACGCTTGCTGGGAACTTTCGGGGTTAGTGGGCCGCTGACCTGACTACTGTCGCAACGATTCGTCGTTAGGCTGGCGGGTGAGTTAGCAGCCCACTGTCCCCTACCTCCCTCTAATTCTTTAGAACTGAACTCAACAACTTCACATTCACCTACCTAGAAACGCTTCGGAAGGACCTTCCATGGGAGCCCACACAGATCCCCGCCTCGCAATTGATTCCGGCGATATGGATCGCCTGCGCTACTGCACCCATCACGATCCGCACAGCATCTACGGCGCACACGTCGTGGACGGTGACACGGTTATTCGCACGAGGGTCTTCGGCGCTCAGGCAGTTACTGTCGTCAGCACGCGCGGCGAGTTTGAAGCGGAGAACCTGGGCGACGGTTTCTTCACCGCCCTCGTCCCCGGCGGCGATGACTTCGACTACCGTCTGCGCATTACGTGGGACTCCGGCGAGACCGTAGAGCGTGCCGACGGCTACCGTTTCCTCCCCACTATCGGCGCTGGTGACCTACACCTAATCGGCGAGGGACGTCATGAGGAACTGTGGAAGGTTCTCGGTGCTCACCTTCGCAGTTACGACACAGAGCTGGGTACGGTCGAAGGCACCTCGTTTACGGTCTGGGCTCCGAACGCACGCGGCGTCGCCGTGGTCGGTGACTTCTGTATGTGGAACGGCGCGCAGTACCCAATGCGCTCTATGGGTGGCGCAGGTATCTGGGAGCTGTTCATCCCGGGTGTGGGTGAGGGCGAAGTCTACAAGTTCGCGATCACGACACCGGAGGGACAGCGCCGCGATAAGGCCGACCCTATGGCGCGTGCTGCTGAGCTCCCACCGGCTACCGGGTCGATTGTTGCGACCTCTGACTACGCCTGGGGTGACCAAGCGTGGATGGAAAAGCGCGCCAACACTGACTGGACCGAAGAGCCCATCTCTATCTACGAGGTCCACTTGGGTTCCTGGAAGCAGGGCCTGAGCTACGAAGTTATGGCGGAGAAGCTGGTGCGTTACGTGGTCGACATGGGCTACACCCATGTGGAGTTCATGCCAGTATGTGAGCACCCGTTCACCGGTTCCTGGGGTTATCAGGTTTCCGGCTACTACGCTCCGACCAGCCGCTTCGGCACCCCAGATCAGTTCCGCGGTCTAGTTGATGCCTTCCACGCCGCTGGCATCGGTGTCATCATGGACTGGGTTCCGGGGCACTTCCCGAAGGACGAGTTCGCACTTGCCCGCTTCGATGGCACGGCTTGCTACGAGCACCCGGACTGGCGCCGCGGCGAGCAGCGCGACTGGGGCACCTACGTTTTCGACTTCGGCCGCAACGAGGTACGCAACTTCCTCTACGCCAACGCACTGTACTGGGCAGAAGAGTTCCACATCGACGGTCTGCGCGTCGACGCAGTGGCTTCCATGCTGTACCTGGACTACTCCCGCAATGAAGGCGAGTGGCTGCCGAACCAGTACGGTGGCCGTGAAAACCTCGATGCTGTTCAGTTCCTGCAGGAATTCAACGCCACGGTACACAAGCACAACCCGGGCTTCCTCACCGTGGCCGAAGAATCTACTTCTTGGCCGGGTGTGACCGCACCTACCGAGCACGGTGGCTTGGGCTTCTCTATGAAGTGGAACATGGGCTGGATGAATGACACGCTGGAGTACTTCAGCAAGGAGCCGATTTACCGCTCCTACCACCACCATGAGCTCACCTTCGCTATGGTCTACGCCTACTCGGAAGAGTTCATTCTGCCGATTAGCCACGACGAGGTCGTGCACGGCAAGGGCTCGCTGTGGGAGCGCATGCCGGGCGGCGATTGGGATAAGGCCGCAGGCCTACGTACTTTCCTGACCTTCATGTGGGCGCACCCGGGCAAGCAGCTTCTATTCCAGGGTCAGGATCTTGGCCAGAACCACGAGTGGAACCACGATGAGTCCGTGGCTTGGGACAACCTCGAAGGTTGGAGCGGCGAATTCCACCGCGGCATTCAGCTGCTGGTTAAGGACATCAACGCCATCTACAAGGAAAACCCAGCGTTCTACACCCAGGATGACCGCCCAGAGGGCTTCCAGTGGATTAACGCGGATGATTCCACAAACAATGCTGTGTCCTTTGTCCGTTACGGCACCGATGACTCGGTCGTCGCCTGCGTCTATAACCTGTCGGGAACCACGCAGGAAATCTACAAGATTGGCGTACCGCGCGGTGGCCAATGGACGGAGATTCTGAACACAAACGCATCGCGTTACGAGGGCTCCGGCTACGGTGAAAACGGTACTGTGACCGCGGTCGAGCACGGTTGGAACGGCCAGGCTCACTCGATTGATTTGGTGCTGCCGGCCAACACCGCCGTTTGGCTGAAGTGGCAGGGCTAGTCCCGAATCCAGCCAAACAAAAGACAATCACATAGGAATTGCCCGTGCTGCACGGTTTTCAGTGATCTGAGTTTCGGCCTGAAAACCTGACACACGGGCAATTTTGTTTTGGGGAGCGTATCCAGGTTTTATCCTCGGAACGGATTGAACCAGTCAGGTTCCAAAGATTCGTTGTAATTCGCAGAATCTGAATCATCGGTGTACGCGGATCCATCCATGCTGTCGGTTCCGATGCGATCCGGAATGCCGTCGCCATCCTCATCCGCGCTCCACGTCGCAGCCTGCTTGGCAGTCAGTGGCTTGCCATCCTTACCAAGGCGATTGTAATCCGGCAGAAGCGGGGCTATTTGGGAACCCAGCTGGCCGAGCAGGCCGTCGGTAAGCTCATTGAGCGGCACCTCATCAAAGCGCGTCGTAATGGCGTAAGCGATGGGTCCGGCTGCGGTGTACAAAATACCGTGGTCATTAACGCCCTCGGCAGTGTCACCGGTCTTCTGGACTGCGGAGCCGACGTACATCACAAACTTCTGCGAACCACCGTAAGTGAGGTAGGTCAATGCAGTTTGTGCCGTGTCCTTGGTAATGAAGTTGTGCTTTGAGGTGCCATCGGCCACTTCCTGGAGACGTGCCATGAACAGCGCAGCTTGAGAGGGAGTAAACCAGGACCGATCACCGCTGGGATTGGGGATGTTGAACTTGTTGCCCAGGTGGTAGCGCTTGTCATCAACACCGGCTTCCTTGATGGTTTTGTTGACCTCGTCGAAACCAGCGACAGCGTCAATCAACCCATTCGCCGCGGTGTTGTCCGAATACCGCATCACGTACTGCAACAGCCCGTCGAGCGTGTATTGGCCAGGGCCAATCACGCTTCCGCCAACACCATTGTCCCAATCGACCGTCACCGTCTTGTCTAGGTCATCGCCGAATTTCTTCAGCGCAGTAACCACTAACGGAGCCTTGATGGTCGATGCGGAGTACTCCTTCGTATCCTCGCCTACCGACGCCGTGAGCCCTTTGTATGGACCGTCAATGACACGCAAATAGACACCTAAATCAATGCCATAGTTGTCGGAGAAACTCTTAGCCGCAGTATCGAGGACGTCCTGTGCATCAGACCAGGTGACTTCCTCGGAAGCATCCCAACCGTTATCTGGAGCATTAGGTTTTGTGGTAGCAGTGGTGGCCTTGGACCCGGTGGTGCTTGGGACATCGATGGTGCACCCTGCCAACAGAGTCGAGGCCGAAAGCGCAACAATGACCGAGGCGGAAGTAGCGCGAAGGGCTTTGGGGCGAAGTCGCATGCAAAACTCCTGGCTGCAGAAAACTGAAGACCAAAGGCACCTAGCGCAGTATGAACTGTCTGAGGTGAACAGGTGGATGAGATGCAGTGGTAACTGCTGTAAACCACTGAGAACTGTTGGAAGATTACCACCTTCCGAAAAATCTCGTTGCACTGGGGCGCAGCTTTTGTGCAACAATGGATTAAATATAGACATGATTAAAAGAATCAATGTCCAACGGTGCACCCAGGCAGTTGAGCTGCACATTTGATGCTTAATGCTTCAACGATGCCTCGTCCGAGACCGCTGCTAGAAATAGCGCACGGCACCGAAAATCGGAGGAAGTGAATCGCAATGAAGGAAAAGGTACATCGCTTGATGGACCGCATGCAGATTCGCCATGCCCATATGCGCAACACCTGGTATGGGCCGGTACTCTCCCCGGTTCTTCTCGTCGCAGGCTTCGTATTGCTCATTGTTGGCATTATCATTTTGCCAACTCCTGCTCCCGGATGGCTCTGCATCTTTGTTGCACTGGGAATTCTCTCGTTGGTGCATCCGCCGACACGTCGCCTGAACATCTGGTTGGCAGCAAAATTGGACGCCTTTTACGCCTGGTATGCGGAGCGTCATGTGGCAATGAAAGCAACACTTTTCCTGTTGCTAATGGCGTTTATGGCCGCTGTAATGGGCAGCGTCTACTACTTCATGGCTCCGGATGACTGGCCATACACCGACGCTTCAAGCTAGGAGCCTGAGCGCTTTCCAGGCTCCTAGTACAGTGCCCCTAGTCCAGTACTCCTAGTACAGTGCGCTAGCCATCCTCCGGCGTGCATCCAATGCCACTGGATCTGCGGTATCGAATAGCACAAGCAGCTCTAGTAGACGCGACTTGATGGCCTCACGGTCATCGCCAAACACCTGCGGGAGCAACTTCAACAAACGATCGAGCGCCTTCGCTGGATCGTCGACAAGCATCGTGACATCCGCGGCATCGAGGGCGAGCGCGACGTCCTTCGGCGCAGCGTCGGCCTTTGCAATTGGATCTGCGCTGCGATCGATTTTGGCAGCGCGGGCGAAGAAGGACACATTCGCGTGAGCGCGCTTCAGCCCCTGATTTGCGGGCTCGGACTGCAGCATAGCGTCATACAGCTCCAACGCTCCGTCGAAATCGCCCTCCTCGAGCAACTCTTCAGCCTGCTCCAAACGCGGGTCATCGGTGGGTACGGGATTGCCGAAGAAGTCAGTCGGCTCCGGAGCCTCCGGCCCGCTGCCCTCCCCAGCCATACGAGTTCCCGCCGGCAACCCCTTGAGACGACCCCGAGTGGCCTCCATAACCTGCGCCAGCCACTGCTCCAGCCAATCCCTGGTTTTCTCGCCGACAAACATGCCAATGGGACTGCCCATAGCCACAGCCGTGACTGTCGGCACTGCCTGCACACCGAATGCCTGGGCCAGCTGCGGATGCTCCTCAGCATCTGCCCACGCCAGGATCCAGTTCAAGTTAGCCTCACGGGCCATGCCTTCTAGCTCAGCCCGAAGACGCAACGAATCAGCTGCTCCAGCCATGCCGATCAAGACAATAACCGGGACCTGCTCCGAGCGCAGAACGACTTCTGCCTCAAGGGTCTGCGGGACAATCTCAACTACAGGAGGAAGCCCATTTCCCTGATCACTGGTTGCCCGCTCGATCTCCTCTCGGCGCTTACGTTCGGCTTCGGCGCGCTGGTGGAGCTGCTCCAAATCAACCGTGCCGGGTGGTGGCGGCGGAGTCGAGCACTCGCGGTGACCGTGTGCTCCATGCGAGTGACCATGAGAATGGCCATGTGCGTGACCATGTCCAGCTGGCATCGTCAAAGGGGTTCCTCTCCAGTGTCGTCGTAAAGCCTATGTAAAGACCTATGTAGAGCCTACGTGTCCAATCCGAACAAGAGACTAGTCGGTGGCTTTCAGCGCATCCTCGACCGCATCCACTTTCGCACGCAGCTGCCCGGTATATCCGTTGCGAATGTCCGCTTTGATGACCAGAGAAGTACGCGGACTGACACGGCTGACTGCTTCCGTGGCTCGCTTAATGACGTCCATCACCTCATCCCATTCGCCTTCAACAAGGGTGAACATGGCATTGGTCTCGTTGGGCAGGCCAGATTCGCGCACAACACGCACGGCTTCAGCAACAGCCTCAGCCATTCCCTGCTCAGGATCGGAGAAAGTGGGGGCAACAGAAAATGCGACAATCATGGCGCCGATAATAGCGAGTACCCTGGGAACTATGAGTGAGACACAGATTCCCGTTCCCCATAAGTACGTAGTCGCTGTTGATCACGTCGGCGTCGCAGTCCCGGATTTTGATGCCGCTATTGAGTGGTACCGCGCAAACCTTGGTTTCATCAACTACCACGATGAAGTCAATGAAGAGCAGGGTGTCCACGAGGCCATGGTCGGCCCGGCTGACAAGGTTGAAGGTGGCACTCTCGTTCAGATTCTCGCGCCGCTGAATGACCAGTCCACGATTGCAAAGTACCTGGACAAGAAGGGGCCAGGAATCCAGCAGTACGCCGTTCGCGTCACTGACCTGGAAGCGCTGATGGCGCACCTGAAGGAGCAGGGCACCCGCGTGCTGTACCCGGAGCCGAAGATCGGCACCGCAGGCTCGCGCATCAACTTCATCCACCCGAAGGATGCCGGCGGCGTCCTGCTGGAGCTCGTTGAGCCGGCTAAGTAAATCTATCCCCAGCGGCGCGTGATAGTGCGGTGAGCTCTATTGCGCCAGCAGTTGGTGTGCCAATGGCGCCGGTCATCGGCGCCTGCACCATAATCCTGCGGCCATGCCACGATGTGCGAGGTCCCGGGCATGATTTCCTGGTCGCACCCCGGACAGCGATAAACCTTGTTCGACTGGCCAGCGCTGATGTTACGCACCGCAAAGTCCACGTCCTGCCAACCGGCAGGCCCAGATTCAGTGCGAGTGTTTTGGAAAGAACTGCCAAATGCGGGCAGGCTGCCGCGATTCTGGCCGTGGTTATTACGCCCGCCGCGTTGATTACCTCGTTGATTACCGCGCCGCTTGTGGTTTCGCCTAGGCATGGCTAGAACAACCGCAACTCATTGGACTCCAGGCCACGCAGGGCGTCGTAATCCACGGTCACACAGCGAATCCCACGATCCTCTGCCAGAGTCTTGGCCTGTGGCTTAATCTCCTGGGCAGCAAAAATCCCTTCCACCGGTGCCAGCAGCTCATCGCGGTTCAGCATCTCCAAGTAACGGGTTAGCTGCTCAACACCATCGATACCGCCCCGACGCTTAACCTCGACTGCAACGGTGGCGCCGTTTTCATCGCGGCCAAGCAGGTCCACCGGTCCGATCGGGGTTGGGTATTCGCGCCTAATCAGGGTGTAGCCCTCGCCAAACGTTGTGAACTGATCTGCAAGCAGTTCCTGTAGATGCGCTTCTACCCCGTCCTTCTCCAGGCCAGGGTCCTCTCCCAGTTCGTACGTGCTATCAGCCAGCACCTTGCCGATAGTGATACGAAGTTGCTCGCCCTTCTTATTCTCAACGACCCAGAGCTTTTCACCAGTGTCTTCCCCCGACTCGTCGAGAATATCCTTCTCCGTCAGCGTGCACGGCGGTGTCATCCAGTTCAGAGGCTTATATGCACGGTCGTCGGCATGCACAGAAACTGACCCATCTGCTTTCACCAACAGCAAGCGCGGGGCATGAGGCAGATGGGCATTCAAGCGACCGACATAGTCAACAGTGCATTCAGCAATCACAAGGCGCATTCCCCTACCCTAACGTGACTGCCGCGCGGGAGAAAACAATACCCACTAGAGCCTTAGCAATAGCCTGTCGTAAGAGACTAGTACTGACTTCCCCGGCCACGGTTATAAGCCGAACGGAAACGTCGCTCAATATCTGTAGGAAACTCACGAGTCTGGCGTGACGACGGCTTCGACTCCACCCACGCCACCAGCGCAGTGTCCGAGGACGAGTCCACGGCAAACTCCCATTCGGTATTTTTCCCCGTTTTAATCCTGACTACCCGAAGCCCGGGCGCGAAAAAACCCGCCTCGATGTCAGTCGGATCTCGGCGATCCACAATAGTGACATCGTGACGGGCAAATTCGGCATCACAGCCAGGACGCAGCGAACGTAGCTTGTACATCTTCAACGTCGACTCGGAATAAACAATGACACCATGGCGCCAATGACTGCCATCACCTGCAGGAAGGCGACGAGCAATAACAGGAGTACCTTTTGCATGCAGGCTGGCGAAACGCCACAGGGCAAGGACCCCGCCGACGATCAACATCGCACCGATAATCATGAACATGATTGACATCATGGTTACGCTTGAAAACACTATCTGCCAGCCTCGCATCCGGGTGAATAGACGACGAACCTTGGTTCAAAAGCGCTTTAGAGGCTTTTTACAAACCCTACCCGATTGTTGCACTGACATGAAAAATAACTAAGAAAAACGGGGCGGGAAGCTGGCAAGATTTCTCTTGCGAGCTCCCCGCCCCGTTTAAAGAAGCAGGAAGAATACGGTCGTGCGACCGGATGTTCAGGCGAACAGACTAGTTGGTGGAAGCGCGACGAGCCGCGCGGACCTCCGACTCAGCCTGAGCCTTTACTGCAGGGTCATCCGAAGTCAGGTTGGACTCGGCCTCGGAGAGGTTAACCTCGTCAGCCCAGACTGCCTTATCCGCGAGGATCGAAACCTTCGAGGTAGACACGGAAATGAACCCACCCTGTACCGAAGCGACAAGAACCTTGCCGTCTGCGGTCTTGATGGTCACCGTGCCGTTGTTGACCAGCTGGCCAAGCAACGGCTGGTGTCCGGGCAGCACGCCGATCTCACCCTCGGTGGTCTGGGCAGAGACCAAAGTGGCCTTGCCCTTCCAGAGCGGTCGCTCAACGGCAACCAGTTCAGCGGTGATTTCAGCCATGAGGATGCCCCTTACTTCTTCTGCATTTCAGCGTACTTCTTCTCGACATCGTCGAGGCCACCCAGGCCGTCGAAGGCCATCTCCGGGTAGTTGTCGAAGTCGCCCTTGCAGATGCGGTCGAAGGCAACGATGGTGTCCTTCAGCGGGACGTACGAACCAGGCAGACCCGTGAACTTCTCAGCAACGAAGAAGTTCTGACCCAAGAATCGCTGGATACGACGTGCACGCTGCACGGTCACCTTGTCCTCCTCAGACAGCTCGTCCATACCGAGGATGGCGATGATGTCCTGGAGTTCCTTGTTCTTCTGCAGGATGTTAATAACCTGCTGAGCAACTCGGTAGTGCTCCTCACCGACGATCGACGGCTCGAGGATACGAGAAGTCGAAGTCAGCGGGTTCACTGCCGGGTAAATACCCTTCGATGCAATCGAGCGGTCGAGCTCGGTGGTTGCATCGAGGTGGGCGAAGGTCGTTGCCGGAGCCGGGTCGGTGTAGTCATCGGCAGGCACGTAGACGGCCTGCAGTGAGGTAATCGAACGGCCCTTGGTGGACGTAATGCGCTCCTGCAGAACACCCATCTCGTCAGCCAGGGTCGGCTGGTAACCCACGGCGGAAGGCATACGACCCAGCAGGGTCGAAACCTCAGAACCGGCCTGGGTGAAACGGAAGATGTTGTCAATGAAGAGCAGCACGTCCTGGTGCTGAACATCGCGGAAGTACTCTGCCATGGTCAGACCCGACAGCGCGACGCGCATACGGACTCCCGGAGGCTCGTCCATCTGGCCGAAGACGAGGGCGGTGTCCTGGAGAACGCCCATCTCTTCCATTTCCAGGAAGAGGTCGGTGCCCTCACGGGTACGCTCACCAACACCGGCGAAGACCGAAGTACCGGAGAACTCGCGTGCAATACGAGTAATCATCTCCTGGATCAGAACGGTCTTACCGACACCGGCACCACCGAACAGACCAATCTTGCCGCCCTTAACGTACGGGGTCAGCAGGTCGATGACCTTAATACCGGTTTCCAGAATCTCGGTCTTGCCCTCGAGCTGGTCGAAGGCCGGCGGCTCACGGTGGATGCCCCACTGCTCACCATCGCGACCCAGGCCCGGCTCATCCAGGCAGTCGCCCATTGCGTTAAAGACGTGACCCTTGACGACGTCACCAACCGGAACCGAAATCGGCTTACCGGTGTCCTTGACCTCTGCACCGCGGACCAGGCCGTCGGTCGGAGCCATAGCAATGGTACGAACCATGTTGTCACCGAGGTGCTGTGCAGTCTCGAGGACAATGGTCTTGGCGACCGAAGGAAGGGTAACTTCCACGGTCAGCGCGTTGTAAAGTGCCGGCAGTTCGTTACGCGGGAACTCCACGTCGACGACGGCACCGATGACACGCACAACACGGCCCACAGCCGTGGTGGTGTTCTGCTCACTTAGAGCTGTGCTCATATCTAGTCACTTTCTCCGCTGTCGTCGAGCGCACCGGCGCCACCGACGATTTCTGTGATTTCCTGGGTAATCTGTGCCTGACGTGCCTGGTTAGCAACACGCGAGAGGTCCTTGACCAGCTCGGTAGCGTTGTCCGTCGCGGACTTCATAGCGTTACGACGGGCAGCGGACTCAGAGGCAGCGGCCTCGAGCATCACTGCGAACAGAGTGCGGGACACGTACTGCGGCAGAAGCTCTGCCAACAGGGTGTCTGCATCAGGCTCGAATTCATAGTCCGGCTTGAGGTCATCTGATCCATCGGACAGCATGTCCTCGCCCTGAGCAATCTCGACATCCTCGTACACAGGCTCAATCGGGAGCATCTGGTGTGCACGCGGAATCTGAGAAAGCATCGACACGAATTCCGTGTAGACAACGTGGACCTGGTCGAAGCCCTGAACGGCCTCGCCGTTGGTGCCACGCAGGCCTTCGCGGTACTTGGCAGTGCCCTCGGCCGTAGCGTTGAAACCATCAATGAGGTGACGACGCACGTCGTGGGTTGCGGCGTAGTCCGGATCCTGGGAGAAGCCCTCCCACGTACCGGCGAGCTCGACACCACGGAAGTCGTAGTAGTCGGTGCCCTTACGGCCAGTCGCGTAGAGAACGACCTCATGCCCCTGCTCTTCCAGAGCGGTACGCAGTTCTGCAGCCTTCTTCAGGACGTTGTGGTTGTAGCCGCCACACATGCCGCGGTCACTGGTGACAACCAGGACAGCAACACGCTGGTTACCCTCACGCTCTACGAGCATCGGGTGATCCAACGACGAAGCCGATGCGAGACGTCCGATGACCTTCTCGATTTCGTCGGCGTACGGCTGGGAGTCTGCCACGCGACGCTGCGCCTTGGTAATGCGCGAGGTTGCGATAAGCTCCTGGGCCTTGGTGATCTTCTTGGTCGAGTTCACCGACTTGATTCGGGCTCGAAGTTCACGAAGATTCGCCATGTCCTATTCCCTCCCTTCAATTGCGAAAACGGTCATTGAGTAGCTCAACCTGCCTAGTTCTGGGCAGTCTTGCGGGAGACCGAAATCTGCTGCTTCTTGAGCTCGCCCTCGTCGAGTGCCTCGACCGGAGCCTCGGAAGCCAGCGGTGCGCCCTCAGAAGTCTGGAAGGACTTCTTGAAGTTAGCGGTAGCGGACTTCAGAGCAGCCTTGGACTCGTCAGAGAAGGCGACGCCGCCGTCAATCTGCTCGAAGACTGCAGGCTGAGTGTCCTGCAGGTGCTCAAGCAGCTCGGCCTCGAAGCGACGGACGTCCTCAACCGGGACATCGTCGAATTCGCCCTCACCAGCGAGGTAGATGGAGGTCATCTGGTACTCGACCGGCTGCGGGTGGTTTTCCTTCTGCTTCAGCAGCTCAACCAGACGCTGACCGCGCTCCAGCTGACGCTTGGAGGCATCGTCCAGGTCGGATGCGAACATTGCGAATGCTTCCAGGTCGCGGTAGGACGCGAGGTCCAGACGCAGGTTACCGGAAACCTTCTTCATGCCCTTGGTCTGTGCGGCACCACCAACACGGGAAACCGACACACCGACGTTAATAGCCGGACGGACACCCTGGTTGAACAGGTCGGACTCGAGGAAGACCTGGCCGTCGGTAATGGAAATGACGTTGGTCGGAATGAAGGCCGACACGTCGTTTGCCTTGGTCTCGATGATCGGCAGTGCGGTCAGCGAGCCTGCACCCATGTCGTCGGAGAGCTTCGCAGCACGCTCCAGCAGACGGGAGTGGAGGTAGAAGACGTCACCCGGGTAAGCTTCGCGTCCCGGCGGGCGACGCAGCAGCAGCGAGATGGCACGGTATGCCTCTGCCTGCTTAGTCAGATCATCGTAAATGACCAGGACGTGCTTGCCCTGGTACATCCAGTGCTGACCCAGTGCGGCGCCTGCGAATGGTGCAAGCCACTTGAAGCCTGCGGCATCCGACGCCGGGGCAGCAACGATGGTGGTGTACTCGAGTGCGCCCTGCTCCTCGAGGGTCTGGCGCACACCAGCAATGGTGGAGCCCTTCTGACCGATAGCAACGTAGATGCATCGCACCTGCTTGCTCGGGTCACCGGACTCCCAGTTAGCCTTCTGGTTCAAGATGGTGTCCAGGCAGACCGCGGTCTTACCGGTCTTACGGTCACCAATGATCAGCTGACGCTGACCACGACCAATTGGGGTCATTGCGTCGATGGCCTTAATACCAGTAGCCATCGGCTCTTCAACCGGCTGACGCTGCAGCACGGTCGGTGCCTGCAGCTCGAGGACGCGGTCCTCTTCAGCCTCAATGTCGCCCAGGCCGTCAATCGGCTGGCCCAGGGGGTTAATTACGCGACCGAGGAACTTGTCCCCGACCGGAATCGAAAGGACGTCACCCGTCCGCTTTACCTCGTCACCCTCTTTAAGCGACTCGAAGTTACCCAGCACCACAACGCCGACCTTGTCGGTGTCGAGGTTCTGAGCGACGCCAATAACGCCGCCCGGGAACTCCAGAAGCTCATTCGTCATGACCGACGGCATTCCCGAAACCTGGGCGATACCATCAGCTGCACTGATAACAACGCCAACCTCCTCGCGGGAGGCCTCCGGGGAGTAGCTCGAGGTGTAGTTCGCAATCGCGCTACGGATCTCGTCGGAGGAGATCGTCAGCTCCGCCATGTTCTTCCTGCTCTCGGTAATATTCTTCCAGTGATTAATCGTCTAAACCATCCGTCAGCCGAGGCCGACGCGCAGCTTCTCAAGCTTTGTTGAAAGGCTACCGTCGATGACCTCGTCGCCAACCCGGATGACCAGTCCACCGAGAATCGACTTATCGATCACGGTGTGGATGGACATCGCCTTGCCGTAGACTCGGCCGAGCTTGTCCGCCAGTGCTCGCTCTTGCTCGTCAGAGACGGCCGTGGCACTGGTCACGCGAGCGACGACGTGGTTCCGCAGGCCGGCGGCTAGCCGGGACAGGGAGTCAATGTCGTCCGCGGGGCGCTTGGATGGGCGGCCAACAGCCTGCAGTGCGAGGGTTTCGGTCACGGAAGTGACCTTGCCGTACAGCACAGAGGCGAGGAGCCCACGCTTGGCTTCGGGGGTTGCGGCCTTGTCGGCCAGCAGCTGTTCAAGCTGCGACTGCTCAGCCAGGATGTGTCCCAGTTGGAACAGCTCAGACTCAACAGTCTCAAGCTGTCCCTGGCCTTCGGCAGAGCGAAGGAGGGCTCGACGGCCCAGCTCTACCAAACCCTCACGCATTTCACGCGGGGTGGACCATACCTGCGCGGCAGCATCCACGACGAGGTTAAGAGTCGTCTCAGATACCTTGCCCGCGAACAGGCTCCGGACAAGGCCGGAACGCTGTTCCGCAGTCGCCGAGGTGTCGGCGACAGCGACACGCAGGCCGCGGTCGGAGTCCAGGACCTCGACGATGTCGAAAAGCTCGGAACCAGTCTGAGCAGCCTGAGCAACAGCGACATTGTCGCCACCGATAGCGGCGTCCAGTCGCTGGCTAAGGGCTGCCAGGGATTCGCGGCTTGCTGCGTGCATGTCGCCTACTTTCCGGCCGGGGCCACGGTGTCAAGGTTGGACAAGAAGTTGTCAATCGTCGACGAGTTACGAACGTCGTCGGAAAGCTGCTCGCCCAGAAGGCGCTCAGCGAGATTGATGGAGTTCTGGCCCATTTCCTTGCGCAGCTCTGCGACTACCTGCTCACGCTGGGCAGCGAGCTGCTTCTCACCGGACTCGATGATTCGTGCGCTCTCGTCATTAGCCTTGGTCGTAGCGTCTGCAATGATGCGCTGACCCTGTGCACGGGCTTCGTCACGAATCTTTGCTGCTTCAGTACGGGCCTCTGCGAGCTGACTGTTGTACTTTTCCAGAGCGGCCTTGGCTTCAGCCTGTGCAGCTTCAGCGCGTTCAATGCCGCCCTCAATCCGGTCCTCCCGCTCGGTCAGGACCTCCTGGAACTTCGGAAGAACGAGCTTCCAGAAGAGAACCAGGATAACTACCAGCGGGACAACGGACCAGACGATGTCATAGGTCTTTGGCAGCAGCGGGTTAATGGACTCTCCCATCGGGAGGTCACCCACCGCTAGCAAAAAGGTGAAATCTGTCATGGTTTACGTGTTCTCCGCTTGAAGGTCCGGACTTAGAAAACGAAGCCTGCGACCAGGCCGATCAGGGCGAGAGCCTCAGTGAAGGCGATACCCAGGAACATGGTGGTACGCAGCTGGCCGGCCATCTCAGGCTGGCGTGCCATACCCTCAACGGTCTTGCCGGCGACGATGCCGATACCGAGGCCCGGGCCCAGGGTGGACAGACCGTAACCGATGGTCTTCAGGCCAGCGTTGGTGTCGACAGCCTGGACAGCGTCCTGGGCGGAGAGGATGACGTCGTTCATTATGAACCGTTCCCTTTCTTAAAGGATGGCCCCGGATTAAAGATTGTTCTAAGTAGGCCCGGGGCTTTTGTGGGTCAAGTGGGTCTTGCTATTAAATTTGCGAGGCCTTGTTGCCGAAGTTGCGGCCTCATTAGTTATGGGTTAGTGCTCGTCTGCGTGCAGCGACAGTTCGATGTAGACGGCGCTCAGCAGGGCAAAGATGTATGCCTGCAGGAAAATCACCAGCATCTCGAACAGCGTGAATGCTACCGCAGCGACAAGGGTCAACCCGGACAGGGCGGTCCAACCATTCAGCTGCCAGAAGAAGAAGTTCGTGGCACCGAAAAGCAGGACTAGAACCATGTGGCCCGCCAGCATGTTGGCCATCAGACGGATGGTCAGCGTAACTGGGCGGAGAACGAAGTTGGAGAAAATCTCGATCGGCACCACGATGAGGTGGAGTACCGGTGGCAAGTTCGGAATAACGACTGCCGACTTCACAAACTTGAAGAAGCCCATCTTCTTCGAGCCCGCGTAAATGAAGGCAACGTATGCGAACAGGGCCAGAACCAGTGGCATACCGATTCGGGCGTTCGGCGAAATATTGAGGCCAGGAATAATAGCCGCAATATTCATCGAGATAACAAGGAAGAAGATGGTGGCCAGAACCGGAAGGAAACGACGCCCCTCCTTCTTACCCAGAATCTCCTCCGCGATGTGGATGCGGACGAAGTCCAGCATCAACTCCGCAACGTTCTGCAGACCAGTCGGCACGAGCTTCGGACGACGCATTGCGACGACGAAGAACACGGCGACGATCACGGCCATCAAAAGACGAACAATCATCAGGCGGTCCATGGCGTACCAGTCGCCACTGCCACCTAGAATGAAGTCGCCAAATTGTTCACCCGGGAAATACTCCTCCTGCAAGTTGGGTGAGTGAAACTCACCCCGCATCTCGGCAAGTGTTGTAACGCTCAGCGTTCTCTCCCGTGATTGGGCCGCTAGAACTATTGTCAAGCGGTGCGAAGGACGTCATTTAACGTGTCGCGCCGCGGATTCCATTCGCTCATCAGCACGGCGCTCACGGGGACCGTACCTGTGGAAATGATAGTTATTTCGCTACAGGCCGTCTTACCCGAAACTCAGGATAACAGTTCTGACTCATTTTCCCCACCCGGTACACCCCCGCGTTTCCGACCCCGAAACCAACAAAGAGGCCGACCCCCTCTGTGGGTTTCGGCCTCTATTTGTGGCATCTTCTGCACAAACTGGACAATATGCTTATTACCTGCGGTTTTAGAAGCGCATTACAGCCTCTCAGCAGGTCAACAAGTTATTAACGAGCTATTCGTCCTTCATTGGTTGCACATAAGTGAGGTTAGATTGCGACATTCCCCACACTTCTGCACCCAGCGTCACCATCAGCGTGAGTACAACAGTGACGAAGAAAGTCATGTTGTCATAAAACTCAAGATTTCTAATAACAACTAGGACACCAATCAATACGACAATCTTCAACAACCAGCCACCCAATACAACGGCAAGCGTGACGGACGGCGAAGTTCGAGCAGTAAAGAGGATGCCTAGAACGGTAAGCAATACGAAGCTTCCGCTAATGCCCGCACCAAGGAGTACGCCCCAGACACCGGGCATACCGTTTTTGCCACCCCAGACCAGCAGCGAAAGCACGGTAATCACAGCGAGCGCGATTGCGCCCGAGCGAGCAGCAGCCAGCAGCGGTCGCCGCGAATCGTCGTATTTAGACTCGGGCTCCGGAGTTGTTTTTTCAGTCACGGTCGAAGATTGTACCTTCTGCGTCCACGTCGACGTCTTATAACCTGCCGGACCCCACTTCCACTTCTGGGACGCGCTCCCCTTGAACGGTCGTCGGCAAGCGCATTGCGACGACGGAGGGTGAAGACAACTGCGATGATAAGCAGGACCCCGAAGGTGAAAGCGACGAATTCAAAGGGGAAAATGGTGGTGGCAACGGCGGCGTACGCGACGACCGACACCCATAGGTAAAGCACTAGCACCACGCGGCGATGACTGTGTCCCATCGACAGGAGGCGGTGGTGAATATGCATTTTGTCGGGTGAGAAGGGTGACTTGCCCTGGCTGACGCGGCGAACGACAGCAAGCAGCAAGTCGAGCATTGGCACGCTAATTGCTGCGATGACGACCACAACCGGCGAGATTAGAGCGATGACGTCAGCGGTGCCGTACATGGAGGGCGCGATGCGTCCCGACGCCGACACCGATGCCGCTGCGAGCAGCAAGCCGATCATCATGGCACCGGAATCGCCCATGAAAATGCGTGCGGGCTCGAAGTTGTGCGGCAAGAAGCCCAGGCAAGCGCCGAGGAGGCACGCGGAAATCATCGCGGGTGGATAGGCAGACACGGTTCCGCCTTGGTCGTGAAGCATGACCATCGAATAGACAAGGATTGCAGCTGCGGCGATCATGCCGAGTCCAGCTGCGAGACCATCGATGCCGTCAACAAAGTTGAAGGCGTTAATCAATGCCACAGTAAATAGGACAGTCAAGACTGTGGACATGATTGGATCGAGAATGAGCGTGGCGCCGCCACTGAACGGGATATAGAGCAGATACCAATTGACGCCCATAAATGACATCAAAAGTGCCGCCGCGACCTGCCCCACCAACTTCGTGAGGGCATCTAAGTCAAAGAGGTCATCCCAAATACCGACGATTAGCAAGAGCGACGCGGCCGCCACAACTGCCCTCATATCTGGAGTCATGGGCGGAAAACCACGGTTGAGAGCCGGCATCACCGAGGCAAGGGCGATAGCTGCGACCACCCCGGAGTACATCGCCACGCCTCCGAGCCTGGGCTTCGGAATATCGTGGACATCGCGCGTGCGGGGCGCATCCAACCAGCCCGAGCGGACCAGCACATAACGCACCACTCCAGTGAGCAAATAACTGACAGCAGCGGAAACTAAAACGAGCATGGCGAGCTCGCGGATGGGCACACCTGCCCCACCCGACTGGGCTGCCAATAAGCTCATGTCCGCCACTAGGTACTACTCACCCACACAATCGCTGCAGATACTAAACAGGAAAAGCCTTAGGTAGACAAGACTACTGCCCCAGCAGTCGCTCGGGCGTAGTACTCAAAACCTCGGCAACCGCCGCTGCTGACACAGCGCCTTCGCGCAGAATCCGCGGCACTGGAGTCGAGATATCGACAATCGTCGATGGGGTGCCAATCGTGGCTTCGCCGCCGTCGACGTAGACAGCCGCTTCCCCACCCAACATCTGCTTGGCACGCACGGCATTGGTGGCCGGTGCCTGGCCGGAGATGTTCGCACTGGACACGGCCATCGGACCGGTGCGGCGCAGAATCTCGATAGCAATTGGGTGCAGCGGCATGCGCAGCATGACCGTACCCGCGGTATCACCAAGGTTCCACGGCAAGCTCGGCGCCTGGTTCACAACCAGCGACAGTCCGCCCGGCCAGAAAGCCTCCACCAGCGTGCGAGCAGCTGGCGAGTATTCGCGGACGAGCCCCTCAATCGTGTTCCAGGAACCCACGAGCACCGGTACCGGCATATCCGGGCCGCGGTGCTTGGCACGCAGCAAGGAGGCAACGGCCTGGTTATCAAAGGCATCGCAGCCAAGGCCGTAGACGGTATCGGTAGGCATAACGACCAGCCGTCCTGCCTTCACTGCATCTACTGCTGCTGCAATTGCGCGTTCGCGGTTTTCATCTGTGCTGCAGTCCATAATCCTGCTCATCAGATTTGTGCTCCTGCTTCAAAGTTTGCTTTTAAGATCAATTTTTGCGTCCCACCGTAAAACGGTCACGGCCCGCAAAGTCACGGTGGACCTCTACATCAGCGTAATCCCAGGTGTCCTTTAGCAGTGAACTGACATCGTCTCCTGAAGAGTCATCGTGCTCGATGCCGATGACTCCACCCGGCCGCACCAGCGCATCCACTAGGTTCATCATAGGTCGAATGACATCTAGCCCATCGTCGCCGCCGAAGACCGCAGAGTGCGGATCAGCTCTCACTTCGGGGTCAACTTCGGTGTCTTCGGGCACATATGGAGGGTTGGACACAACAATGTCGGTCTCGCCTACCCATTCTGCGAGCTCAGCGCCATCATCAATCAGCTGAACATCCGTGACATCGCCAGCAATCAGACGCACACGCCCATCGCCGTACGTCTCGATATTCTTCGCAGCCCACGCCCGTGCCCGCTCAGAGAGCTCCACAGCCACCACGTCCGCTTCGGGTACGGCATCGGCGATCGCCAACGCCAACGCACCGGATCCAGTACACAAGTCAACGATTTTCGGCTTGACGACGCCACTTGCGACCAGTTCACGGGCTCGATCGATTGCCCACTGCGCGAGCAGTTCCGTCTCCGGCCGGGGTACAAAAACACCGGGCCCGACCTGTAGTTCCAGGCTCATCATCGGCGCCGTACCGAGGATGTGCTGCAGTGGCTCACGAGCCACTCTGCGGGCCAGTATCTCGGCCAGATACTTGCGACCGTCCTCATCGGTGTACGGTTCGTCTCCGCGGAAGATAATGTCTGCCGATCCCGCATCGACTGCGGCTGCAAATAGCGCCCGTGCGTCGGCATCCGGAGAAGCCAGCGCCGCGTCGTCAAGCGTGCGACGCGCATAGCGAAACAGCTCGCCGAGGGTACGGACGGAATCCGGTAACGTCGGCGAGCTATTTTCTGCGGGCGTGGGGCTACTCGGCTTCAAGACGCTCAGCGCGCTCCGCGTCGTGGAGGGCCTTGAGCAGGTCATCCATGTCGCCGCCCAGCACCGAGTCCAGGTTGTGAGCCTTGTAACCGATGCGGTGATCGGAAACGCGGTTCTCCGGGAAGTTGTAAGTGCGGATGCGCTCGGAGCGATCCATGTTGCGCACCTGAGACTTACGCTGGTCAGAGGCGGCCTCGGCGATCTCCTCCTCCTTCATCTGCTGCAGTCGAGCAGCAAGGACCTGCATAGCGCGGGCCTTGTTCTGAATCTGCGAGCGTTCCTTCTGACAGGTAACAACGAGACCAGTCGGCAGGTGCGTCAGGCGAACGGCGGAGTCAGTCGTGTTAACACCCTGACCGCCCTTACCGGAGGAGCGGTAGACGTCGACACGCAGATCCTTTTCATCAATCTGGATGTCTTCGACCTCGTCGGGCTCCGGGTAGACCAGCACACCAGCGGCGGACGTCTGAATACGGCCCTGAGATTCGGTAACCGGCACGCGCTGCACGCGGTGAACGCCACCTTCAAACTTGAACACGCTCCACGCACCGTCACGGGACGGAGTCTTAGCTCGGATGGACATAGTCATGTCCTTCACGCCGCCGAGATCAGACTCGGACAGCCCGAGAATCTCGGTGGTAAAGCCGTGCTTTTCTGCATAGCGCTGGTACATACGAGCGAGCTCACCTGCGAAGAGCGCTGCCTCCTCACCGCCGGCACCGGACTTGAGCTCCATAACGATGTCATCGCTGTCGTGCGGATCGCGCGGAGCCAGCAGGTCGGCGAGCTTTTCCTCGAGCTCCTCTGCCTCGACAGCGAGACGCTCAGCCTCAGCTGCGAATTCGGAGTCCTCGTATGCCATCTCGCGAGCTGCCTCCAGGTCATCCTGGACCTCAGTCAACTTCTTGTGAGTCTGAATGACCGGCTGCAACTCATTGAAGCGCTTGCCGACCTTACGGGCAGCCTTCGGGTCGTTGTGCAGCTCGGGGTCTGCCAGCTGCGCCTCAAGGCCGTGGTATTCGGAGAGGATGTCGTCAACTGCGGAAACCTGATTAGCCATTGAATATTCCTTCAGATTGTGATGGGTGAAATGCTAGTAGGTGCTGTGGTTTGCGGCTAACCCCAGCTAAAGCATGTCGTCCACATCAACGTCGGCGGCCATTGGTGCAGAAGAAGCCACCTGCATCAGGAATTCCTTATTGTTCCGGGTCTTCTTCAGCTGCTTAATCAACAGGTCAATAGCAGCCTGCGACTCTAGCGCGGAGAGGATGCGGCGCAGCTTGTGCATAATGCGAGCCTCCTCCGTGCTGAGCAGCAGCTCATCCTTACGAGTACCCGACGGGTTGACATCCACTGCCGGGAACACGCGGCGCTCGGAGATTTTACGGTCGAGCTTCAGCTCGGCGTTACCGGTGCCCTTGAACTCCTCGAAGATGACGGTATCGCCTGCGGAGCCGGTCTCCACCATCGCGGTGGCGATGATGGTGAGGCTGCCGCCTTCCTCGATGTTTCGGGCAGCACCCAAGAAGCGCTTCGGTGGGTACAGAGCGTTGGAGTCCACACCACCGGAGAGGATTCGTCCCGATGCCGGCGAAGAGTTGTTGTACGCACGGCCAAGGCGGGTAATGGAGTCCAGCAGTACGACGACGTCCTGCCCCTGTTCCACCAGACGCTTTGCACGCTCAATAGCCAACTCGGCCACTGCCGTGTGATCTGACGGCGGGCGGTCGAAAGTGGAGGCAATGACCTCGCCACGGACACTGCGCTGCATGTCGGTGACTTCCTCCGGGCGCTCGTCGACAAGCACGACCATCATGTAGCACTCGGGGTTGTTCGTCGCGATAGCGTTCGCGATGTTCTGCAGGATCGTGGTCTTACCGGCCTTCGGCGGCGAAACGATGAGCGCACGCTGACCCTTACCAATCGGCATAATCAGGTCGATGACGCGAGTGGTGAGGATCTTCTGCTCGGTCTCCAGACGCAGGCGACGGTTCGGGTACAGCGGGGTGAGCTTAGCGAAGTTCGGCCGCTGCTTTGCCTGCTCCGGATCGATGCCGTTTACAGTTTCGACCTTGACCAGCGGGTTGTACTTGCGGCGATTACGGCCGTTGCCATGAGTGACCTGGCCCGAGCCATTCTCACGCGGCATGCGGACCTGACCAGTGACGGCGTCGCCCTTGCGCAGACCGTATTTACGAACCATTTGCGCGGACACCAGCACATCGTTAGAGCCCGGCAGGTATCCGGACGTGCGCACGAATGCGGTCTTGTTATCTAGCACATCGACGATGCCAGCCACCGGCTGGAGAACGTCATCCTCGCGGATCTCGTCCTGACCGCCGTGTCCCCCACCGTTGTTATCGCGTCCGCGACGGTCGCGGCGATTGCGACGGTTGCGGCGGTTACGGTTGCCACGACCGTCATCGTCATGGTTATTGCGGTCGTTATTGCGATTGTTGTTGCGACCGCGGCGGTTGTTGCGGTTGCCGCGGCCTTCATCGTCGTTGTCTCGATCGTGGTTGTTGCGATCGTTGCGGTTATTACGGTCGTTGCGATCACCGCGGTCATTACGATCATTACGATCGTTGCGATTGTCGTTGCGATCACCGCGGTCGTTGCCGTTATCGGAATCGTCGCGGCTATCGTTGCTGCGATCGTCCTGATTCTCCTGCTCGCGCTGACGAGCACGGTTACGACGATTTCGACGCTGCTGAGAACGGGACATCTCCTCGCGACCATCCGCGTTGGCGTCGTCTCGCTTGTCGTTGCCCTTGTCGCTCTTGTCGGCGCTCTTACTGGAACCCTTATCCGCGCTTTCCGACGGCGATTCCTTGGCATCCTTCGCCTTGGAGCCGGTATCCGCAGCCCCAGCCGCAGCCTTCTTCGCGCGAGATTTCCGAGCTGGAGCGGAACCATCAGCCGGGGCACCATTCTTAATGGCCTCAATCAGCTCATGCTTGCGCATGGCGGAGATGCCGCGAATGCCCTTGCTGGAAGCGATTTCACGCAGTTCTGCCATTCGGAGGGCCGCAAGATTCTCTGGGCCGCCTGCCGTGGCAGTGGTGTCCGTATCGGTCACGGATGTCCTTTCATCGACCTTCCCTGCAGTCACTCTCTACAGGGGGCTATGTCATTGACACTTTTTCGCTCTTACTGCCCGCCACCGCGTGTGCTCCGTCGTCGAACCTTTACCACGTGCGGAAAAGTAGCCGCAGCTGACGGGAAACTATCGAAAAAGCCAGGCAAAAGACCTCGACGTTGAAACTAAACCGAGGCATCTTGCCTACATTATTTCCGCATCTCAAACCCGAGCGTCCGGGCTGAAGATGGTTAGGAAATTTTAGGTCCACAGCACCGCAAGACTATGTAGTCGCACTACTGATTTATGTGTTTTCAATGTCACGTTGCGCCATCGCGTTGTGTGAACAACTGCGAAGGTCAACGGCATGCGGAGTACATGAAGAAGTACGTATCTAGCCGCGTATTGAAAACGACCTATTGCCCAAGGATAGTCACCAAATAGTCAGGTAGCAACACTAGTTCTCACCTGCGTTTCGCTAGGTCGCGGGGCTGTGAGTCGGTACTGTAGAGCTCATGCGCAGTACGATGCCTCATATTCCTCTCAATATCGCTCAGATTGTGGAATACGGTCGCACCATTCACGGTCGGACTCCGGTGACCTCCTGGAACAGTGACGGCCCCGAGACCACCACTTTTGCCGCCATCGCCGCACGCGCTAGTGCGCTGGCACATGCACTTCGCGATGAGCTCGGCATCGACGGGGATCAGCGCATCGCTACCCTGATGTACAACTGCGCCGAACACTTCGAGGTCTTCCTCGGCGTCGCCTCCATGGGCGCGGTATTCCAGCCGCTGAACAAGCAGCTCATGCCGGATCAGATTGTGCACATTATCAATCACGCCGATGACCAGGTCATCATCGCGGACCCGACCGAGATCGAACTGCTCGCCGAGGTTCTTCCGCACTGCCCGCGCGTCCGCGCTGTCATCATTATCGGTATCGGTGATCTGTCTGACGTGGCTGAGCAACTGCCGGATGGTATCCCGTGGTACTCCTACGAATCGCTCATCGACGGACGCCCCAGCCGCTTCGACTGGCCTGAGCTCGATGAAAACTCCGGTGCAGCCATGTGCTATTCGACGGGCACCGAGGGCGCACCTAAAGGTGTCGTCTACAGCCACCGTTCGCTGTACTTGCACAGCCTGAATATGCGCACCACTGACTCCTTTGCCATCTCGCATGGAAACCCGTGGCTTTGCTGTGTGCCCATTTATCACGTCCTGTCCTGGGGCGTGCCGCTGGCCTCCTTCATGTGCGGGGCGTCGCTAATCTTCCCCGGCGCGGACCTGTCCGCACCGCGTCTGGCAGAAATCATCGAAACCTCAATGCCGCGCGTAGCTCAGGGCGTGCCGACGCTGTGGATTAACCTCATGGCACACTACCTCAGCAATCCTCCGAAGCGCATGAGTCTGCAGGAGATTTTCTCGGGCGGTTCTCCTGTCCCACCTGCATTGATTCGGCTATGGGAAGAGCGCTACGGTGTCGATGTCATCCACTTCTGGGGCATGACCGAGACTTCGCCTATCGGTACCGTGGCACGACCTCCGTACGGCGCCTCCGGTGAGGCCCGCGAACGCTACCGTGTCAGCCAAGGACGTTTCCCGGACATCATGCAGTTCCGCATTGTTGATGACAACGACCGCGTGCTCGACCTGCATGACCGCAACCAGGGTGAGCTGCAGGTGCGCGGCAACACGGTCACCGGAGGCTACTACAGCTCTCCAGAGGCTCAAGATGGAGGCACCGCGCACTTCTTCCGCGGTGCGGAGGTCGACGAGGCTAGCGAACAGTTCACCGAGGACGGGTGGCTCCGCACTGGCGATGTCGGCTCGATTACTCACGACGGCTACCTGACTATTCATGACCGTGCTCGCGATGTCATTCGTTCCGGTGGTGAGTGGATCTACTCCGCTCAGCTGGAAAACTTCGTAATGGAAAGCCCACAGGTACTCGAGTGCGCGATTATCGGCATGCCAGATAAAAAGTGGGGTGAGCGCCCACTGGCCATTACGGTGCTGATGCCGGAAGTTGAACAGAGCAAGGAGACCGCTGAAATGCTCCGCGATGAACTGCGGCCAAAGCTGCCAAAGTGGATGCTGCCGGAGTACTGGGCCTTCGTGGACTCAATCGATAAGACCTCAGTGGGCAAGTTCGACAAGAAAGACCTGCGCTCGCACTTGAGCGCAGGTCAGTACAGCATCGTGAAACTGAAGGGGCCGGGCGAAAAGTAGGTAGCAGGCTAAGCCACTGGCCCGGCACCTGGCCGCAGCTGCGGCTTAGCCGTCGACCACGACCTTAACCGGCTCACCGATTCCCAGCTCCATGACCTTGATGCCAGCCTCGCGGGCATCGTCCAAGATCTTCTCATCTACTGCAGTAGTTCCCAGAACCATACAGGTCGGACCAGCACCCGAGAGGAATGCCGCGTAGCCACGGTTGCGCAGGCGGTTGACCCACTCTGCGGTCACCGGCAGCACGTCGGAGCGGTACGGCTGGTGCAGGCGATCTCGCGTTCCCTCCCACAGCAGTTCCGGGTGGGACTGCAGCGCTGCGGTCATAACCGCAGTACGGGAGACATTGAAACGAGCGTCGACATGCGAAACATCGCTCGGCAGCACCTGACGGACTGCATTCGTGGAGGCGTGGAATGCCGGTACGAGTGCGGTCGCCTGAATGGACTCATGCACCGGAATGCTCACTGCTCGGTACTGAGGTGCGGTGCGACCATCGACAGGCTTGTCAGTCCAGCTGACCACTGCCCCGCCGAGAACGGATGCGCCAGCGTTATCCGGGTGGCCTTCGAATACCGAGGATTCTTGGATTACCTGGTCATCGGTAAGCGGGAAGCCCGCCAGACCGTTAGCGGCAGCGACACCAGCAACGGCGGCGGCTGCGGAAGAGCCTAGACCGCGCGACTGCGGAATGGTGTTGTGGCAAATAACCTTCAGCCCCGGTGCCTCGACTCCTGCGGCGCGAAGGCCCGCGCGAATCGCGCGCAAAACCAGATTAGATTCGTTGCGCGGCAGGTCGACTTCGCCCTCGCCGTGAATTTCAACGACGACACCGGACTCGATGACCTCGACCTCGACGATGTCGTAGAGCGCAACTGCCAACCCCAGGGTGTCGAAGCCCGGGCCCAAGTTCGCTGACGAACCTGCAACCGTGACGGTGACCTTCTGACCCGGGAAAAGCTCCTGTGCCATTTAGATATCCATTCCTTCGATACGAATGACGTTGTTGACGGCCAAAACCGCGTCGTTGGCGCGCAATTCATCGACCGTTGCTTCCAAATCCTTCTCCAGTGCCTTGTGGGTCACGATGACCAGGCGAGCGCCGTTGGCGCCCTCTTCCTGGCGGACGGTGCGCAGGGAGATGTTGTGATCAGAGAAGGTACGAGCGACATCGGCAAGCACTCCGACGCGATCGTCGACGTGCAGGTCGATGTGGTAGCGGGTGCGAACGTCACCGAAGTCGAGAATCGGCAGGTTAGCGTAGGTGGAATCTCCCGGTGCGCGACCACCGTGGACAATGTTGCGAGCAGCTGCAACGAGGTCACCGAGCACTGCGGAGGCGGTCGGATTACCACCAGCGCCGTTGCCGTAGAACATCAGGCGACCAGCGGCCTCGGCCTCAATGAAGACAGCGTTGAAAGACTCACGCACAGTTGCCAGCGGGTGACGACGTGGAATCAGCGCTGGGTACACGCGGGCGGAAATGGACTCCTTGCCATTTTCGTCCGTAACCCGCTCACAGGTAGCCAGCAGCTTAATGGTGCAGTCTGCGCTCTTGGCGGCTGCGATGTCGTCAGCGGTGATCTCGGTAATACCCTCGCAGTGAACATCATCAGCAGTCACGCGGGTGTGGAATGCCAGGCTGGCCAGAATAGCTGCCTTGGAAGCGGCATCGTGGCCCTCGACGTCTGCAGTCGGGTCGGCCTCGGCGTAACCCAGGCGGGTGGCCTCTGCCAGCATCTCGTCGTAGTCCGCACCAGTGGAGTCCATCGCATCAAGGATGAAGTTGGTAGTGCCGTTGACAATACCCATGACCTTATTGACAGTGTCACCGGCCAGCGAACGGCGCAGCGGCCCGACGACCGGGATAGCTGCAGCCACAGCTGCCTCGAAGAACAGGTCGACACCCGAGGAATCGGCAGCCTCAGAGAGCTCCTCGCCGTGAGCGGCGACGAGTGCCTTGTTGGCGGTCACGACCGACTTGCCGGCACGCAGTGCCTCCAGCACAACGCGACGTGGGTAATCAATGCCGCCGATGACCTCGACTACCAGGTCAACGTCATCGCGCTGAACCAGCGAAAAAGCATCGTCGGTAAGAAGATCCTGATCCACATTCGGACGCGGCTTGGTCTTGTCGCTCACAGCAATACCAACGACCTCGACCGGTCCGCCGATGCGGCGCTCGAAGTCCTCAGCCTTCTCGTTGAGCAGGCGGTAAACCTCAGTACCGACTGTGCCAAGACCTAAAATAGCGACACCAACTTTGTGGCCCTCGCCCTTTCCAGGATTATTCGTTGCGGCAGTCATCGTGGCGTTTCACACTCCAGGCTTAGTAAGTCTTGTACGGTTTCTCGTCTTAATATTTGGGTCACTTGACCATCGCATACCGACACTACTGGTGGTCGCGTCAGCATGTTGTAGCGGCTGGCCATTGCGTAACAGTATGCCCCAGTAGCAGCGAGCGCGAACAGATCACCCTCGACAATGTCGTTCGGGTAGTTCGCATCGTTAATCAGAATGTCTCCCGATTCACAGTGCTTTCCGACGACGCGGGTGGGAATCCTGGAACCGGACACCTCGCGATTAACAACGCGACCATCATAGTTCGAGCCGTAAAGCGCCGGACGAATATTGTCGCTCATGCCGCCATCGACCGATACGTAACGACGGGTCATGCCGTCATCGATGGTCACATCCTTCAAAGTGCCCACTTCGTACACCGTGACCATGGACGGGCCAACGATGGCACGACCTGGTTCAACAGCCACTGTCGGAGTCGCAATGCCGATACGCTGCGCAAGCTTGTCTACGGCAGTGAGGATCTCGTCGGCAAGCGGAGCAACGTCGAGGGGCTGCTCGCCTGCGGTGTAGGCGATTCCGAAACCGCCACCGAGGTCGAGGGTGTTGAAGTGTTCCGAGATTTCAGTGCCGTGGCGTTCGACCAGCTTTTCCACCAGTGAGAACACGCGCTCGGCGGCGAGAATGAAACCGTCGGAATCGACAATCTGGGAGCCGATGTGGCAGTGCAGACCAACCAGGCGCAGATTGTCGTCCTCTTCTACGAGGTTGGCAGCTTCCAGCGCCGAACCGGACGCGAGGGAAAAGCCGAACTTCTGATCTTCATGCGCAGTAGCAATGAACTCGTGGGTGTGCGCTTCCACACCGGGCTTCACGCGAACGAGCACGTCCTGCACCACGCCTGCTTCAGCCGCCACCTGGGACAGGCGACGCAGCTCCGAACGGGAGTCAAGCACAATCTTGCCCACGCCAGCGGAGATAGCATCACGCAGCTCAGCGGTGGACTTGTTGTTGCCGTGGAAGGTCATGTCCTTGGCTGGGAAACCCGCCGCCAGAGCGATAGCCATCTCGTTGCCCGAGGCGACATCGAGATGCAGCCCCTCCTCCATTACCCAGCGGGCAATGGTCTTCGACAGGAAAGCCTTGGATGCGTAGTGGACATTCTCCGCGCCGCGGAAGGCCTTGGCCATCGAGCGGCAGCGAGAGCGGAAGTCCTGCTCATCGACGACAAAAACCGGAGTGCCAAACTCCTTGGCAATGTCGACCAGGCTCACGCCACCAATTTCCACCGAGCCGGGATTCTCTTCGTCAGCGCCCCGACGACGGGCGGTAGTTGGCCAGACATGCGCTGGTAGTTCATTAAATTGGGTGGAGTCGGGTCGGGTGTAGCCACCCAGTTCGAAACCATTGCCGTCGATAGGCACGAAACAGCTCTCTTTCTCCGTTACCCGGGCGGAGCAACGGGGTGTAGTTTTACGGGCGCGTTCGACTACATGCGCTCAGGTGCAGTAACACCGAGCAGCTGCAGAGCATTGGCCAGCGTCTGGCGGGTAGCCTCAGCCAGGCCGAGACGAGCACGGTGTAGCTCGGATACCTCTTCGTCTGCCTTTGGCAGGATCTGGCAGGTGTCGTAGAAGCGGTGGAAGACACCGGCAAGCTGCTCAGCGTAACGGGCAATGCGGTGTGGTTCCCGCAGGTCAGCAGCAGACTTGATGATGGCCGGGAACTCACCGATAGTGCGGATGAGCTCACCTTCGCGGTCCTCTACCAGCAGGGAGAAGTCAGCGCCTTCGCTGGTCACACCGGCCTCTTCGGCACGGCGACCGATTGAGCACAGACGAGCGTGACCGTACTGGACGTAGTAGACCGGGTTGTCGCTGGACTGCGAAGCCCACAGCCCCAGGTCAATATCCAGGCTGGAGTCCACGGAGGAACGGATTAGCGAGTAGCGAGCAGCATCGACGCCGATTGCCTCAACCAGGTCGTCCAAGGTGACCACTGTGCCCGCACGCTTGGACATCCGGACAGCCTTGCCGTCGCGAAGCAAGTTGACCATCTGACCGATGAGCACCTCGACGCCATCGGCGTTGTAGCCGAGCGCTGCAGCGGCGGCACGCAGACGTGCGATGTAGCCGTGGTGATCGGCACCCAGCATGTAAATGCACAGGTTGTGGCCGCGGTCGAACTTGTTCTTAACGTAGGCGATGTCACCTGCGATGTAGGCTGCGTCGCCGTCGGACTTGATGACCACGCGGTCCTTGTCGTCACCGTAATCGGTGGACTTCAGCCACCATGCGCCGTCAGCTTCGTAGAGCTTGCCGTTTTCCTTCAGGGAATTGACAGCTGCTTCCACCTGACCGGACTCGAACAGCGAGTTTTCGTGGAAGTAAACGTCGAAATCGGTGCCGAACTCGTGCAGAGACTTCTTGATGTGCTCGAACATCATGTCCACGCCGATGGCGCGGAAGTGCTCCTGGACCTCTTCCTCAGAGCCCTCGAGTGCCTGCGGGATCTTCTCCAGCACAGCAGCGGCGATGTCCCGGATGTACTCTCCGCCGTAGCCATCTTCCGGAGTCGGCTCGTTGCGAGCGGCGGCAACCAAGGAGTCGGAGAAGCGGTCAATCTGGCGACCGTGGTCATTGAAGTAGTACTCGCGGGTGACCTTGGCACCGGTGGCGGACAGGACACGACCGAGAGCGTCACCGACTGCTGCCCAGCGAGTACCGCCCAGGTGGATCGGCCCGGTCGGATTTGCGGAGACGAACTCCAGGTTCACGTCGAGGTTGGAGTTGAAGTCGGCATGACCCCACTTCTCCCCCGCTGCCAGGACGTCCTCGACGATCTTGCCCTGGGCATCGGAGGCCAGGCGGATGTTAATAAAGCCCGGGCCTGCGATGGTTGCTTCATCGATGCCCTCAGAAGCGCCGAGCGCTGTGGCAATTTCAGTTGCCAAGTCACGCGGCACCATGCCGACGCGCTTGCCCAGCTGCATGGCGATATTGGTTGCGTAGTCGCCGTGCTCAGGGTTACGCGGACGCTCGACGGTCGGGTTTTCCGGCACGATAGAGACATCGGCATCGTGGGCAGTCAAAACCTCGACGGTGACTTTTCGGACTAGTACAGCAAGATCAGCAGGATTCACGATTGCCTATCCTATTAGGTCAATCGCGGTCGTGGAAACATCAGCCACCAAAAGATTGATTTGAGGGGTATCTGCAGGCCACCGCCTCCGGCTGTCCTACACCGCTTTCACGATCCAGCCGAATTCAGGTTGAGAACAGATTTAATCCGGGTCTAGGCGTAGCATTCAGGTAGGAAATTATTGCCTTACCCCTCAACCCATTTTGGAGCGACCGTGAAAGTAGCACTTTTCGCGACCTGCATCGGGGACATGATGTTTCCAGATGCAGTGAGTGCGACCGCCAGAGTTCTCACGCGCCTAGGATGCGATGTGGTCTTTCCACCACAACAAACCTGCTGCGGCCAAATGCACGTCAACACCGGGTACCAGAAGGAAGTCCTTCCTCAGCTGGACACCTACGCTGATGCTTTTGCAGATTCCTCGATTGATTACGTTGTCGCCCCGTCCGGTTCCTGCGCCGGCGCCGTTCGCCACCAGCATCCGATGATTGCGGGCCGCTACGGTACCCGTGCCCAAGTCCACGCGGCACAGGCCTGCGCGAACAAGACGCTAGATCTCTCCGAGTTCATCACCGATGTCGCTGGTGTGACTGATGTCGGTGCTTACTTCCCCCACTCAGTGACCTACCACTCCACCTGCCACAGCTTGCGGGTGCTCAAGGTGGGTGACCGTCCGTGGCGGCTGCTCAGCGCAGTCGATGGAATCGATCTGCGCGAGCTGCCCGGCGCGGCGGAGTGCTGCGGTTTCGGCGGCACCTTCGCGGTGAAAAATGCGGAGACTTCCGCTGCAATGGTTGCCGACAAGACAGCCAATATCCGCGCTACGGAAGCGGAGTTCGTCACCGCTGGCGATGCTTCCTGCTTGCTCAATATCGGTGGCGCGCTGCGTCGCCAGGACTCTGGCGTGCACGCCATCCATATGGCCGAGATTCTGGCCTCCACTAAGGAGACCCCGTTTGATGTGCACAACCGCCAAGAAGCTTCCCTGCGAGGTGAACAGTAATGGTCGCAGTTAACGTCGGCATGCCAGCCCTTCCTCCCCGCGCGCCGCACAACGTCGGGCATCTGCGCGGTACGCGCGGGTTCACGGCCGCAGCGCACGAGGAGCTCAAGAACACTCGCATGCGCGAAAATGTCGGTCATGCCACGCGTTCGATTCGTCAGAAGCGCGCGCATGTCGTAGCCGAGAAGAATGACTGGGAGCAGCTGCGGCTCGCGGGCAGCCACATCAAGCGCGATGTTATGGCGCGTCTGCCGGAACTGCTGGAGCAGTTTGAAGAGTCAGTTACGAATGCCGGCGGTCACGTCCACTGGGCGCGCGATGCCGCCGAGGCAAACCGCATCATCACGGACTTGGTGAAAGAGACCGGCGAAGAAAAGGTCGTCAAGATTAAGTCGATGGCCACACAGGAAATCGGCTTGAACGAAGCACTTGCCGACGCCGGCATCACCGCCCGCGAAACCGACTTGGCGGAACTCATCGTTCAGCTTGCCGACGACATGCCGAGCCACATCCTGGTTCCTGCTATCCACCGCAATCGCGAAGATATCCGCGAGATCTTCCTCAATGGAATCCCAGGAGTCGACCCGGACCTGAAAGCCAATCCGGCCGATCTCGCCGAGGCATCCCGCAAGTTCCTGCGCGAGCAGTTTATGGAGGCCAAGGTTGCGATTTCCGGCGCCAACTTCGGTGTGGCCGAAACCGGCACGGTAGCCGTCGTCGAATCTGAGGGCAACGGCCGTATGTGCCTCACACTGCCGGAAACACTGATTTCGGTGATGGGTATTGAGAAGCTGCTTCCCACCTTCCAGGATCTGGAAGTCTTCTTGCAGCTACTGCCACGGTCGTCGACAGGCGAGCGTATGAATCCCTACACCTCTCTGTGGACGGGAACGACCGACGGCGACGGCCCGAAGAATTTCCACATTGTGTTGCTGGACAATGGGCGCTCGGCCACTCTTGCAGATCCGATTGGGCGTGAAGCGCTGAAGTGCATTCGCTGCTCGGCATGCCTGAATATCTGCCCTGTTTATGAACACGTGGGCGGGCACGCTTACGGTTCGGTCTACCCGGGCCCGATTGGTGCGATTTTGTCCCCGCAGCTCACTGGCATGGATTCCTACGATGATCCGAATGCTTCGCTGCCCTATGCGTCCTCGCTGTGCGGGGCTTGCTTTGAGGTCTGCCCGGTGCGAATTGACATCCCTGCGGCACTGCTGGAGCTGCGCCACCGTAAGGTCACGGAACACCGCCCGCCGGTGGAGGGCAAGCTGTTTGCCACGCTCGGGTTCATCATGGGCAATCAGAAGCTCTGGAATATGAGCGCAAAGATGGCCTCCCTCGCCCGCGTACTCGGTTTGAAGGACGGCGAGATTCACGCCCTGCCGCTCTTCCTCAGCGGGTGGTCGGATGCGCGTGATACCCCGGTTCCGCCGAAGAAGCCGTTCCGCTCACTGTGGGGTTCGAAGGATTTCTCGGCGCAGCTGACCCGCGAATCGGCCAATCAGGTTCCGTCGAAGATTAATGGGCTATCGGGTTCTGATCAATCTGACTCGTCCGACACATCCGGCAAGGAGGCCTAGCGATGTCCCACTCCTCAGCATCCGCAAACATTGCCAAGAGCGAAATCCTCGAGCGTATCCGCAATGCTCAGAAAATCGCCTTCGAAGGCCGTGATTTGGCCTCTGACGTGGGCATCATCCCTGGCGAGCCCGGCGCGCATTTCGACATCCCACGCGACTACGAGCGCTCCTCCGACCTGACGGCCAAAGAGATTATTTCGCTTGCCGACGAACGCATCGCCGATTACAAAGCCGACGTGCGCCGCTGTGGCAGCTCGGCAACCGACATCAATGAGGCTGTGAAGAAGGCAATTGCTGATGTCGGGGCGTCGTTGATTGGTATTCCCGAGGGTCTAGACCGCGAGTGGGTTGCGGGGTTGGAGTCTGGTGGAGGTAAGGCCACTACCGAGATTCGCGTCGATACCGGTTTCACCGCCGAAGAGCTGGACGAGCTCGATGCGATTGTCACCAGCTCTGCTGTCACCTGCGCCGAGACCGGCACCATTTTCCTGGACGGTTCGGCTACTTCTGGCCGCCGCGCGCTGACCTTGGTGCCGGATATTCACATCTGCGTTGTCCCTGCTTCCACGGTCGTCTACGGCATTCCGGAGGCATTTTCCCGTCTACGCGAGAGTGATCCCACCGCTCCGATCACCATGATTTCGGGGCCTTCTGCGACCTCGGACATCGAGCTTGCCCGAGTCGAAGGTGTCCACGGGCCGCGCACGCTGATTGTGATTATTGCTGAGTAGAGACAGTCGGGTCGGTCCTTGGCTAGCATTTTTGATTGACACGCCAACATTTTGTTGTGGATGATGAATTTAGCTAGCCAAAGGAGCCTGTCATGAGCGCAATCATTCAAAAATTCTCCGTATCCGATAATCCGCAGCTTCCAGGTATGGACCCATTCCTGTTTGCCGTCCACCACTATGACCTATATCCACAGGCCAAGGGCCAAACTATGGCTCCCGATGCCTCTCTGCTCGGCCGTAATATCGGCATGGACTTTTCCGGCAAGGACGGCTGGTCCATGTACCACGGCACAACCGTCCCCGGCTTCCCCTCCCACCCACACCGCGGCTTTGAAACTATCTCGATTGTCGAGGAAGGTTACGTCGACCACACCGACTCCGAAGGTGCACAGGCTCGTTACGGCGATGGCGACACTCAGTGGCTGACCACCGGCGCAGGCACTGCGCATGCTGAAATGTTCCCGCTTCTGCATAACGACGGCCCCAATCCTCACCACATGTTTCAGATTTGGCTGAACCTGCCGCCCGAAGGCAAGGGGGGCAAAGCCGCACTTCCAGATGTTCTGGGCAGAAGACACTCCGCATGTCACCGGCACTGATGACAATGGCCACGGCTACGACATAAAGGTCATCGCGGGCGCATTCGGCGATACTCAGCCGCTTGCTCCACCACCGGAATCCTGGGCCGCTGCACCAGATTCCGATGTAGCCGTGTGGGTGCTGCGTTTGCAGCCGAACGCACAGCTAACGTTGCCACCAACCAAACATGCCGAGACAATTCGGACTCTCTACTCTCTACGCGGCAGCCTCACTATCGAGGGCGAAACGCTGGTGCAAGAGGGCGCAGTGCTGCGCTCAACCGAGGCACTGGACATTTCTGCAGGTGACGAGGGGGCCTTCGCGCTCATGCTCCAAGGCCGACCAATTGGCGCTCCCGTGTATCAGCATGGCCCGTTTGTCGCGAATAGCCGCGAAGAGCTCGTTGAGGCATTCGATGCCTACCAGCGTGGCGAGTTCGGCGCATGGCGGTTTGATTCCAACGATCCGGTTGCACCCTTTGAAGAGGGGCGCTTTGCCCGCTATCCGGACGGTACGGTTCGTCGCCCGGTCAATTAACCGGGATCCCCCGACGGGCTGCACATGTGAAACTGTGTGAGTTTATGACACTTTCAGGCCATTTTTTTGGGTCATTTTTGTCATAAACGCAGTCAGTAACTCGGATTGGCCCGCTTCCGCCAGGTACACCCGAAACAAAAATCCCTCAAGCAACCAGGCGAATCTAATCGAACCTAACCGCTTAAGGGATAAGACGTGCCCCCGAGAGGAGTCGAACCTCCGACCTTCGGTACCGGAAACCGGCGCTCTATCCACTGAGCTACGGGGGCGTGTGGCACAAGTACAACAAGTGCAACGAGAAGAGATGTTACCACTTGGCTGGGGCGATTAGCGAAATGCCCCGCACCCCAGCCAAATCCGCACTATGCGGCCTCAGAAACCTGGTCTTCCTCAATAGGACACACCACAGGAACGCCTCCATCATTAAGCACGCGGGCTCGAATTCCATAGACGCGGGCCAAAAGATCCGGTGTGAGAACGTCAGCAGGACTCCCCTGGGCAACCACGTGGCCGTCGTGAAGCATGACAAGCTCATCGCAGTAGCGGGCTGCGAGATTGAGATCGTGGATTGCGACGAGCGCCAAGGAGCTCCGTGAGGCGACCTCCGCGCGGACGAGCTGTAGGAGTTCCACCTGGTGGCGCAGGTCGAGGGCGGAGGTGGGTTCGTCGAGAAGCATGACCTCGGGATCGCGGACAAACATCTGCGCGACGGCGACGAGCTGACGCTGACCGCCGGAGAGCTCGCCGACGAAGCGGTCGGCAAGGTGCTCAATACCAACCTTCCGGAGAACCTCCGCCGTGTGCTCAATCTCGGAGCCGCGCACGCGCAGACGCCCGGCGCGCCGACCAGAGACCAGTACCGATTCGAATGCGGTCAGCGAGGCGCTAGCCGGCAGATCCTGCGGCACGTAGCCCACCACATCGCGCAGTTCGGAGCCGATGACCCGCTCATTGTCACGGGTCAGTGCAATCTCCCCGGACATGGGCTTTCGAATCCCCGCCAGAGTGGTCATCAGTGTGGATTTGCCCGCAGCGTTTGGCCCGAGCAAACCCGTCACCGTACCGGGCTTCAGCGTGCGTACTGAGGCCCCGCGCAGCACCTTCCGCTTGCCATAGCCTGCAGCTACTTCGTTGACATCGAGAAATACGCCCATTAGTTCCACACCGTCCTCTTACGCAGGAAAACCAAGCCAACAAAAAATGGGACACCGACGATTGCGGTAATGATGCCAATCGGCACTGCCACACCCGGCACCACCGTGATGGATACCGCATGAGCTGCCGCCAGCAGCGCCGCGCCTGCCGCCATCGATGCCGGGGCAAAGAAGCGCTGTTCTTCACCGACCAGCATGCGCGCAATGTGTGGACCGACCAGTCCGATGAAGCCGATGATGCCGGCAAAGGCCACTGCGGTTGCCGCCAGCAGCGAGGCTACAATCAGCGTCGCAATGCGCAGCCTATCCACATTGATGCCCACGGCTTTTGCGCGGGCATCGCCAAGTCGCAGCACCGTCAGCGCCCACGCATAGCGAATGGTGAACGGAATGGCGATCAGCAGTGCCGCCGCAATAATGCCGTTGGCCACCCAGTTCGCGCGCTGGAGCGAGCCCATCGTCCAGAACACAATCTGCTGGAGCGCCTCGGTAGTCGCGCGGTATTGCAACAGCGACAACAGCGCTTGGAATAGAAACACCAGACCAATACCCAGCAGAATCATCGATTCCTTACCCGAGCCGCGCCATACCGACGCCGCCGCCACAATCGCCACCGCGATGACGGATGATACCCAGGCCACGGCCGCCAGGTTGAACTGCGCATGCGGAATGATCACCCAGCCCAGCACAATCGATGCCGCCCCACCGAACGCCGCTGCAGCCGAAATACCGAGGGTAAACGGCTCCGCCAGTGGGTTGTCGAGGATTGTCTGCATCTGTGCACCGGCAAGCGACAGCGCTGCACCAATCAGCACTGCCATCACTGATGCAGGCAGGCGCAGCTTCCACAGCACCGTACGAGTGGTTTCGTCAACATCATTCGGGCTCACGATGCCCCGGACGACATCCCCCACACTCAGTGACATCGGCCCCACGATCGTCGCTACTACAAACGCGCACACGGCCAGCCCCACCAGCACCGCAATAACGGCAATCTTCCGGGCGGAGCGTCGTCGGTACTGTCGCGCAGAGTCGTAGGTCGTGCTTGACGACGGACACTCGTGCTGTTCGGTGGCGGGCTGCGACTCTTGACCGCCACTGTCGTTGGTGGAGGTGGGCTCGCGGGGTTCGTCGTCAAGCCCTGACGCGGGAGCGTGCAGATTGGTGTAAGTCATCGGATTCCTTCTTCGATGGTGGAAGATGGGTTACTTGGTCGGCTCCAGCGCGGTGAAGAAGGTGCCGCTGAGTTCGAAGGGCAGGTAGTCCTTGTGGAACTTGGCGAAGTCAGCGACCGGGTCGAGGTCAGCGAACTCCTCTGGGTGAATCCACTTGGCGAATTGCTCGAGCGCGAAGACGTTGTACGGCGAGTCGTAGAACTGGTGGAAGGCGGCGTACAGATCACCCTTCTTCGGCGCGGTCAGGGTGTCAAAACCCGGAGTCTTCAGCAGGCCTTCCAGAGTGCGCTGTGCGGTCTCTGGGGTGGCGGTGTAGCCGAGTTCGACGTGTGGCAGCACTTCCGGCTTCTTCGGATCGAGCGCCCAAGAACCACCGGTGGCGATGATCTTCTCCGGCTGGACGGACAGGACCTTCTCTGCGGTCACGTCGCCCGATTCGGTGTCGAGGAGGCTGTCTCCGAGGTTCTCACCGCCGGCTGCTGTGACAAGGTCACCGAGGTTGGACTTGTTGACGGTCGAGCAGCAATCCTTGAGACCGGCTGCTCGCCAGACGAAGGTCTTTGGCTTGTCTTCGAGCTTGGCGGCACGTTCGGTGATCTCGTTGACGCGCTTTGTGTAGAAGTCGGTGAACTTCTTGGCATTGTCCTGCTCATCGACGATCTGGCCGAGGAGCTCGACGGACTTGGCGGTATTCTCCAGGGGCTTTTGCCGGAAGTCGGTGAATACGTACTTCAGACCTGCCTGATCGAGCTTGGTGAGGAAACCGGACTGCTCCGCGGCCTTCTTGTGGTCAAGGGTCATGACGACCACGTCTGGGTCGTGGGAGATGAGGTTTTCAACTGTGACATCGCCCTTGGCGATATTGCCGATGGTCGGCATGTCTTTCAGCTCGGGGTTCGTCTCGAAAAGCTTGGTTTCAAACGACGGTGCGCCCGAATGCAAATCGCTGCCCATGGCGACAACGTGGTCACCCGGGTTTTCTTGGTCAAGCATCGCGGTGACAAACATGGCGCGGCCTTCACCGAGCACGACTCGTTCTGGCTGCTTGTCGAAGGTCACAGTGCGACCTGCGACATCAGTGACAGTGAGTTCTCCTTTGTTGTCGGCAGCCTCGTTCGACTCTGCGTCCGCACCGCATGCTGTAGCGACGAAGCTCAGCGCTGCACACCCGATTGCGGCCAGAGTTTTGGTCTTTGGCGCGGTTTTAGCCTTGGCGAAAATATTGACTCTCATGCGTTTCAGTTTCTGCCTTGTTTATTTCTGCGTAATTTTTAGTACTTAGGGTGCACAAAGAGAAGTGAACAGTCACCCCTTTGCTTTAGGCACGCCTTACCTTACAGCTTGAAACGTAGAGAAAAAAGCGCCCTGCTAGTGGTTGTTTTACTAGCAGGGCGTGGAAGTCTTACTTCCTTTCGAGAACCGACTGGAAGCACCTCAGCATCACTTCGCGGTCTTCATTAGCAAGTGGTGAAATAACTTCCTGGCGAACAGTGTCTACATAATCCGGCGCCGCCTCGGCAAACACGTGCCGACCAACGCCTGTTAAGACGACGACATAATCCGAGTCCGGGTCTTCGCCGTGGTCTTCGGTGTGAATAAATCCGCGCTTTTCCAACCTGTTGGTATGCAGCAGCGCGCGGGGATGGTTCCACTTCAGTCGATCACAAATCTTGTCAACATGCAGAATCCCATCCTCTACCTCATGCAGAGCGATGAGCAGGGTAAAGTCCGCGAACGTCAGCCCGGTTCGAGTGCGTAGGCTTCGCTCGATATTGCGCTCTACCTCGCGAAAAGCAGCTACCATCGACTGCCAAAAGAGCTGTTCATCATCACTCAGCCATTCAAATGAGTTCATACTGCTCTAGGCTAATGGTGAGAGCCTCGTAGCGGAGACAAATGAGAAAACACTCACAAAAAACTTCTGGCTACTCTGCTTTTCCGTCGACTGAATCGGTGACCGTAGCATTGGCGGTCTCTGCAATCTTATCGAGCACAGCGGAAATCCCCTGATAGTCGATATTCTCACCGAGCACATCAAACAAAACATGGCGCACAAGCTTCACATGGTTCGGCGCCGCCTTCTCAATCACGGTTCGACCGTGTTCAGTAAGCGTGACATCAATACCACGGTTATCGCAGGCGCAGCGTTCCTTAGTTACTAGCCCGCGTCGCTCCATGCGAGTAATTTGATGCGACATTCGGCTGCGGTCCCATTCCAGGGATTCGCACAGGGTGCGCATGCGCACTACATTGTCTTCAGTCTCGGAGAGAACAACCAGAACCGAAAAATCTGCAGTGGAAATATCGAGAGAATCTTGCAGCTGAAGGTCGATTGACCTGTCAACGGCCCGTTTAGCGTTCAGAATTGAGCGCCATAACCGCTGCTCTTCATCACTTAACCACGGAACATCTTGCATATGTACAGAGCCTACTATCTTGAAACCAAATCCTGAATTTTCATAAACTCCGCTCCTGTCACACGATCAAAGCGGGCTTCATCGCACGTCAGGACTAATACCTGCATATCGCGCCCCGCTTTGGCAAGAGCATTATTCATCCGCCGCAAACGGTGTTCGTCTGAATAACCTAATGCATCATCAATAATCACCGGAGCGCCCTGCCCGCCCTCCATGACACCGGCAACGGCCAAGCGCAGCAGAATGTCCAGCTGCTCCTGCGCTCCACCAGATAGCTCATCGACATCGAACTTGCCATCGGCATTGGACCGTGACTCAATCTGCAAGTCCTCATTCATCGTGAACTGAGTTCCCGCACCGAACACACCGCCACCGTACTCTTCGAGCTTGCGCAGCAAGGGGTCAGCCAGCGCATTCCGCGATGCCACGCGTGCCTGTGTCATTACCTCCATGAGAGTCTTGGCGGCAGCTGCACGTCGACGCATTGAATTCCGATCTCGCTGTGTTCGCTCCACTACTCCCTCAGCTGCTGCCAGTTTCTCATTCGCGCTGTCGAAATAGCCCAAGTGCACCCGAATCTCTTGCCGACGCTTTTCCAGCTCAGCCAGGCGATTCTCAACTGCATCCCGTCGCTGCTTAGCGCCCGCGAGCGATGCTTCCACGTCGTCGGCATCCCGCTGCGCCAGCTCCTTCTGAGCCGCAGCCAGTTGCTCTTCTGCCGCCTCATAGTCCTTGCCTCGGTTTTCCACCGCAGCAAAGATCTCGGCGTCCGAGGCTTTTTCTCGCGTCGCCGTGAGCGAATCTTCGCGGACCTTCAGGACGGACCGAGCCCCTTCAAGCTCGCTGCTGGCCTTCGTATAGTTGGCGTATGCAGGACGCTTCTCCAGCTTCGACAAGCGCATATCAGCACTGTCGCGCTCCGACTCGGCATCCCTACGCCCCACTGCAGCTTCTTCCAGCCGGGACTTTGCCGATACCAAGTCAATCTCCGTCGGCGCTTCCTCGCCCGCAAGTTCCCGATACCGCTCGCCGTGTACTCGTGCTTCTTCCTTCGCATCGTCCAACTCTGCTGTGAGCTGGTGATACTCCACGCCGTCGGACACCGCAGTTATGGATGTCTCCACCTGGAATTTTGCTTTTTCCGCTTCACGACGTCGTGTGTGTGCCTTTTGTGCTTCCGCGACAGAATCAGCGCCTGCCGCCTCAAGCTGTTCTTTGAGCGATGTCTCTGCTTTTTCTAGCTTGCGCTGCTGCGAATCTGAGCCGTCTCCGGGCTGGATAGCAACCGTGACGTCGCCGACTTCGATGGCCAATGGCTTAGTTACCGCCCGTTGAACTGTCTCAGCCTCCGGAGCTAGCCCCACTTTCTCGCCCTCGACCGTGACCTCCTGCGCGCTACTAGCCGAGAGCTGCACACTCGGGCTCGACGCCTCCAGCACAGCGGTGGCTGTTGCAACTTCGCGTTCGCAGGTCAACAGTTTTTCCATTACCTCCTCGGTAACGGAATTCCGAGCAATTACCTCGTTGTGCTCTGCCAATTGCGCGCGGAGCGCATCGAGTTTTTCCACTCGTTTCGACAGGGCTTCAACCAAACCGCGCTTCTCTCCCAATGCAACTTCAGCTGCGGCCAGTTCTTCTGCCTTTCGAGCTTCGCGGTACGTGTTTACAACCGCATCGCGATCTTCCTGCGCCTTCTTTAAAGCTGCGACCTCCTTATCGAACGCTTCCTTAAATTCAGCTACTTTCTTCTCTGCGGCGGAATGCTGATCCCTGGCATCTTGTGCCTGCTGAATGAAGGTTTCGCGCTCTTGCTGAGCCTGTGTAGCTAAGTCCAGCTGCTGCTTCGCCGCTGCAGAGACCTCCTGTGCCTGGGACACGGCAACCCTAAACTTTTCGAGTTCTTCGAGCGCCTGAGCCCAATGCTCGACTTCGTTTTTGGCTTCTGGCAACGATGCCCGCTGCGTGTGTTGGCTTTCTTCATTACGAGCAGCTTCCTCATTGAGCGCCTCGAATTCCCGGACCTTTTTCGCCGCTTCGTCGCGCACCCGCTGGGCTTCCGCCAGCTCTTTGTCTACGTCGGTAAGCTGCTTGCGCTCTTTGCCATTTTTTTGGAAATAGTTGCCGTATTCAGCTTCAACGGCTTCAAACAGACCGACCTCTTCTGCGGTTTCCGCGCGCTGCCCCGATGCCGACTGCAGGGCACTTGTGACCTGCGCATACCCGCCCAAGGAGAGTGTCTTTTGTGCTTGCCCCTGCTCGGCAACGAAGACCTGCCACAGATTCTTGGTGTCTGCATTGTGCATTCGGGCGGCCAGCCACTCTTCCGCCTGGTCATCTTTAAGAACCTCGGCTGTCGGAGAGTGGACGGTGACGATTGTGCCCGTGTCCTTGGTGCTACCAAAGATCTTGTCCAGCGTAAATTCGTAGCCGTCAAGCTCCAGCCGGAGCTTAACCTGCGGCTTTTCCTGGCTGGAGTGACTGTTCAGACTAAGCGCTTCGCTTGACTTGGACTTCCATTTTGTCGTCAGTGCAACGTGAATAGCTTTGGCGATTGTCGTCTTACCCGACTCGTTTTCACCGGAAATCACTACCACGCCGCGCTCGGCGAGCCCTGTGATTGAGAGTGAATCAATCGCACGTACATTGTGTAATTCGATGTCGTGAAAACGCATGATTTATTCCTTCTCTCCGGCTAGGCGGGCCAGCAAGCGAAGCGCATCAGCTGCTGCGGTGGTTTCAGATTCTGATAGGGGGCTACCGCTCTCGGTTCGCCCCTTACTCAAGACCGTTAGTTTTTCTGCAGCTATGAGCGGATAACCGGTGAGATTGAGATTAGAGATATCTCCCTCGGACGGAACCACCGTTAAATCGGAGCCACTTTCCCGGCGATAAAGTGCAGCGAAAAGCTGTTGGTACTGCTCAAGTCGGTTTTCAAAGGTCGTCGACTCTGACAGTGTCACGGTTCCTCGCAATGAATACTTCACCGCTGTGTCTGTCTTCGTCTCTATACCGTCCAGTTCAGCAAAGAACTCATCGAGGTCTTCCGCGCCAGTGATATCCATGTCGATGGCATGAAAAGCCCACCGCCCCACTCGGTGGGAGGCTACGGTAACTGAGCCCTTTTCGGAGTCGTCCTCTGCGATGTCGACGACTAGCGCATTGCCGGAATCCCGTTCTTTGTCGTCATACGCTGTGGTTTCGTGTGCGCCGGAGAAATAAACTCTGCCAGCATGGTCAAGTTGGCTCGTGGAGTGGGAATCCCCCAGCGCCACATAGTGCAGCGCCCCACGGTCAATAGCCTGTTCCAAGCTGGTCAAATCAATGGTGGCTCCCGCATCAGCACCAAAGCCTTCTACTTGGCCATGTGCGACCATCACTCGGATTCCATCGGCCGGCTCAAGCTCCGTGGCTATTTCCGCCACGATGTCGTCTGCCGAATACTTGCCGCGTACTGGCACACCGATGAGTTCCACCCCGTCACGGATGGAAATGGGCTGGCTGTCGCGAATTACGTAAACTCCTCGGTCTTCCAAAGATTCGAAAGCACTACGTCGATAAATGGAAGAAGCATCAAGCGCATCATGGTTGCCGGGCAGGAGATACACCGGCACGGGTAGCTTGGCTATTCGCTCAAGAGCCCGCAAGAACACCTTGTCCGGCAATGTGTTGGAATCGAACACGTCTCCAGCGACGACGATGAACTCAGCGCCTTCGCTAGTCGCCAACTCACCGATGCGGTCGATGGCGTTGAGGCGACTTTCGTGGAACCTAGCTTGGGCTTCACCGCCATCGAGCTCTAGGAACCACCGAGTCATTCCCAGTTGCCAATCTGAGGTGTGAATGAATTTCATGACTAGCGCTCCTTTTGTCCCAGGCTCAGCGATTCCTGCAGATGTTGCCAACAATCTTCCAAATCGGCGACTGCACGAATGGTCTCTCTCGAAATTACGCAGGTTGGCTGCAATGCTTCATGCAGCAAACTACGGTCGGTAACTGTTAGTGGGGCAATAACCTCGAGCGAAGGAACACTGACTCGTTCCAAATCATTGCCCCAGTAGTCGGCTTCGACCGCGAAAAGCTCGGCAACCTTTTTCTGCTCGTTGTCACCGCCATCATTTCCACCAGCCCCATCCGCCTTCTGGGCGATTTTATTGGGATCCTCCCGAACCGCGCCGCCAAGCCCGAGGCGCTTTGGCGCAGTCCGGTTTCGCAGCTGTGTTAGTTCCTGAAGTCGGCGTTGCAATTCGCGCTGCGGATAATCGCGCAGCTGCATTAGCGACAGCGGATCACGGTCAATATCAGCGACAAGTTGAGCGGCGACTGCAACGGTGTGCTTACACACAGGTGCCGGGTCCGGGCAGGTGCATTCGCTATAAATGTGCTCTTCACCATCGCACAACAGCATTTCCATCTGCTCATACGGCAACTCGCCGTGCTCAAACTCTGTGAAGGCCGACGGATTGTTCACCAACCACCGCAGTACGTCGTCAGTTTGTTTCTGCTCCCGCCGTGGGAACCGAATAAAGACTGAGAATGGTTCCGGCTGGCTACCCTGCACTTCCCCGATGATGTAACCATCCGCGATTCGAAGCCCGAGCACATTGCCGTCGAACCTGTACTTCTCGCCTCTGTGAATACGACCCGAATCGGCACCACGGATGATGAACTCCCACACCCACCGGGCAAAAGTAGTACGTGGCTCGACCTCCACACGCGCTGAGGTTCCACGTCGCTGCTGCCCGGTAAATGCACCAGCCCAGTCCTGGGTGGCCAGGAGCTTTTCAATCGTCGAGCTGGTTGCTGGTGCGCTTCGCGCCGTAGTCCTTTTACGACCGCGCTTTCCAGAGGGGCCCTTGCCAAACTCGGCAAAGATGACATTGTCGCCCCATGTCACGTCTCCGTCACCGGCCATTAGTACCACCTCTTCTGGACTCTAAACGGTGTCACATTGTTGGGAATCGAATCGTCATCCGAGGTTGCGGAATCCAATGCCGTGGCCTCCGGGGTCACCCCATCGGTCACCGTCCCACCGGACTTTGACTCCGCTGCGTCCATCGATTCACGCAGTGCCTGAATCTTGTCCTTGTCCAATTGCCACAGAGACCGCAAACGGTGAAAGTCCATCTCCGTCAGCTTGGTTTCACCAGCACGCACAACTGCATCCGCCAATTCTGCCTTCTCGAAAACCAGCTCGTCGATACGCTCTTCAAGCGTTCCCACACTGACCAGCTTGTGCACGTGTACGTCTTTACGCTGACCGATGCGGTAAGAGCGGTCCGTGGCCTGGTTTTCAACTGCTGGATTCCACCACCTGTCAATGTGAATGACGTGGTTGGCGGCAACCAGGTTGATGCCAACACCTGCCGCGAGAGTAGACAGCAAAATGATTGGTGGGCCGTCCGGGGCATTAAACTCTGCCACTACTTTCTCGCGCTGTGCCGGAGTCATTGCCCCTTGGATAAACGGAATGTCCACGCCCAGGCGCTTGCTGAAATGAGGGGCGAGCATCTTGCCGAACTCCACGAACTGCGTGAACACAAGCGCGCGTTCACCGTTTTGGACAATCTCATCGACGAGCTCTTCCAGCCGTGCAACCTTGCCCGAGCGATGCTGCCCATGATTAAGCAGCCCTGAGCCGTCGTGCTGGTAGTGCGCTGGGTGGTTGCAAATCTGCTTCAACTTCATGATGCCGCCGAGGATGATGCTCTTTCGCCCGAAGTTGCCAGAGCGATTCCGCTTCGAGCGCTTGAGCTTGTCCTCGATGTCCTTCACAGCTTCCTGATACAAGAAAGCCTGCTCCGTCGTGAGAGGAACCATCTCCACCTGCTCATTCTTCTTGGGCAGGTCCGGCGCGATAGCTGGATCCGACTTGAGTCGGCGCAGAATAAAAGGTGCTGTAATCGACTGCAATTGCAGTAGCATTTCCGCATTCCCATCACGCTCGATGGGAATCGCAAACTTGTTGCGAAATGCATTCGCCGACCCCAGCATGCCTGGATTACAGAAATCCATGATGGTGCGCAGCTCGCCCAAGTCGTTTTCCACCGGAGTACCAGTCATGGCGATGTTGTGTCGCGAGCCCAGGCTCCGCAGCGCTCTGGATACCTGGGCGTTGGGGTTCTTTATTGCCTGCGCTTCGTCAGCAATCACATGATCCCACTGCACTTGGGAAAGTTCGTTCACATCGCGGGTAGCAACACCATAGGTCGTCACAACAACATCGTGTTTCCCGATAAATCCCTGTAGTTCTTCACCATGAGGACGGTTTGAACCATGCAGCAGCCCAACCTTGAGCTCTGGAGTGAACTTTGCCGCTTCTGCTGCCCAATTGCGCAGCACACCTGTCGGAACGACCAGAAGCGAAGCCTTGTGCTCTTGATCCTTCGCATCCGCTTGACGACGGCAGCGCTCATACTCCAACAGCGCCAGAATTTGCACAGTCTTACCAAGCCCCATGTCGTCAGCGAGAATGACACCAAAGCCGCGGTTGGACATATCCGCCAGCCACTCCACACCGCGCTGTTGATACTCCCGCAGCTCACCGACAAAACTCGGTGGCACCTCGACCGACTCTGCGAGGGCCGTGGAACCGTCTGAGTACTTCGACACCAACGCCTTGAGCCAAGAGGGATCCCTGGGGGCGACTGGCACTGCTGCTGGAGCTTGCGACTCCAAGCCACCGTCGAAGACCAGCTCTTTCAGGGTGGCTTGCCCCTTACCGGTCTCCTCCCCGGCCTTGGTCTGCTCCACCAAAAACTTCAGGGCTTCTCTAGCTACCTCTGGGTTCGCGTGCACCCAGTGGTCTCGCAGATGCACTAGCCCCGTACTCGATGCAGCGAGCTCACGCATTTCCGCTTCCGTCAGTACGGCATCCCCCACGGCCAGCTTCCACTCGTAATCAACCAGTTGGTCAAATCCGAGTTTCGGTTCCGAACGGCGCCCAGCAGGCCCCGTCGGATCTAACTGGACGACTTCAGTGTGCAACTGCAGGGTGGTCTCCACTGACTTCCAGTTCGGCGGCAGCATCACATCGATATCGACCTTTGCCAGCTGCGAGATGCCATCAGTCATAAGCTCTATCAGCTGCTCTGAGGTCAGCAGCAGATCTAAGCCCGGGTGGCCCGCTGCTTTCGCATATTTGAGCGTCGGGAATGCCTCTTGTGCAGCCAATAGCTGCGGGCGAAGTAGCGACAGCACGGACCGGCGACACATTTCTGGGTTCAGGCGCTCTGGAGCTGCGACACCGATGCGGTAGTACATCCGCAATGGCCATAGAGTCTCATGTTCCACCGCAGCTGAACGAGGATTGAGGCGAGTTACTGAGCCGCCTTCGTCATCCGCTCGATCCCGCAACTCCAACAGCTGCGGAAGATCCACATCCGGCAAGTCTTCCAGCTGGCCTTCAAAACCAACGGGTTCCTGCACCATTAGCTGCAGGCGAACATCCTCACCATCGGCCGACAGCCTCCACTTTGCCAGCGACTGCGCCACCCCCGGCGTCGCGCGCCCCAGGGAATCCGACTGCAACAACGACCGCACGAAGCTCTGGCGCTGTTCTGCCGGTTCATCCAAATCGGCCAGGAGCGCGTTGGTGACCCAATGAAACATGCGATTGATGAAATCCTCAGCCACCGTGGCACCTCCGTTATCAATCAACACCGGTGGTGTACGGGAAATGACCTGACTCTGCCAGGCAATCTCACTCAACCCCTCCGACATCCGCCACGTCGGCCACCACTCATTGTCTTCCCACGTCAGCGCCACCAGTGCCCGCCCAGAGCGTGCGAAAGCATCCAATCCCTGTACAACATCTACAAAGAACCTAAGATCCGGCGCCATCGCCGCCGAGGAAACTTCCTCCTGCAATTGCACCAGTGCTGTCACAGCAGCCCATGGCGGGAACACCCATGTGGGTACCGTTTTCTCTACTGCCCGCCCCTTCGGTGTGCGCAGTTTTAGCGTCAGCTGCGCTCGACTCCCCCGGTCCAGGACTGCAAAAAGCCGACGCTGATGCGCCGGGACTTCCAGCAAATCCACGTCCGCAATAATCCGGTGCCCCTCTGGCCGCTCCACCCATAGGTGAAGACCCGAATCATCCTTCCAGACCGCGTGCAGCAGCAACGGCACCGCTGACTTAGCAACTTGGCCCATTACTTCCTCCCCACTGCTTGCTCAGCCATCACCGTCTAATCACCCGGCGACTTCGCCACCAGATATTTCTTCAATGAAGATTCTGCCACGCACCCCGGAGCAGCTTTTCCATCACACCACAAGATTAGCACGCGTGTTCGAATTATGTATCTTGCAAAAATTACTTCACCTCCACCCAAATACCCCTTTTCCCAGGTAATTTGTCGCACTTAACCGATTTTTAAAGCCTTTTTCAACGCTTCTTATCTTGCAATGCAGCGCATCACATGCAAACGTCGTATGAGCTACAAGAATTAAAAATGTGTGACTCGTGCAATAGTTCTGCCATGGTTCGCATGTGCCAGTAGGCTCCGCTGACTGACGTAGACAGCCTGGAAGCCGAAGTTGTGTTTCATTGCGAATCGCAGGTTCCGCTGTTTCTGTCGGCCACTTTCTGGTTCGATGTTGCTGCGACGCTGTGAACGTCGTCAAGCGGACTGACTCAATTGAAATTGAGTGATGCGCCAGGAAACGGTTTCCGGCGTGCTGGGCAGTGCGTGAGTCCGACTGTACGCCTAATAAATAATGAGGAGTTGCCCTGTGGACCAACAAACATGGTTCATCATCGCACTAGTCATTTATCTGCTGTTGATGGTCTACATCGGTTGGACCGGATGGAAAAAGACCGCAGAGTATGACGAATACATGATTGGCGGTCGCGGTCTGCATCCGTTCGTCGCAGCACTGTCAGCGGGTGCATCGGACATGTCCGGTTGGCTGCTGATGGGTCTGCCCGGCGCGATTTATCTTTCAGGCCTGAATCAGACCTGGATTGCAATCGGCCTGGTCGCAGGCGCATGGTTGAACTGGAAGCTCACCGCACCGCGCCTGCGTAGCTACACCAAGATTGCTCGTAACTCGATTACCGTGCCGTCGTTCCTGGAGAACCGTCTGCACGATACGTCGAAGGTGCTGCGCGTTTCCGCAGGCCTGATTATTCTGCTGTTCTTCACCTTCTACGTCTCCTCGGGCATGGTCGCAGGTGGCCGCTACTGGGAGTCGACGTTCGGTGGCAGCTACCTCGTCGGCATGCTGCTGGTTGCGGGGATCACTGTCGCATATACCTTGTTCGGCGGCTTCCTTGCTGTCTCCTACACGGACGCGGTGCAGGGCATCATCATGTTCATTGCGCTGCTGACGGTTCCGACTGTCGGCATCATCTACCTGATTAACAACGGCAACTCCTTCTCGGACATCTTCAGCTTTGCTGCTAACAACCCGTACCCGGGCAGCGAGGGACAGCCGGTTGAGACCTTCTTCGATCCGTTCGCCGGCATTCCGCTAATCACTATTATCGGTCTCCTCGGCTGGGGTCTGGGCTACTTTGGCCAGCCGCACATTATCGTCCGCTTCATGGCTCTGCGCAGTGCAAAGGACGCAACTGAGGGTCGCCGCTGGGGCGTTGGCTGGCAGGCACTGTGCATGCTCGGCTCGGTCCTCGTGGCCCTGACCGCAACTGTTTTCTTCGCTACGAACCCAGATGCTTCGGTCACTGATGCGTCTTCCTACGAGACCATCTTCCTGGACATGACCCGCATCCTGTTCCACCCGCTGATTGCAGGCCTGATTCTGACTGCAGTGCTGGCAGCAATCATGTCCACCATTTCTTCGCAGCTGCTGGTGTCTTCCTCCGCGCTGATCGAAGACCTGTTCAAGGCAACGGTCAACAAGTCCCTGCGTCCGAAGACCTACATGACGCTCTCCCGCGTCGCCGTCGCGCTGATCGCCATCATCGCCGCAATCATCGCTGCTAACCCGAACAGCTCCATTCTGGATCTGGTTGGCTTCGCATGGGCTGGCTTCGGCTCGGCATTCGGCCCGGTGCTGCTGGCCGCCCTCTACTGGTCGCGTCTGAACACCCCTGGTGCTGCTGCCGGCATGATCACCGGTGCGGTTGTCTCCTTCGCATGGGGCATGAGCTCGCTCAGCGACACTCTCTACGAGATCGTCCCGGGCTTCGCCGCTGCAACTGTCGTGATGATCATTGTCACGCTGCTTACCAAGGAGCCGAACGAGAAAATCAAGGAAGAGTTCGACCACGCAGCAAAGCAGGCTCTGGTCTAACGCTTTGATCTAGGCTTGGCCTCCGCTAGCCCCGCAGGCTAGCCCCGGCGCATACCTACAAGGGAACCGAAAAAGTATTTTTCGCGCCCAACTAGGTATGCGCCCTTTTTTATTTGCCATCCTGGCCGCCTCCCTGACTGCCGCCTTTGTCTCATCCTTTGCGCTTACGCGAGTTCTCGTCACCTCCTCCCCCGCGGGCTCGGAGACGGAAGCCGTCGTCAAGCAACTGCGCACCGTACGCGTCGTCGCCGACCGCCCCACCGTCACCGGATACAAGCGCGAGCGCTTCGACGTCTGGGCAGGTTCTGCCGATTGCAATACACGCCATAAAGTGTTGGCGGCGTGGTTCGGGGACTCTGCGTGTTCGCTTGACGACGGCTCCCCGCGCGAAATCCCCGACCCTTACACGGGTGACCCAGTTGGTGCGCATGAGGTCGATATCGACCACATTTATCCGTTGGCAGCGGCGTGGGATTTCGGAGCCTACGCCTGGGATTCCGAAAGGCGTCGGCAATTTGCCAACGATATCGAGACCAACCTCGTGCCCACGCGAAGCGCGGTCAACCGGGATAAAGGAGATGCCAGCCCGGCGGAATGGCTTCCCGAGGATGCGAAGGCGTGTCACTACTCGCATCGCTACTTAGCGGTGGCCATTAAATGGGACCTGCCCGTATCGTCGGCAGACTGGACGGCGATGGCAGCTGCGTGTGGGATCCGCGCGGGAAAAGGCACGAAATAGAGAAAATAGTGCGAGCACGTTAAGTTAAGGACTGGTCTTAATAAAGAAATATCCAGGCCACTCCTCGCTTGAACGCGAGGCCTACATTCAGTCGTGGAAAGGTAATACGTGCAAAACGTAGTTCTTATGGTTCACGTCCTGGCGGCAATTCTGCTGCTTGGACCGGTGACTGTCGCAATTTCGATGTTCCCGAAGCTCGCGCTTGCAGCCCGCGGCGGAGAGGCTGGAACGGTCGGCGCCGCGCGCACCATGCACGCCATTTCGCGCACCTACGGCATGTGGTCGCTGCTCGTGCCGCTGCTCGGCTTCGGTGTCATGTTCACCGATGTGTCGACCTACATGAAGTCCGGGGCAATGCACGCCGCAATTCTGCTGGCTATCATCGCCTGGGCACTGTTGTTCTTCCTGGTCATTCCGCGTCAGCGTCTGATGATGGCCGGCCTCGGCATCGCTGACGAAGACGAGGATGCTGACGATCCGGAGTTCATCGAGCGTCGCAAGAAGGCTGAAGAGCTCGACTGGGACAAGCAGAAGGGCCAGCTGGCTATGTTCTCCGGCATCTTCTCCCTGCTGTGGGTTGTCGCCGGCATCCTGATGTTCTTCATCTAGAGCTCACGCTCAGACACAATAAAACTGCCGGTGCGTCTGTACGTTTCGGCCCGACTAATCGGGTTTGAAAGTACATGCGTACCGGCAGTTTTTTATTTTCTAGGTCAGCGCCAAGGGCGGTCGTCGGTTGTCGCCTGACGACGACCACCCAGCTCACCTCACCTAGCAGGTCTAGCGGCGTCCGCCTCGGTAACCACCGCGGCGGTCATCCCGGTCACCACGGTAGCCACTGCGACCGCGGCCGCCACCGCGACGATCGCCACGTTCATCGCGACCGCGACCACGACCGCCGAAACCGTCACCGTCATCGAAGCTTCCACGGTAGCTACCCCGGCCACGTCCGCCACCACGGCGGTCATCGCGGCCACGACCACCACGGTATCCTCCGCGACCGCGGCCGCCATCACGACGATCGCCACGGTAGCCACCACGGCCACCACGGTAGTCATCGCTGTCGTCGACCGAGGTGCCGTCGTCAAGCTTCAGCCCAATGAGCTGGCCGGAAATGCGGGTATCGGAGAGGTTGTTGATGACTTCTTGCGGCAGGTTGGCCGGCAATTCGACCAAGGTGTGGTCGCCACGGATGTCGATGTGTCCGAAGTCCTTGGAGGACAAGCCACCCTCGTTGGCGATGGCGCCCACAATGGCACCAGGGCGGACGTGCTGGCGACGACCGACGCTGATGCGGTAGGTTGCGGTGCCCTCACGTTCGAATTCGACCAGGTCAGCGCGCTTGCCCTGACCGCGCTCACCACGGGAGCGACCATCGCGGCCACGGTTGCGGTCGCGGTCGAAACGATCACGGTCACGATTATTACGACGGCCACGCGGTGGCTCCTTCATCAGGAAGTCGCCCGACTGTGCCTGCGCAGCGATAGCAGCGGCGATATCAACCAGCGGGGTGTCGTGCTCTTCTGCGTACTCCTCGATGAGCTCGCGGAAGACCGGAACCTGCGAATCAGCAAGCGCCTCAGTCAAATCATCAGCGAACTTCTGCTTGCGAGAGTCGTTGACCTCATCGACGGTCGGCAGCTTCATCTCGTGCAGCTGCGACTTAGTTGCACGCTCAATCGAGCGCAGCAGGCGCCCCTCACGCGGAGTGACAAACAGCAGCGCCTCACCGGAGCGGCCAGCGCGACCGGTACGACCAATGCGGTGGACGTAGGACTCGGTGTCGTGCGGAATGTCGTAGTTGACCACGTGGGAAATGCGGTCAACGTCCAGGCCGCGAGCAGCAACATCGGTTGCCACCAGGATGTCCAGGCGACCGTCCTTGAGCTGATCAATCGTGCGCTCACGCAGAGTCTGCGGGATGTCGCCGTTGATGGCGGCAGCGGAGAATCCGCGGGCACGCAGCTTCTCGGCGAGCTCCTCGGTCTCGTGCTTGGTACGCACGAACATGATCATCGCTTCAAATTCCTCGACCTCGAGGATGCGGGTCAGCGCGTCCAGCTTGTTGCGGTGGCTGACCATCAGGAAGCGCTGGCGAATATTGTCCGCAGTGCGAGTCTGGGACTTGACGGTGATCTCTTCCGGCTCCGTCAGGTACTGCTTGGACAGGCGACGAATCGAAGCCGGCATGGTAGCCGAGAACAGTGCGACCTGCTTGTCATCCGGAGTGTCGGCAAGAATGCGCTCGACATCCTCCTGGAAGCCCATCTGCAGCATCTCATCGGCCTCGTCCAGTACCAGGAAGCGCAGGTCGGAGATGTCCAACGAGCCCTTTTCCAGGTGGTCGATGACACGACCCGGCGTGCCGACGATAATCTGTGCACCTCGACGTAAACCCGACAGCTGCACTCCGTAGGACTGACCACCGTAGATTGGCAGGACCTGAATCTTGCCCAGGTGATCAGCAAACGACTGGAAGGAATCCGCAACCTGCAGTGCCAGCTCACGGGTCGGAGCGAGCACCAGCGCCTGCGGTGCGCGGACGGAGCGATCAATGCGAGCCAGAATCGGCAGCGCGAACGCCGCGGTCTTACCGGTACCAGTCTGAGCCAGGCCGACGACGTCGCGGCCGCTCATCAGAGTCGGGATAGTTGCAGCCTGAATTGGGGACGGAGTCTCAAACCCAACCTTGCGAACTGCATTGACAATGTCATCGGGCAGCTCAAGCTCATCGAAGCCGACGGTGTCGTCGTCGTTGTCGTCTTTGTTCTTTTCGGCCTTCTTCTCGGCCTCGGCAGTCTTTTCTACCTTCTCGGTCTTTTCCTCAGCGGCCTTCTCTTCGACCACCGGTGCTTCCTCGGCCACTACATCCTCGGCCTTCACAATTGCGTCCTCGCGCTGGTTTTCGCGCTGATCCTCACGGTTTTCCTCGACGCTGCCATTCATTTCATTATTAGCCATTTGGGGCTCTTCCTGGGCCTTTTTGCCCGCACACTCAATATTCAACAGTTGATTACTCACAGTTGGGTCGCACATACATGACCCGCCCAATTTACGTTCTAGTTTTCAGTGCTCTCACGTCGGAATTGCGATGACATCGCTTCTCTTGCACATACTTCGAAAAATTGCGCCCAAACCCAATTCAGCTTTTACTTCCGAGGAGGGGCGCCCATCATGCACTATGCACTCTCAAGCGTTTCACCAGCGAATTTATACCGCTGCCAGATTCTCTGCGACATTGTCGTCAGGATTTCACACCGACTGCCCAGACTACGCCACCGTCGGTCAAAAAACCATTTCCCGTCAGCAAGGTCACAACACAAGGTGGTCGATTTCTTGGATGAGGCCCGGCGCTGGGGCCGTCGTTAAGCGAGCGCATTGCACCCACTTCGGGGTGCCTATTTTGTAATTTCCTGGGGTGAGGTGGCTAACATTTTCCCTACAAGTTTGTACACATATCAGCTATTTTCCGCCGTGGAACACCCACCGTTCGGCGGACTTTTGCAACTACACAACGTATAAACCCAAGGTCGCTCGAAAATGCCCAGCAATAGTAATTCATCTGAACCGCAGCCGTCATCGCCCCGGCAGTCCCCGCTAAAACCACATTATCCCGACGAGTTTTCTGGGAATGGCGGGCAGCCGGATACACAGCCGTCGAAGCTCTCGGCAATGATTGAAGTTCTCGGGTTTCCGGGCTTTATTTTGGCGGGTTCGGCGCTGGCATTCTTCTTCCCCGCCCCGTTTACTCCGCTGACGGATTACATCACGTACTTCCTGATGATCATCATGTTCGCGATGGGCCTCACCCTGACCATCCCGGACTTTAAGCAGGTCGCTAAGCGCCCGTTGGCGATTCTCTTCGGCGTCATTGCTCAGTTTGTCATCATGCCGCTGCTAGCGATTGCCGTGGCGAAAGCCCTCGGCCTCAACCCGGCACTCGCCGTCGGCCTGCTGATGCTGGGATCCGTCCCCGGCGGCACCTCGTCGAACGTCATCGCTTACCTGGCACGCGGTGACGTCGCACTGTCCGTCGCCATGACCAGTGTGTCGACGCTGGTCTCGCCGATTATGACGCCGTTTCTTATGCTCGTGCTTGCCGACGCGCACACGGAGGTCGACGGCCTCGGGATGGCCTGGAGCCTCTGTCAGACAGTCCTCCTGCCAGTGATTGGCGGTCTGATTATCCGCTTTGTGGCCGATACCTTTATTAACAAGATCCTCCCAATCCTGCCGTGGATTTCTATTCTCGGTATCGGTGGCGTGGTCTTCGGTGCCGTGGCCAAGAACGCTGAGAGCCTGGCGAACATTGGCCTGATTGTGTTTGTGGCTGTGATCATCCACAACGTTCTGGGCTACGTGCTCGGCTTCTTTGCAGGCCAGCTGGTGGGGATGCCGACTGCGGGCAAGCGCACGGTGGCCGTGGAGGTCGGCACACAGTCCGCTGGCCTGTCCTCCGGTATGGCAGCGAAGTTCTTTACCCCGGAGGCAGCGCTTCCCGGCGCGGTGGCCGCTGTGGTGCATAACATTACTGGCGCTATCTATGTGGCTATTTGCCGAAAGGTCGATGAAGGCAAGGAAACTAGCAAATCCGCTTCTGCTTAAGCTGTTTTTGCTTCGGCTTCTTTGGCTCCGCTGTTCGACGAGTGGGCTGGTAGAGTCTCTCGCCCGAAGATCCAGCCCACCATTGCGACCAGCGAAATGACACCGCAAACAAAGAAACCGGCCTTGAACCCTGCGGCATCCACAATTGCGCCGACAATCAGCGGGCCAGAGATCGCTCCGAAGTCCTGAGCCATCTGGAAATTGGCCAGCACCTTTCCACCTTGGCGGTTGGCGCCGATGACGTCGGCAAGCACGGCCTGCTGCGATGGATTGATCATGCCAGCGCCGAAACCCGCGAGGACGGAGAGAATCAGTAGCGGAATGGCACCGCTGCTAAATCCGATAGCGCCCGTGAACACGCCGTTGATGAACAGGCCCGTGATGAGCAGAGGGCGACGGCCGATGCGGTCGGAGAGACGGCCGGAAAACTGCAGTGCCGTGACATTGCCGAGCGCGAAGGCCGTCAGCGCGAAACCAGCTGTGGCAGTGGCGGCTACTGCCCCATCGCTGCCCGGTTCTGGGGTGCCAACATGGGAAAACGTTGCCGCGGCGAACAGCGGGACAATCGCGACGCGCACACCGAAGTTCGACCAACCGTTGGCGAAGGCTCCGACTAGTGCGCTCCGATATGCCGAGTCACGGATTGCCTCGGAGAACCTCAGCACCGGGGTCGTGCGCTTGGGCACTACATGGCGAAGATGCTCCGCACTCAGCGACATGCCGACCACAATCGTTGCCACGATCAGCGCCCCACCGTAGATGAAAAACGGCATCCGCATGCCCCATGCGCCCATTGCAGCACCAATGATCGGGCCAAAGACATTGCCCAACAGGAAGGCTGTGCCGTAGGCGGCCGAGCTCTTACCGCGGATCTCCGGCGGTGAAATCCGCACAATCAGCCCCATTGCCGAGACCGTAAACATCGTCGAACCGATGCCTCCGAGCGCACGAAACGCCAGCAGTTGCCAATATGTCTGCGCAATACCGACAAGCAAAGTCGAGAACGCGACAATACTGATGCCGGTTAGGTACGTGCGTCGATATCCGAGCTTCTCTACCAGTGAGCCCGATGCCGGCGCGAAGATTAGCCGGAAAATGGAGAACGAACTGACCACGAAGCTGGCCGCGAACACCCCCACATCGAAGCTGCGCGCGTACTGCGGCAAGATCGGTGCAATCAGACCGAAGCCCAGCGCAATGATGAACGCAGCGCTGACCAGAATCCAAATCTCTCGCGGAATCGGCTGTTTAGTCCCGTCTAATTCACCCTGCCAAGAATCCCGACCTTGTGGTTTGCTTCCCACCTCCGATGCGATATCCGGCTGAGATTCGCACTTTGCTTTACGACGAAGCAGGTCGCGCGAACGGGAAGCTGACAAGGTAACGGTCCTTTCTAAAACCTCTAGTCAGAGTCGCCCATTTCACTTTCAATTCGCCGGGCCAACTCTTTGCCAATCAAATGAGGAATTCCAACTACTAGTGCATTACCCATGCAAAAGGCACGATGGCCGTCGGTCATTCCTGTGTCCGTCCATCCCTTAGGGAATCCTTGCAGAGCATCCAGTTCATCTGGAACTAGACGACGCAGTCTTCCATCCACCTTAACCACATGCTTGAAACGGGAGGCCGATTTTCCGCCTTCACCAGTCAAAATCGTTCGGGAGGGCTTTTCCGTCGAGTCCGGGAAGGACATACTCCCCTCACTGTACAAATACGTAAAACCAGTCTTTTTATTGACTCGTTCTTCGCGCTTTGAACCCTTCAGATACTCCCACTTATGAACTTCATCCGCGTGAATAACGAAAGAATCTGGAACAGCAGACTCATCAACAAGGACATCCCCAAGAACTTGTCGAGGCCCATCATAGGACTCAACCACAGAAAATGTTAGCGCCTTGAAGTTCTGCATTATGCCTCCAGTTTCGAATGGAGACTTCTTGGCACCTAGTGAAAACGTCTTTGTTGCTTCATATGGATCCTCTGGAATCACAACTTCTGTGAAATGCAGAGGTTCCTCAATTGGTAAAGCCGCGGCCATGATGCCATCCTTAGCGCGCTGCTCTAATTCCCAGGTGCCGGGATTCTTAACTGCATAGATGTAGACCCGCTTACGTCGCTGCGGAAAACCATACTCAGCACTATTAATCACCCTCCACTCGACGGAGTAGCCGAGGTCACCGAAGCACGACAACATAATTGCAAAGTCGCGACCTCGCTGAGTAGCAGGGCTCTTCAGCAATCGATCAACGTTTTCCAACAAGACATACTTGGGGCTCTTTAGCTTAAGGAACCTGTAGATATCCCACCAGAGGACACCTTTTTTCCCTTCAATCCCACCTGCTTGCGATAGCGGTTTGGCAACTGAGTAGTCCTGGCACGGAAACCCTCCCACAACCATGTCTACATCGGGAATCTCGAACAGCCCGGCTTCCGCATTGTCGAGAACAACGTTGATGTCTTCATTCACACAGCTGTTCTCCCCGAACCTGTTTACATAACAGCGCCATGCAAACTGGCGAGCTGGAGTTCCTGGTGGTTCCCACTGGTTAGCCCACACGGTCTCAAATGGTCCTGCCGCCGGAAGAGATGCTATACCGTCGCTTTGATCCTGATAGCCGTCTAAGCCGAGGCGAAAGCCACCTACTCCCGCGAACAATTCGGCTACGCGAATGGTTTTATCAGACACGTTTCTCCAATCGCTACTGTGTTCTGATACGTCAGAGTGATTCTAACCATGACACAGAGGCCGGATCAAACTGGCCGATAGTTAACCAAAACCGCCGCCTTATTCGAACACTATTTCTAAATCTCTAGGAATTTAGAACCCGACTGATCTCATCACCCACGTACCCCGCGTTCAACCAAAAGGACTTTTTGACCACAGTTTCACCTCGCGGAGTAACAGCTGTATCTGCCTTGTTTCGAGCCTTCGGCCGAACGTGACAGCAACGGTTCTCCGTACTCTTAACCGACTCGCTAGCGCGCCCGTCGATTACACGCTCCCGCATCAGGTCGTAACATGCACGTGCCTCTACCAAGTCAGAGTCAGGCATCTGCCAAAACAGTACGTCCGCTAGTCGAAACTCTCCAAGATTCGACTCATCTTCGCAGAAGACAACAAAAAGGTACTTCTGCGCCAACTGCTCACTGAACTCGCTTTGCTCGAAATCTTGCTCCACCAAATCACGGTAGGAAAACCTTGGAAAAGATAGGGATTCCTTGGGCTTTCCATTTCTCTTCAAACGGATAACCTTAGGGACGATCCCAGCTTTTACAAACTCAGCAATTTCAGATTCCTTGTCCACACCGAGAATACTCTTAACAATAAGACTGCCAATATGCTTAGGAAGGCGGGTGTTACTGTAACCCAAGCCTTCAGCCAAGCTAGTAAGGGTACGATTCATATACGGCGCGAATCGCTTCTTTACCAGCCCAAGCAAATCCATATCTGCTTCTGATTGCTTTCGTTCAATCTCTTGAGCATTAAGCATGCCGTTGAGAATGACATCAATATAACTCCGCTTAAAGGCCCATGCCCGAGGCTTCGCCGGCTCATCCGAGAATGGCTGCTTCCGCGTAATCGTGCTATTCGCTGCCTTAGTACAGGCTTCCAGGTACATCGTGTCACCAGATGAAATGGTGTGCGCTTGTCCTCGTCGGACCTTCTCCTGAATCAATTCCCAGTCACTGCGAAGCTGGACAATGTCATCCTGCGACAGTTCCCAAAGCTTCGCGAGAAGAACCTGGTAATCGACAGGATTCTTATCCTTTTCAAAAAGGTATGCCACTAATAGCATGCGGCTAATCTTGGCCAGCAGATGCGACTCAACCCACTGTTCCTCAGGGAGTGAAAAGTAGTCAATCATCGAAAGGACAAGACGTTCCTTTGCGGAATAATCACCTTTTTTAGTCAATTTCATCGGCGTACTTTTTAGTTCGACGCCTATTTTTGTAAAGTCTGCTTCTGCATTACTGTTAGCCGGAATCTTGAAATAGAGTGTCTCTAACGCGGAACCGAATGCCCCTCGCTTTACCCTCGGATCATCCAAATCCTCGACACCAAGTGCCTCTCGAAGAGATTTTCCGACTATCTTTTCGGCGTAGTTTACAACTGACTCCACATCAGAATCGTCATAGCCTAGCTCAGTCGAAAAGCTCTTCATAGCAAAAAATGTCCCATCACTCGATTCCTGCATATCTCTTTTCGTATGCTGGTGCGTTTAGCTTATATAATTTTGCGGCCAAAATACGAAAGCCAACCCCCTACCCCGCCACTGTGGCGGAATAGGGGGTTGAACGGAGCGTCGTAAAGCGAACGCCCTATCTACGAGACTGCGGTGACCTGATTAGAACAGGCTCGGCAGGTTCGCCTGCGAGGAAATGTTGCTGACAGACTGCGTTGCCTGAGCGGTCGCACCCGACAGCTCCGGAATCGGCAGCTCCGGGAGAGACGGGCTCTCCGAGATGATGTCGGCAATCTCCGGCGGGACCTCGACGCCCTCTGGGAGCAGCTCGCCAATCGGGCCCAGCTCCGGCTCTTCCTGTGGGACGTGCTGCTTGGTGTACTGGGAGTCCTCGTCAATCGTGCGGAACTCGGACTGCGGTTCAGTGGAGGTCTCTACCTTGAAGCGCTCGTTGACCTGGCCGTCCGGGATGTCGTACTGCTCTTCAAGAGCAACGTCAATCGGCTGGAAGCGACTCAGCGGGCCGATGCCCATGGAGTTAACGCCAATGGCCTCGCGAGTCTCCGGGTTGAAAGCGTTTCCGCCCGAATCGCCGTGGTCAATCGGAGCGATAGCCCAGACACCATTGCGGACTCGGAAGACCTGGAAGCCGCAGCCACGGCCGGTACGGGAACCGTCGGTGCACACGGGCTCACCGAGGTTGTCGAAGGAAATCTCCATCGGCTCGAGAGTGCGCTTGTCCTCGATACCGACGATCTGAACCGGCTCGCCGTGGACGTTGCCGAACTCATCAACAGAGTGGGACATAGAGGTGGTCTTGATGTCGTCCTGAACCTCAATGATGCCGTAGTCACCGCTATTGAAGAGGTCGTTGAAGAACTCCGGCATAGTGGTGTTTTCGTCGAAGTCACCCTCTTCCGGCATGATATCGGTGCCCATGTAGTCCTTGTTGACCAGCTTGTCGCCGTCCTTGGTTGGGATGAAGAACTGGCCGGTGACCTCTTCGCCGGTTTCAGTATCCTTCGCCACAACACAGTGGCCGGCAGTCATGATGACACGATGCGAAACGCCATTCTGATCCACAACGGTGCCGGGAACTCCCAGAGAGCACATCGGGGACTGAACATGCCGTCCGTCGATGTTCTTGCTGCTCGGGAACGGCATTCGCAACGGCGAGCCCGGGCCGATGACAACATCCGAGTTTGCCGGTGCAGCCTCAGCTACCGCGATTCCGGGCACAAAGCCACCTGCAGCTACCGACAGTGCAGCCGTAAGTGTGGCGACCTTCTTCGAACTGACCATAGTGTGCGCTACTCCATTTCTGTACAGAAAACTTGTCCCTCTCAGTGTATTAGGGACACCTTTACAAAGCTCTCCAAAAATGGAACCTAGGGTGAAATTCTCAGTCGAGGAACCGTTCAATCGCCTTCACGGCACGCGCATTACGCATCAAAAAGTTTGTTCAACAGCAATGCAAGAGCCAGAACCATCCGCCTTGGATGATTCTGGCTCTCTTAACGGTTCGGGGGTGATTTTTGTCAGATTCTCAGACTGGTGCTAGCCCTCAAAGCTTGGAAGCTGAATTTCTGCCAACTGAGGCAGCTCAAACGGCTGTGACGATTGTGGCAATTGGGGCGATTGTGGCAGCTCAGGCAGTTGCGGCGACTGCGGCAACTGGTCCACAAGATCAGTTAACTGCGGTACAGAACCTTCCTGAGAACCCTGCGAATTCTGCGTCCGGGCGTACTCCTGATCCGCCGCCATATCCTCGTTGAGGGTGCGATAGGTGGAGTCGCGCTGAGCCGTGGAATCCGATACCTCGAAGTGGTCGTTTACTTGACCGTCGGGAATGCCGTAGGCCTCCTGGATGGCAATATCCGCGGGCATCACACGCGAGACCGGACCGAAGGTCATCGAATTCACGCCAATAACTTCATTTGTGGTCGGATCGTAGGCATTTCCGCCCGAGTCACCGTGGTCAACGCCGATACCAACCGTCCAAATGCCGTTTCGAGCCCGGAATACCTGATAGCCACAGGCACGTCCGGTACGCATGCCGTCCTTACAGATAGGTTTGCCAAAATTATCGAAGGAGACCTCGCCACGCGGCAGATCTTCATTGTCTTGAATGCCAGTCATCGCTACAGGCTCCCCGTAGCTCTGACCATTTTCATCGATGGAGTAACTTGCGCCGGTAGTTTCTACGTCTGGATCAAGGTTGATTACTCCATAGTCTGCACCATTAAAGGCCGCCGGCAACGACTCCAGTCCGGCATCTTCCTGCGGCACTTCCCAACGGTGAGCACCTGTCGTACCAATGCGCTTATCGCCTTCGGTGGTTGGCACATACACCTCACCGGTAACGATTGGCAGACCCACATCCGGAGCATCATTCACACAGTGCCCTGCGGTCAACATGACCCGATGCTTTTCCCCATTGCGGTCCGTCACCGTTCCCGGAACACCCGCCGAACACATCGGCGAGTTGACATTTCGGTGCCCATCCCACGGGCTTCCCTCCATGGGAGTTCGAATCGGGTCACCCGGACCAACCACGACAGCATGTGCCGCGACCGGGGCTGCTAAGGACAAAAGTGCTGCGAAAGCCGATACCGCCATTCGACTTCTTGCGTGCTTCATTGAGACGAATCTTTCAAATTTTTAGTTTTCCTTTAGGACCATCCCCCACACTAATCCACCACCCCACCCCCAGAAATAGCGTTTTCTCAGACTCTTGGACTTTTACAAAAGTCGTTATCGAATCGTTTCCACAACCCCACATGTCCCTGCAATAACACCAGGCACCTAGCCAATTGACTACCCCCACTTGGGTAGCCAATTGATGCTAAACATATCTCGAACATTAGTTCTATATGTTCGAAAATGCGAGTCCGGGGTGTTCGATAACTTGTGAGCCATGAACACAGCAGACGAGTTTCCCATTCATCGCCGCCTAGCTCTTCCCCCACTATCCGCTACCTACCGTGCAGAATGTTTCGAAGACCTCGACCTCATCCGCACAATCCTCTGCCACCCCACCATCGCCCGTAGGCATTCGCCCGGCGCGCTAGATCACACCTTTTCGCTTCCCGACGGGCCTGTGGTCACCGTCCGCGCGTCGCGGATAGCGCTTCCTCGCGCACTGGTCTCTCAGCTTGCCGACGTGCACGCGGAATACTTCATCCTGAAGGATGAGCCCATGTTCATGTACTCCGTTTCCGTCAAGGTGGCATCCTCATCGGAGGTAGTCCTCCGCGGAATTGGCGGTTCGAATCGGACGCGGGAAGAAAACCGCCGACGTACTCGGGCTGTGGCTGAGGCTCTCCATCGTGCGCAGGACTGCAGCAAGATACACGAAAACGGCACTGACCTCGCACTCCCCGGGCGCCGTTATAGCTGGATTGGCACCAGGGGCGCGCGGCCACTGCCGTGTCCTAACGAGCTCTTTTCTTCTCGCCCATCAGCGGCTTAGCACTGGTCACAGTGCTGCCACAGTACGGCTACTCGCTGTCGTCGCCTTCTTCGTCGTCCTCGTCGTCATAGTCGCCATCGTCATAGAGGTCATCATCGTCGTCATCGTCATCATCATCCCCGTCCAAGGAGGCAACGTGATCAGAGTAGATATACTCCGCGTACCCGTCATCGACGGGTGCCAGCTGATCTTCCCATTCCTCTGCGCGGTCTACCACGAGCGCAAGGACATCCATCAGCTTGTCAAAGTCCTTGAAGGTGCCCAGCGTCAGAACCTCATTGCGCAAGGTCTGGATGTCAGAGTAGAGGTCAGCGAACATCTTGCGACGGTCATCATCGGTGAGAACCGTTTCGGTGTCCGAGTCCCAGAACTCTGCGATGGCCTGGTCGACAATGTCGTCCAAGTTCGCGTCCTGGGAGATGAAGCGGACGTGTGCGCTGGGCTCGTTGTTGTGGGCAGTTACCAAAACCTGGACCAACGAGGAGGTACCAACTTCGGAGGTGACCAAGGTTGCCTCTTCGGGGTCCTGTTCAAACTCCAGGTCAGCAATGCGGTCATCATCACCATCGAGCAGAGTGCGCAGCAGGCCAACAACCTGGTCAGTAGCTACATGGTGGGCGACTGCCGCGACGGCGTCTTCGACGGAGAATACAGCGGAGACCAGAACAGCTTCGAACTCGTCGTCCTCATCATCCACATCGGCAGCGGCTACGTAAACTTCGGCAGCCGGGATGTCCTCATCAATGGTGACGAACTGAACCTCCAGGTCAGAGGTAATGGGAACGAAGAGGGTGTCATCGTTGACACGGCTTTCAATGCCCTCGCGGTCCAGTGCCGCAGCAATCTGCTCGAAAAAGCTCATGGGTGGAATCCTCCCTTGAAAGATAATTGGCCTCTACCCGCAGCCAATCGTAGCGACAAACGCGCAATCATGGGGTGGCTCATGCCCCCGGCAATTGCTGCGAAAGATCGCGCCGGCAGCGTGCGTGCTGCTGCAAAGCCGCCAACGCGGTCGGTTGAGGAGCAGGCCGCCAGCTGTCGATTCTCGAAAACAGAGCGCTCAGTAGCGTGCCCAGAGTTGATGGCGTTCCTCACGAGAACGTTTTGGACAGGAGACACACAGATCGGCATCTGGGCTGTGATAAATCATGCAGCAAGTAGCCCTCTCCAGGTGAGTAACTACATCGAAGTCCGGTTCTTCTCCCGATTCAGCAGCGGCTTCATCCCAGGGGCGCACCTCGCCTCCGCAGGAATCCATGAAACGAGGAAGAGGGACCCGATGTACTCGCTGTATTCCCTCAACGACATGTTTGCCAATAAGCGCTCCACGCCAGGGCTCCATCAGCTCATTACCGGCGGATATTGCGGCGTTAGCTACGGCATCGGCAGCCACGGCCCAAAGAGGGGCAGGCTTGATTTCCCCGACTTCTCCAACAACCTGAGCCAACGGCTCCAAGAAATGAGCCAGTGCTTCGCCGGAATCCTTCAGCTCATCCGCATCCTCAGCGGAAATGCTTTCAAACTGTTGAGCTTGGAACCCAACCCAATAGTCATCTCGAAGAAATGTGAGCCAAGAAGACCACTGCCACACTGGAACTCGATCGGACACCAACACGCATGCCAGCGATGGCCCTACCAATGCTCCGCACATGGACCACCACCACAACTGGGCCTGGAAACGGGTATCCACCTCAACCTCGGGCATGGGAAACAGCTTTCTCCCAGCCTCAATTCCGGCGGCTACAGCTTCGGTAGAAAGGTGCCACTCCGCAGCGCCGTCGTGAGGCGTGACATCTGCGGAAAACCGAGGAAAGTCCGCCAAAAGCTGGGAGTACTCGGGAGGCAATGCGGCACCCCGCGTGACATCGTTCACCAGTCTCATCCTTCTATCGACTGTGTTAATCGCCGTACACCTGTCTATTTTTCCACCGACTACGGAATTTCCCCACAGCTCAGTAGTGTTTATATGGGCATATGGCTCTCAACGGACCCGTTTAGGAGGTCTACTACTTTGTTCCAAAAGACGAAGAAGGATTCAACTCGCACAGTAACTGATGCGGTGAACTCAACCCCCGAAGCGATCGAACGTGATGCCGGAAAACTGGGAACCCTTCTTATCCAAACCCTGGATAAGACCATGAGCTGGCAGTCGTCTGCCATCACCGGGTACGTCAGTTCCCTGCACAAGCGCAAAAAAGATGAAACTCCGGCGCAGGTACAAGAACGTATTGATTCCCACTACCTCAACCTGGTCACCGGCACCGGTGGTGCCGCCGGCGGCAGTGCGGTTCTTCCCGGCGTCGGCATGATTACGGGCTTGGCTGCGGTTACCGGTGAATCGCTGCTGTTCCTGGAAGCATCAGCCTGGTACACACTGGCCTCAGCAACCCTGCGCAATATTGACATCACCGATCCGCAACGCCGTCGCACGCTGATTCTTGCGGCCATGAGCGGCTCTGAGGGGACAGCTATTATGGCCTCTCTGCTTGGCGAGGAATCGCTGCGGAAGCAGACCAAAACTTCCGTAAATTCTCTACTGCCACGGCTTGGCGTTCCGCAGCTGGGTGCAGCAAACCGCCTGCTGATTCGCGAGGCACGCAAGCGCTTGATGAAGAACGCTCGCCTGGCCATCATCGGTAAGGTTTTGCCATTTGGAATTGGCGCCGTGGTTGGGGCCTCCGCCAACCGCAAGCTCGGTGGCATTCTTATCAGCTCCACTCGCGCATCTCTGGGCCCGCTTCCCCAGGATTGGTCGGACTTTGAACGAAAGCTACCGGCTAAATCCAACACCTCGGAGGACTCGAAGAAGGACTCAAAGTCATCGAGGTTCTCTATTCCCTCGGCGCTGAAGTGGCCGAAGAAAAAGAAGAATAAGTAGTTCCTCTTACCCCGATTACCCTTCAGCGACGTTTTTCAATGGAAGAGCGGTACCCACCATGGCCCAGAGCAAACCCCTCAGAACCTCTCCCATGAAGTTCTTGTGGAAACAGTCTCTTCACAGGCCACTACCGCTCTATGGTGTCATTGTTGCAGCGCTAATCGTTGTCGGGCTGGAGTCCGTACTTCCGCTTCTCACTAGAGATGCCATTGATGTGGCAACGGGCTCTTCCGATGGCGGTGTCCCCGCGCGCCTACTGCCTTCCCTAACTCCCCTGCAGGCAGTCATTTCCGTCTTTCTGGCCATCGCGTTAGTACGCTTCGTCGCCCAGGTGGGGCGCAGATTCTTCTCCGGCAAACTCTCCATTGATGTTCAGCACGACCTGCGACTAAAGATCCTTCGCTCCCTACAAAACCTCGATGGTCCAGCACAAGACCGAGTCAACACCGGCCAGGTCGTGTCACGGTCAATTTCCGACCTCCAGGCAGTGTCCGGACTACTGGCGATGTTGCCGTTGACACTGGGATCCGTCGTCAAGCTGTTCATCACTATCGGCATCATGCTCGCCCTCTCGCTGCCCCTGACACTGGTCGGCCTCGCCGTCGTGCCAGCGATTGTCTACATTGCGGTGAATTCGCGTGACAAACTCCATGCCGCAACCTGGGCTGCCCAACAGCAAGCAGGCGAGATCGCCGGACAAGTCGAGGAAACCGTTTCCGGCATCCGCGTTGTCAAGGCGTTTGCGCAGGGTGACAACGAAGTTGCGAAGATGGAGCGTAACTCGTCGCTGCTCTTTTCCCTACGCCTGCGAGCGGCAAAACTCAGCGCTCGATTCCAACCGGCGCTGCAGTCGTTGCCGCAACTGTCCCTCGTCGGAAATATCGCGGTCGGTGGCTGGCTCGCGATTAACGGACACATCACCCTAGGCACATTCGTGGCTTTTGCCACGTATCTCACCAGCCTGACTGCCCTGTCGCGTCTGGTCTCCAACATGGTCATCTCGATACAGCTGACGTCGGCAAGCATCGACCGCATTTCCGATGTCATCGACGCCCGACCAGACAACCCCGAACCCACCGACGCGCTCCCCCTCCCCGACGGCCCCGTTGGCATCAGCTTCAACCGCGTCACCCACAGCCGTGGCGGACGCACGCTTATCGACGATGTCTCATTCTCCGTCGCACCAGGGGCGACCTTAGCGTTGATTGGCCCACCGGGGTCCGGAAAGACTATCGCCACGGAGTTGCTCGGCCGTCACTATCTGCCGGATTCGGGAACTATCACTATCGATGCGCCCAGCCACGGCACATCCACAGATACCGCGCGCATTCTCTCCAGCGACGTATATGACGCTATTACTGTCGTTCCGGACACTCCTTATCTATTTGCGGGCACATTGCGTGAGAACATCGCATTCGCCAATCCCGCGGCGTCCCAGGAAGAGATTGTCGCCGCAGCGACCGCCGCCCAGGTCAACTTCGTCGACGACCTGCCTCAGGGGTGGGACACAGCCATCGGCGAGCGCGGGCATAATCTCTCCGGCGGACAAGCTCAACGCGTCGCGTTAGCACGGGCATTCCTCGCCCGTCCTCGAGTTTTGGTTCTCGACGACGCGACCTCAGCAATCGATGCTGCAACAGAGTTAGAAATCTTCAACGCGCTGACCTCGCAGCTGGCGGAAACGACTATCGTCATCGTGGCGCATCGATCTTCCACTCTCGAGCAGGCGGACCACATCGCCATTTTCGAAGACGGTGCCATCACCGGCATTGGCACCAAGGCCGAACTGATTACTTCTCATCCGCGCTTCACCGAGCTGATGGACATCGACCAGAGCGCCTACCCCGAAATCGAAAACCTTGTTCTCGACCCCATCGACAGCGAAGACCCCAGCCCCGAGGAACTCTGGCCCGACGAATCCGCGCCAACCTCCGACAACTCCACGCCAGACACCGCTGCGCGGCTTCCCGGAGGTGCCACTTCTCAAATGAGCCGCGGGGTTGGCCGAGCCGGAGGAGGTCCAGGCGGTCCAGGTGGACCCGGTGGCCCCGGTGGCCGCGGTGGCCGCGGCGGCGGTCGTGGTGGCATGGGGGCGGCTCTCGCCAATGCGCCTGCGACGCCGGAGCTACTCGAGCGCGTGCGAAACCTCCCACCCGCTACCGAAAAACCGCGTGTGCCCGCTGCGGCACTCGACAACTCCGAGCTTTTTTCTCTGCGCCGGTTGCTGTCCTATGTCCGTGGCCTATTTATAAGTGTCATTGCGCTGCTCGCCCTCATTGCCGTCGCCGATCTGGCGTTCCCCATGCTCGTGCGCTACGCCATTGACCACGGCATCAGTGAGCACAATGAGGCCGTGCTGTGGGCCTGCGCCGCAGGTGGCTTGGCGACGGTCCTCATCAGTTGGCTTGCCGTAGCCACAAATGCTGTTATTACTGCGCGCACTGGTGAGCGGCTGCTCTATGCCCTGCGTGTGCGTTGCTACCGTCACCTGCAGTCGCTTGGCATTAACTACTTCGAGGCCAATCGCTCGGGCGCCATCATGACGAGGATGACAACCGACATCGATGCGCTCTCCTCTTTCCTGCAAACGGGACTGGCAGAAGGGGCAATCGCCGCGTTTACTCTGCTCGGTGTCACAGCGCTGTTGCTTGCCACACAGGTGTCACTCGCCGCAGTGGCGTTGGCATCGCTTCCCATCATTGTGGTGGCCACCCTGGTATTCCGCCGAATCTCCTCGCGCCTATACAAGTTTGCACGCGAGCAGCTCTCCTTGGTCAACGCTGATTTTCAGGAGACCATTGGTGGGCTTCGCGAGATTCAGATGTACCACCGCGTCGCCGATATCGAATCTTCCTTTGCCGAGGAATCCGATAAGTACCGCGCAATTCGTCAGCGAGCGCAGCTGGCCGTGGCTCTATTCTTCCCCGGCATCAACTTCGTCTCTGAGTTGGCAACAGCCGCGGTATTGGCTGTCGGTGCCCAACAGGTTGCTTCGGGAACCACGACGCCCGGCGTACTCGTCGCCTTCACGCTGTACCTAGGAATGCTCTTTGGCCCGATTCAGCAGCTGTCCCATGTTTTCGACGGCTACCAGCAGGCGAAGGTCGGCCTCAATCGCATTGATGACCTCCTACAGACCGCCCCCATGCCAGATCACGGCACTACTGACGGCGCGTCCCGCGCAGCTGCTGGCGACCTGCGCTTAGACAAGGTAACTTTCTCCTACTCCGCCGCCGACTCTGAGCACGAACGCCCGCAGGTTCTCGATGCTCTCGATTTGCAGATTCCTGCCGGAGAAACAGTCGCAATTGTCGGATCCACGGGCGCCGGAAAATCAACAATCATTAAGTTGTTTGCTCGGTTCTACGATCCAGTTGACGGTGTGGTGCGAGCCTCCGAAACTGACATCCGCGACTTCCCTCTTAACGATTGGCGACGCACCCTCGGCTATGTCCCCCAAGAATCACACCTGTTTTCGGGGACAGTAGCAACAAATATTTCCTACGGTCTACCGGACAGCAGTCATGCTGAAATTCAGCAGGCCGCGAAAAACGTCGGTGCCCTCAGCACCATTGCCAGCCTGCCCGGTGGCTTCCACCACCCCGTCGGCCCAGATGGCCGAGGGCTCTCCTCCGGACAGCGTCAGCTCATCGCACTCGCTCGTGCCGAAATGATGCGTCCTGAACTGCTGCTTCTCGACGAAGCCACCGCGACACTCGACCCTGCAACAGAGTCGGCAATCCTTGAAGCCACTGACCGTGCGTCGCGTCAACGCTCGGCAATTATTGTGGCCCACCGCCTGGCTACAGCGGCTCGGGCCAACCGGATTTTGGTACTTGACCACGGGCGTATTGTCGAGGACGGCTCCCATGACGAGCTCCTAGCGGCGGGTGGCCAATACGCAGAGCTTTGGAGCAAGTACCATATGGGGAGCGCGACGGTGTAGTAATTCAGAATTTTCGTTATCCTTGAATGACACTTTGACACTTGCGCTAATTAGAATAAACGTGAGTTAGTAAAACTAAGACGAAAAGAGGCGAGTACCTGCCGTGAGCAGCGACATGAGCTTCGGCCAGAACGAATGGCTGGTCGACGAGATGTACCAGCAATTCCAGAAGGATCCACAATCTGTGGGTCAGGAATGGCGCGAATTCTTCGCAACCCACACCCCGTCCCAAAAGGGCGAGGACCTTTCCAATATGGCAAAGCCAGCAGCAGCCACGAAGGAGGAAGCTAAGGCAACCGGACGTCGTGAATCCAAGGGGGTCGAACCAACTAAGACCCCGAACAAGCCGGCGTCCCCGAAGCCAAAGAAGTCCCCAATGGATGCAGCAGCCAAGGTTTCGGCTGTTGAATCCGGCGAGGAGCCTCTGAAGGGCGTCGCACGGGCTATCGCTAAGAACATGGATGTCTCCCTGGAGATGCCGACCGCTACGTCGGTTCGCGATATGCCGGCACGTCTGATGTTTGAAAACCGCACCCTGGTTAACAATCATCTGGCACGCGCCCGCGGTGGCAAGATTTCCTTCACCCACATCATTGGTTACGCCATGGTGAAGGCTGTCATGCTCCACCCGGACATGAACAACAACTACAAGGTGGTTGACGGCAAGCCAGTTCTGGTTACCCCGGAGCACATTAACCTCGGCCTGGCTATTGATATGCCAGCTAAGGACGGCTCTCGCTCGCTCGTAGTTGCCGCTATCCGCGAGTGTGAGACCCTGACCTTCAAGCAGTTCGTCGACGCCTACGAGGACATCGTCGTTCGTGCTCGCCACGGCAAGCTGACCGGTAAGGACTTCCAGGGTGTCACCATTTCCCTGACCAACCCGGGCGGCATCGGTACCCGCCACTCCGTCCCGCGCCTGACCAAGGGCCAGGGCGCGATTATCGGTGTCGGTTCCATGGATTACCCGGCTGAGTTCGCTGGTGCTTCCGCTGACCGTCTGGCAGAGATGGGCATCGGCAAGCTGGTGACCATCACCTCTACTTACGATCACCGCATTATCCAGGGTGCAGAGTCCGGTGAGTTCCTGCGCACGATGAGCAACCTGCTCGTCGACGACAAGTTCTGGGACCACATCTTCCAGACCATGCGCGTCCCCTACACCCCAATCCGTTGGGCACAGGATCTGCCGAACACGGGTATCGACAAGAACACCCGCGTTATGCGTCTGATTGAGGCCTACCGCTCCCGCGGTCACTTGCTGGCTGATATCGACCCGCTGCGTTCTGACCAGCCGAATGATTCCGCTCCGAACCACGCTGACCTCGATATTGAGGAGCACGGTCTGACCCTGTGGGATCTGGACCGTACCTTCAACGTCGGTGGTTTCGGCGGCAAGGAGACGATGACGCTGCGCGAGGTTCTCTCGCGCCTGCAGAACGCATACTGCCTCAAGGTCGGTTCCGAGTACGCTCACATCCTCGACCGCGAAGAGCGCGAGTGGCTGGAAGAGCGCATTGAGGGCGGCCAGCCAAAGCCGTCCCACGCTGAGCAGAAGTACATCCTGCAGAAGCTGAACGCCGCTGAGGCATTCGAGAACTTCCTGCAGACCAAGTACGTCGGCCAGAAGCGCTTCTCCCTTGAGGGCGCAGAGTCGCTGATTCCGCTGATGGACTCCGCCATTGACACCGCTGCTGGCGCTGGCCTGGATGAGGTCGTCATCGGTATGCCACACCGCGGTCGACTGAATGTGCTCGCAAACATCGTCGGCAAGCCACTGCGCCAGATCTTCACCGAGTTCGAAGGCAACATCGACCCGGCACAGGTCGGCGGTTCTGGTGACGTCAAGTACCACCTGGGTACTACTGGCCGTCACATCCAGATGTTCGGCGAGGGCGAGATTGACGTCACCCTGACTGCGAACCCGTCCCACCTCGAGGCCGTCAACCCGGTCGTTGAGGGTCTTGCTCGTGCGCGCCAGGACAAGATCAACAAGGGCGAAGAGGGCTACTCCGTCATGCCGCTGCTGCTGCACGGTGACGCATCCTTCGCCGGCCTGGGCATTGTCCAGGAGACCCTGAACCTCATGTCCCTGCGTGGTTACAAGGTCGGCGGTACCGTCCACATCGTGGTGAACAACCAGATCGGCTTCACCACTTCGCCGGACTCCGGTCGCTCCTCCTACTACGCAACCGACATCGCCAAGGCATACGGCTGCCCGGTCTTCCACGTCAACGGTGACGACCCGGAGGCTGTCGTCTGGGTCGGCCAGCTGGCTGTTGAGTACCGTAACCGCTACGGCAAGGACGTCTTCATCGACCTGGTCTGCTACCGCAAGCGCGGCCACAACGAGGCCGATGACCCGTCCATGACTCAGCCGCTGATGTACAAGATCATCGACGAGAAGGAAAGCGTTCGTGCTCAGTACACCGAGGACCTCATCGGTCGCGGTGACATCTCCGAGGAAGAGTACGAGGCAGTTCGCCGAGACTTCCATGACCAGATGGAAGCGGTCTTCAACGAGGTTCGCGCAGCTCAGGACGCCAAGCCGGGCGAGCAGACCGGTATCGCCGGTTCTCAGCCGCTGCCGCACGGTCTCAAGACCGGCATCGACAAGGCTGAAATCGTCGAGATTGGTCAGTCTTACGTCAACCTCCCTGAGGGCTTCAAGATTCACCCGCGTGTTGCGCCGGTCGCTAAGAAGCGCGCGGAGATGACTCAGGAAGGTGGCATCGACTGGGGTATGGCCGAGCTGCTGGCAATCGGCTCCTTCACCGGTGCTGGCATCGACGTCCGCTTCGCAGGTGAGGATGTTCGCCGCGGTACCTTTACCTCTCGCCACGCAGTTCTGATTGACTCCGAGGACGGTTCGGAATACAACCCGATCGACGCCTACGGTAAGTCCAAGAACGGCGGTCGCTTCATGATTTACAACTCGGCTCTGACCGAGTACGCAGGCATGGGCTTCGAGTACGGCTACACCCTGGGTAACCCGGACGCAGCAGTGTTCTGGGAAGCACAGTTCGGTGACTTCGCCAACGGCGCTCAGACCACCATTGACCAGTACGTTTCCTCCGGCGAGGCCAAGTGGGGTCAGACCTCCAAGCTGATTCTGCTGCTGCCGCACGGCTACGAGGGCATGGGCCCGGACCACTCTTCGGCACGCATCGAGCGCTTCCTGCAGCTGGCAGCCGAGGGCTCCTACACCGTTGCTCAGCCGTCCGAGCCGGCTAACTACTTCCACCTGCTGCGTCGCCACGTCCTGTCCGACCTGCACCGTCCGCTGGTTGTGTTCTCGCCGAAGTCGATGCTGCGCAACAAGATGGCAGCGTCTGCTGTCGAGGACTTCACCAACCCGAACAAGTTCCGCTCGGTCATCGATGACCCGAACTTCGAGTCCAAGGACAAGTCCGGCATCAAGACCCTGCTGCTCTGCTCCGGCAAGATTTACTGGGAGCTGGAGAAGAAGCGCAAGAAGGACAAGCGCGACGATCTTGCAATCGCTCGCCTGGAGATGCTGCACCCGCTGCCGCACAACCGCCTCCGCGACATCTTCGAGTCCTACCCGGATCTTGAGGAAGTCCGCTGGGTTCAGGATGAGCCGGCTAACCAGGGTCCATGGCCGTTCCTGGCACTGAACCTCCCAGAGGTTCTGCCGGATATGCCGAAGCTGACCCGCGTTTCCCGCCGTGCACAGTCCTCCACCGCAACTGGTGTGGCTAAGGTCCACCAGATTGAGGAGAAGGCTCTGCTGGAAGAGGCTCTCAAGTAGGTCTCATTGACTGGTCTTCGCCAGTTGGCGTGTAAACGCTAAGGGGCTCCAACCGAACGGTTGGAGCCCCTTTCTTGTTGCTTGGGCGATCGTTGCCAGGCATCAAGGGCGAATAGTCAAAAAGCGTGTCCGGTCGGCGTGCCACCGGGTCGGCACCATTTACTACTTAGTCCTCAATGCGAGTTACTGACTACGTTTATGACAAAAAT